>DATBLG010000164.1:0-3963 GCA_036555485.1 Gemmatimonadales bacterium | reverse complement strand
GACGATCCCCGTCACACCTTCCACGTCGAGACGCGTGACGAGCACCGGCTCACCCTCGTAAATCCGGAACGTGACGAACGCATCGCGCGCGGTGCGACGCACCGATGTGTCGACCACCACGCGCATGAACCCGCTCTGACGGTAGAACAGGATCAGCCGGACGACGTCGCGGCGGAACTCGAGCTCGTCGAAATACCGCTTTTCCCCCAAACCGAGCCACCGCAACCCCCACCATCGAGCGAACAAAGCGGATTGGGATGTTGCGATGACCGTGCTCAGGGTATACGAGTCGATTGACCGGTTGCCAACGAAGTTCAGTCCGCGCACCACGCGCTCCGGCTCCTGCTGAGCGGCGAGTGGGCGGACGGCCGCCGCGCACAGGGCGGCGATGAGGAGGAAACGCGCGGAACGCAATTGACGGTGTATGGCGTGCTCCGTATGTTGGCCGGCCACCACCCCGACTGTCAACCTTTTCGACACCGAGTTTGATGTTCCATTTCTGGCGTTTCTCGAGGGTCATGCTGCCGGTCGCCACGGCGGCCGCGTGCGTCGCGGAGCGCCCCAACGCGGGCGCCCCCCTCACCTACTACGAGAGCTACGACCCCCGCTCGTTGGACCCGGCGCTCTCGACCGACGTGCCGACCGGCGAGATGGTGACGCTGCTCTACGACGGGCTCACGCGGTTCGATCCCAACGGTACGCTCGAGGCCGCGCTCGCGGATCGATGGATCGTCGACTCGCAGGGCCTGCGGTACGTGTTTCACCTGCGTCCCGCCGTGAAGTTCCATGACGGGTCGCCCCTCACGGCGGAGGCGGTGCGCCGGAGCTTCTTGCGGGTGCTCGATCCACGCTCCACCGGCGGCCGCGCCTGGCCGCTGCTCCCCATTGCGGGGGCCCGCGAGTACGCCGCCGGGACCGCTACCGACGTTCGGGGAATCGAGACGTTGGGGGACACGGCCGTGGCCCTGACGCTCGCCCTGCCCCTCGCCGTGTTCCCGAAATTCCTGGCGATGCCCGTGGCGTCCATCGTCCCCGAGAGCCCCCCAGCCAACCTCGGCGCACAGCCGGTCGGCACCGGGCCGTGGCGCTTCGCCGCGTGGGCGCACGACGACGCGCTGCGGTTTGTCCGGAATCCCGACTACTGGGGTGGGGCGCCCCAGGCGGAGTCGCTCGTGGTGCGCATTATTCCCGACCAGCTCGTGCGGGCCGCCGAGCTCGAGTCGGGGCGACTCGACGTCGTCGAGGTGCCCTTCGGCGAGACCGCGCGCTGGCGCGAGCGACATCCCGCCTGGCTGCAGGAAAAGCCCGCGCTGCGCGTCACCTACATCGCCCTGAACAATCGCCGCGGCGCGTTGCGGGACGTGCGGGTACGACAGGCGATCAACCATGCGGTGAACGTCGCCCAGATCCTCTCTACGGTGTGGAGCGGGCGTGGCATCCGCTCCCGGGGCGCGATCCCGCCGAGTCTCGCCGGCGGGGACACGACCCGACCGGCATACGCCTACGACCCGGCGCGTGCCAAACAGCTACTCGCCGAAGCCGGCCACGCGACCGGTCTGTCCCTCCAGCTCTGGCGCACTGCCGACAACGTGACGCTGGGCCGGGTCGCCCAGGCGGTCCAGGCCGACCTGGCGCGGGTCGGCATCCGGGTGGAGCTGGTCGAGCGCGACGCCTCGAGCCAGCGTGAGGCCGCGCGGGCGGGCAACGCCGACATGGCGCTGCTCGATTGGTGGGCCGACTACCCCGACGCTGACAATTTCCTCTATCCACTGTTCGCGAGCGCGAGCTTCGGGCCGGGCGGCAACTACGCGTTCACGAGCGACCCGGTCACCGATTCCTTGATCCTCCTGGCCCGGCGCACCCTGGACGACGGGGCACGGACCGCGCTGTACCGGACGATCGACGCGCGGGTGCACCAGACCGCCCCGTGGTTGTACCTGTGGTTCCCGGTGGATCTGTGGGCCGAGTCGCCGGCGATTACGGGCTGGGAGCTGCCGGTGGTTTTCAATGGCCAGCGCTGGACCACGGTGCGCCGCGCGTCTCCCCGGTGAGTCGGTTCGTTGGGCGCCGGTTGCTGCTCCTCGTTCCGACACTGTTCGGCGTGCTGGTGGCGGCATTTCTGCTGCTGAACGTCGCGCCCGGGGATCCGGTGCAAGGGATGGTGGGCGAGCGGGCCGATTCCGCCACGATCGCTCGGCTGCGCGCTGAGCTGCGACTGGACGATCCGCTCCCGGTCCAGTTCTGGCACTACCTCACGGGCGTGCTGCGGGGCGATCTCGGGCGCTCCTACATCACCGGCCGGCCGATCGCGCAGGACCTGGTCGAGCGCTTCCCCAAGACGGCGCAGCTGGCGCTCGCGGCGATGGGTTTTGCTGCCGTCGCGGGCATCACGCTCGGCGTGCTCGCGGCCATCCGGCCGGGCGGCGCGGTGGACCGGATCGCGAGCCTCGCCGCCTATCTCGGCGTGTCGTTTCCGGTGTACTGGGTCGGGTTGCTGCTCATCCTGCTGTTCGCCGTCGCGCTGCGTTGGCTGCCGCCGTCGGGATCGGGGGGGCTCGCCGCCCTCGTGCTCCCCGCCGTCACGCTCGGGATGCGGTCGGTGGCGGTGCTCGCGCGCATGACGCGCGGGGCGATGCGCGAGGCGATGGCCAGCGACTACATCCGCACCGCGCGGGCCAAGGGCCTGCGCGAAACGGCGGTGGTGCTGCGCCACGGGTTGCGCACCGCCCTGATCCCGGTCATCACCGTGCTGGCACTCGACACCGGTAACTATCTTACCGGCAGCCTGCTCACGGAATCGATCTTTGCCTGGCCGGGGCTGGGCCGGTACGTATTGACCGCCATCGAGAAACGGGATCTCCCGGCGGTGCAGGGCAGTATTTTGTTCATGTCGGTCATTTTCGTCCTCGTCAACCTCGTCGCGGACCTGCTGTATGCGAAAGCTGATCCTCGCATCGCTCACGATTAGCGCCACGCTCGGCGCCCGCGCCGTGGCGCAGACCCGCCCCGATCCAGCGCCGCGGCGGGGCGCGCTCGCCCAACGTCTCGACGCGCTGCTCGATCAGCCGCCGTTCAACAGGGTGAGCTGGGGGGTGTACGTCGCGGACGAGGGCGGGCGCACCCTGTACGAGCGCAACGCCGACCGCCTCTTCGTACCAGCCAGTAACACCAAGCTGATCGTCGGCGCCGCCGCGACGGTGCTGCTCCCTCCCGACTACCGCGTGCGCACCAGCGTGTACGTCCACGGGGTGTTGCGCGACGGAATCGTGCATGGCGACCTGGTGCTGTACGGTCGCGGCGATCCGACTTTCTCCACCCGATGTTACGGTCTGGACACCCTCGCCTCGGGCGCATGCGACTCTGCGTTCACCGCGATCGACCGCATCGCTGACTCGATCCGCGCACACGGGGTCCGGCGCATCACGGGACGGATCATCGGGGACGGTTCGTACTTCGAGCCTGTCCTGGTTTTGCCCGCCTGGAACACCTTCGACCTGAACTGGTGGTACGCGGCACCGGTCTCCGGGCTCGGCTTCAACGACAACAGCGTGGATTTCTCCATCACGCCAGGCGACGCAGTCGACCGACCGCCCCTGATTACGTGGTCACCCCGGCTCGATCTCTTCACCTTCGAAAATCGGGCGCGCACCGTCCCGCCCGGGAACTCCACCACCATCGGCGACCGGTTTTTCCGGACGCCCGGCACGATGGACATCTGGGCGGAGGGGACGGTCGCGCAGGGCCGTCGCACGTTTGTCGAGAGTTTTGCCTTGCCGGACCCGAACCGGTATGCGGCGCGGGCGCTCGCGGCTTCGCTCGAGCGCGGCGGCGTCGCGGTCGAAGGAGGCTCGATCGGCACGACCGATTCGCTCCTCACGCGAGCCGCCCGCTGCTGCGGGTCGCCGCTGTTCGAGTACCAGGGCCGGCCGATCGGCGACCTCGTCTTCCCGATCCTCAACACCA
>DATBLG010000139.1:0-32514 GCA_036555485.1 Gemmatimonadales bacterium | reverse complement strand
CGCCGCGCTTCATCCCGTGTCGCGCGGTCGCCCGCGAGGTTGGCCATCGGCGGCACGGCTTCCAGCGCCTTGACCCACACGGCCGACATGTAGACGTCGGATTGCAGTCCGATTTGCAAGTCTCCGAGCTCGATCGCGCCGGCGCCGGCGCGGGCGTTGTCCATCAGCCCGTCACCGTCGGCGTCCGTGGCTTTGGCCCAATCGTAGGCTCGTTTGAGAGCTGGCCAGAGCCGGCGGATCGTGGCCGTGTCGCCCGAGGCGCGCCAGTACTCAGCGACCGCCAACACCCAGAACGGCGTCGTGTCGCCGTGATAGAATGCGTAGGGATACTCGTCGAACCAGCCGATGCGCGCGGCTCCGTGAGAGATCTCGTGCGGGATCTTGCCGAGGTTCGGCGGCCGTCTCCCTTGGTGGGTCGCGAAGAACGCGAGGCCGTCGCGCGCCAGCCGCCACAGCCCGATCGAGCTCATCGCGAACGAGTTGATCGAGGCATCCCCGCCGAAATACCACCCGAACCCCGGTCGGGTGCTCGAGCTGCCGCTCGGGCCGTATCCCGCCACCAGGCCGCAGCCCAGGTCGGGGTTGCAGGCCATCGCTTCATCCAGATTGAGGCTCGCCCAGCGGACCGCGAGGTTCAGCAGGGTGTCGGGGGAATCGAAGACGATCGTCGAATCGAGTACGCGCTGCGCGTGGGCGGCACGGGTGGCGTACAGGTCCGGGAGACCGCCGAGGACGCGACGATAGATCGCCCGCACCGTATCGCGGGGTGCGATGGCACCCACCATCACGATCGGAATCCCGGTCGCATGCACGGCGGTGAGCCGACCTGCCGGCTCCCCCGGCTTCGGCATCGGAACCGGGCCTTGGTCGCCGACGGCGATGTGCAGCTCGCTTGGCGCGTCGGCCAGCATGTGGGAAGGATTGTTGGTTGCCCATGTGGCCCACGGGGATCCGAAGAATGCGCTCACCTGCCGCCGGCTTTCGGACAGCACGAACGCGCGCTCCTCGTCGTCCCAGAACACATACTGACCGCCGAATCCGGCCGGCCAGGCGAGCTGCAGATCCGGGCGGAAGCGAGCGATTACCTCGATCGGCCGAACCGCGTCCACCTCGAGTACCGCGACGAGCGCCGGTTCGTCGAGTGGGGCGAACACGCGCTGGGTTACCGTGAACGCGGCGTGACTGTAGACGATCGTCGTTCCGGCGGGGGAGATCTCGACGCGGCGTGCAATGTCGCGCGCCGGGATCGGTTGGTCGTAAAGCGGGGTCTTGAACGCCAGCTCAAAACCGTGCAGCAGCTTGAGTGGCCAGGCCCAGGCCTCGAAGCTGCCGATCTCCGTACCGATCAGCGCCCCGCGGCGACCGATCGCGCTGACGAAGCCGTGTGGCCGGGCGGGTCCGGTCAGGTCGATGTCGAAGCGCCGCCACGACAAGGAGATCGGCGTTCGTGTAGCCGCGGTAGGGGTTACGGCACGGGTTTGCGCACCCAGCAGCGTAGGAATGAGCCCGAGACCACTGAACAGTAGGCGCATGGACTCACTTGCGTCGGGAGGTTCCCCGGGTAAGCTATAGGCCCCCCTCGGAGACAACCAGCGGAGGAGACATAGATGCTCGCGAACATTGACGTGACGGGGTTGGGCGGCCCCGGGATGATGGAGCCGATGTTCCCCCCAGAGCCCCCAGCGGCTCCGGAGCCGGCACCGATGGCGTATAACCCGTTCATGAACGAGGAGATGGCCCCGGCGAAGCCCAAGAAGGCGCCGGCGAAGAAAAAGGCCAGGAAGGCGAAAAAGGCGAAGAAGAAGAAGGCGGCGAAGCAGTCAAGGAAGCCGGCCCGGAAGGTGAAACGAGCCAAGGCGAAGAAGTCCGCGAAGAAAGCCCGGCGCCCGAAGGCCAAGGCGAGGCGGAAGCGCCGTCGTTAGTACACGTCCACTGCACACCGCGGGAGCGCTTCCCGGATGGCGCTGGCCATCTCGAGGAGGCGCTCCCGCGACACGTTTTGGAGACTCGGGTCCGCAGGAGGGCGGTCGAGCGAATAGAGCTGGACCGCGTCGGGATCGGCCGCAGCCAGGACCGCCAGCCACGCCGTGAGGCTCGCATCGCTCGAGCCGTCCCAGTCGGTCCCCCGCACGACCATCGCCTGGATCGTGTAGGGCTTCAGGGCGTGGTAGTCCATAACGAGCCGCTCCGGGTCGTAGGACAGCCCATTCACGCGTTCGGGCGGGCCGGGATCGAGCTTCATCATCCGCGCATCGAGACGCAACAGCGCGTCGCGGATCGCCGGTTTCCCAGCCGCGAGGCCGTTGGAGAGAATCCCGACGCGCGCGCTCGGGGCCAGCTCGTTTCGAGCCGCGAGCACTCGCTCGACGACGACGGGAAAGCGGGGGTGCATCGTTGGCTCGCCGTTGCCGGCGAAGGTGATCCAGTCGGGCGCGCGCGTCAGCCGCTCGAGAACGCCGCGCAGGCTGTGGGCGACTTCATCAGGAGAGGGCCAGCGGCTCTCGGGGGCTCTAGGCGTATTGAACCCGCACTCACAATACGGGCAGTCGAAGGTGCAGAGTTTTGAGCCGAGCGGGATGAGGTTCAGGCCGAGGCTCACCCCCAGGCGCCGCGATCGGACGGGGCCGTTGACAATGGACTCCCACAGGAAGCCCCGGTCGCCGCGTGCCCGCTTGGAGCCCAACAGGGGCAGCCCAGCCGAATGCCCTAAAGGACTCCCTGTTGGTCGCCCTAAAGGACTCCCTGGCGGTCGCGGGGTTGCATCGGCCATGCGGGAAAGTACGTTCCTCGGACTTCGGGACGAAGGGGGCGTAAGTGCGGAGACTCGGATGGAGTATCCTGGCGCTGGCCGCCTGCGCGGCGCCGAGCGTGCCGGTTGGCGACCCGCGCGCGGAGATCGCTGCGACGCTCGCACGCTCGGCGAACGACTGGAATCGCGGCGATCTCGACGGGTTCATGAGCGACTACGCGAATGACTCGCTCACCGGCTATGTCACGGGTGGCCACGTGCAGTACGGTTGGCAACCGATGTACGACCGCTACCAGGCCAACTACTTCGCGCCCGGCAAGTCGCGTGACTCCCTTTCCTTCGAGGAGATCCGCGTCCGGCCCCTCACCATGGATTTGGCGTTCGCGACGGCGCGGTTCCAGCTGCACCGCGGCGACTCGCTGGTGGCGAGCGGACCGTTCACGCTGATCCTCCAAAAGCGCGACCAACGCTGGTTGATTTTGCACGATCATACGTCCCCGGATCCTAAACCGTGACGTTGTGCTGGCGGGGGGTCCTGCGCTGCGGAGGCGTTGCCCTGGCCGTGGCGTGCACCTCCCCCGGCAAGGGTATGATCGCCCTCGAGGGCGCCACCCTGATCGACGGGGCAGGCGGGGCGCCGAAGACGGACGCACTGATACTGATCAAGGACGGTGCGATCAGAGCCGTCGCGCGGGTCAACGAGATCAAGATCCCGCGTGGTGCACAACGGATCAGTCTGGTCGGCAAGACGATCATCCCGGGGCTCATCGACGCCCACGCCCATGTGGAGCGGTGGGCACTGCCGCGCTACCTCGCCTGGGGCGTGACGTCGGTGCGCGACATGCATTCGCCCGGCGACTCGGGGTACACCGTAAAAAGAGATCTTGACCTCGGAGCGATCATCGGACCGCGCATGTATACCGCCGGGGCGGCGATCGACGGGATGTCCGGCAGGCTGTCGGGCGCCAGCGCGGTCGCGGGCGACGAGGAGGCGCGGCAGGCCGTGGATCAGCGGGCAGTGGCCGGTGCGGACTTCGTGAAGGTCTACACCAAGGTCACGCCCGACCTGCTGCGCGCCATCGTCGACGAAGCCGGGACGCTCAGGCTGCGGGTCGCGGCACACCTTGGGAAGATCGACGCGCTTACCGCGGCGCGGGCGGGCGTCGTCTCGCTCGAGCACATGGCGGGGGTCGTCGCCGCCGCCGCGCCGGACGCCTCACCCTACTTCCGAGCCAACGACATCTTTTTCGCGGGCGTTACAATGGAAGAGGTGGGATGGGGCGCCCTCGACTCCGCGAATGTGGCCCGCATCGCCCGCCTGCTCGCGGCGACGCGCGTGGCGATCGTCCCGACGCTGGTAGAGCACGAAACGTTCGCCAACCTCGACGACCCGCGACTGCCGACGCGGCTCGGGATGACCGACGTGCCGGCCGATACGGCCGGCCGGGTTCGCGGGGTGGCGGGCCTGTTGCAGCGCAGCGGCTGGCGTGCTCCGGAATTCGCGGCGTTCCGCCGCTCGCGGGCGCGCCAGAACCAATTCGTCCGCGAGTTCCGGGCGGCGGGCGGCATGGTGGCCGCCGGGACCGACGCGGCCAATCCGCTGCTCGTGCCGGGCGCCTCGCTGCACGAAGAGCTCGCGCTCCTCGTAGCGGCGGGGTTCACTCCGATCGACGCGATTACCGCCGCAACGCGCCACGGCGCCCAGCTGCTCGGCGCCGACTCGCTCGGCATGGTGGTGCCCGGCCGACTCGCTGATCTCGTCGTCCTCAACCGCAACCCGTCCGAAGACGTGACCGCCACGCGCGACATCGCCTGGGTCATGGTACGCGGCCGGATGCTCACCCCGGACTCCCTGAGGACCGAGTGGAGCAAGTGATCCGCCTCGGGTTGGCCATCCTGTGCTGCGGCGCCGCCTGCCGCACCGTTTCGGATCGGCCCGCGACTGCGGGTGAGCCGGCTGCGTACGACGTGCTGCTCCGCGGCGGCTGGATCGTGGACGGCAGCGGCAATCCGCGTTGGCGCGGGGACCTCGCGATCCGTGGCGATCGCATCGCGGCCATGGGCCGCTTGGCGGCCACGGCCCGCGAGACGCTCGACGTCTCGGGGCTGGTGGTGGCGCCGGGGTTCATCGACATGCTGGGACAGTCGGAGACGAACGTCCTGATCGACAACCGGGTGCTCTCGAAGGTGACACAGGGGATCACGACCGAGGTGACCGGCGAGGGCGGCTCGGTCGCGCCGCTGACCGATCGTCTCGTGGCCCTCGACTCCGATTACATCAAGAAATACAACCTCAACGTGGACTGGCGCGACCTGGATGGCTATTTCGCCCACCTCGAGCGCACCGGCACCACCATCAACCTCGCCACTTTCGTGGGGGCGACGCAGCTGCGGATGGCCGTAATCGGGTTCGACAACCGCCCCGCCACCGGCGCCGAGCAGGCACGGATGGAAGCGCTGGTCGATTCACTGATGGAACAGGGCGCCCTCGGCGTGTCGACGTCCCTGCTGTACGCCCCGGCGATCTACGCCCCCACCGAAGAGCTCATCGGTCTGGCCCGTGCGGCACGCCGCCACGGCGGCATCTACGCGACCCACATCCGCAACGAGGCGGCGCACGCCGACGAGGCGCTGGACGAGGCGTTCCGCATTGCCCGGACGGCCGATATCCCCGTCGAGATCTGGCACTTGAAGTCGGCCGGCCGATCCCAGTGGGGCCGGATGCCCCACCTGCTCGCGAAGATCGATTCGGCGCGCGCCTCAGGGCTCGACATCACCGCCGATCAGTATCCCTACGTCGCCGCGGCCACATCGCTCGGCGCCGCCATCCCGCAGTGGGCGCATGCCGACGGCACCGACTCGCTGCTCGCACGCTTGAGGAACCGCACGACGCGCGCCCGACTGCGACAGGAAATGCTGGGCGGTGTAGGTCAGGAGAGCCAGTACCAGAACACCGGCGGTGCCGAGGGCATCATGATCGCCGGGCCGTTCCAAGACTCGCTCAACTATCTCGACGGCCGCCGCCTGAGCGACATCGCACTCGAGCGGCGCCGTGACCCGATCGAGACCCTGTTCGATATCGTGCTCGCCGACCGCGCCCGCACTGGCGCCATTTACTTCACGATGAATGAAGAAGACGTCCAGGCCGCCCTGCGGACCTGGTGGGTTGCCGTGAACTGCGACGCCTCCGGCGTGGCTCCCGACGGGCCGTTCGGCAATGAAGGCACCCATCCCCGAGCCTATGGCAGCTTCCCCCGCATCCTCGGCCTCTACGTGCGGCAACTGAAACTGATGCCGCTCGAGTTCGCGGTGCGGAAGATGACCTCGCTCGCGGCGCAGCGCGTCGGGCTCACGGACCGCGGCCTCCTGCGACCCGGGATGTTTGCCGACGTGACGGTCTTCGACCCGGCCACCGTGAGCGACCGGGCGACGTTCGAAAAGCCGCACCAGCCGTCGGTCGGGATCGAATATGTGTTCGTGAACGGAACGGCCGTCTTGAGACGAGGCCAGGTAACGGCGGCGCGTCCCGGACGGGGTCTGCGCGGGCCGGGCTACGTGTCGCCGGAACGGCGCACCAGGCGATAGCGGGAGCGCGACGCATGACGCTCGGACGGTTGTTGCTCGCGTGCCTGCCGGTCGTGGCATGGTTCGTCGCCATCGGGTGGGCTACGCACCGCTGGATCGGCATGGCCGCGAGCCCCCCGCCATCGGGTGCCGGCCTCGGGTGGATCGCAGCGGAAGCGCTGCTGCTGACGCTGTTTGGCTCGTTATGGTTCGACTCTCTCGGCCACGGCGGCTGGTGGGTGCTGTTCGGTCTCATTGGCCTGTTGGCCGCGCGGCTCCCCGCTCGCCCCGCCTTCGTGACCCTGATCACATCCGCGGTGCGATACCTGGGCGCCGGTGCTCTGTTGGCGTGGCGGCTCGGCTGACCTGGCTCGGAACCTTTCCAGCCGGGCATGCCTACTAGCTTCTGAGCCGTCGCGACACGTCCCTCCCTGCCGCGCCTGACTCTACCCGAACAGCGGAAACAGTTGATCCTCCCTGAGCAAGGAGGCCCCGATGATGACGTCCCTGGAACCGGCGATCGCCAGACTGGAAACCTTTTTCGCCACGCTCGACACCCGCCCCGGTGTAATCGCGCGGCAGCTGCTCCACATCTCCACTCCCCAAGACGAACAGCTCGCTGAGAGCCTCTATAACCAACGCCGCAGTTGGACCCGCTCGGACGGCTCCATCGGCGGCTCGTTGGTCACCACCGCCTGGGCGGCATGGGAGATGATGGACCTCGGACTGGACGTCCTGCAGGGCGGCCTGTCCCGTGTCGTGGCGTGGGTCCTGACCTTTCTCGAAGCGCCGCCGCGCGACGCTGCGCAGCCCCCGCTGGCCCTCCCCAACGGAACCGTCCTGACGAGCGAGACCGGCGCCACCTTCGCCGCCGAGTGTCTCGGCCTCCGGGTCCTGTTGCGGGCCCACCAGGACGCCCGGCCGCGCGTCGTCAGACGGTTCGAGCGAGTGCTGAGTCTGTGGCCGTCGGTGCAGGACGAGCTCGAGGCCTGCGCGCTGGGCACCATCGCCTTCGCGCCCGCTCCCTACCTCGACCGGTTGCCTCGCTGCGTCGAGCGGGTCGCGGCGGACCAGCGGGACGACGGTACCTGGGGAGACGTGAACCTGTTCCACATGCTCGAATCGCTGCTCCTCGCGGGCATTCGCCCGGCTCGCGCGGTGATCGCCCGGGCCGTGCCGGCGCTGCTCGCGCGGCAACGACCCAACGGCAGCTTTGATGAGGTCCCTCACGAGGAGCGCGCGCTGATCGGATTGCGGGCGTTGTTGGTCGCGCAGGAAGGCTGACCGGTAGGGGCGTTCCGCTTCATATTACGCCCCACCATGACCGCCATTCGCCTGACGGCGTATTCGCACGGCGCCGGTTGAGCCTGCAAACTCGGCCCTGCCGAGTTGACGCAGGTCTTGCGTCACGTGCCTTCGGTTCCGGATCCCCGGATCCTCGTCGATGCTGCGTCCCGCGACGACGCTGCCGTCTTTCAGGTGGCGCCCGATCGGGCGCTCGTGGCGACGGTCGACTTCTTTACGCCCATCGTGGACGACGCGTACGACTTCGGGCGTATCGCCGCGACCAACGCGTTCTCGGACGTCTACGCGATGGGCGGCGTGCCACTGTTCGCCCTGAACCTGGTGGGTTGGCCGCGCGAGCGGCTGCCGTTCGACCTACTGGGGGACGTGCTGCGCGGCGGCTCGGACGTGGCGCGCGCCGCCGGCGCGTTCGTGCTCGGTGGCCACTCGGTGGACGATCCGGAGCCGAAATACGGCATGGTCGTGATCGGGGAGGTTCACCCCGAGCGCCTCGTGACCAACGCGGGTGCGCGGCCGGGCGATGCGCTGGTGCTCACCAAGCCGATCGGGACGGGCATTCTGACGACCGCGCTCAAGCGGGACCTGCTGTCGGCGGCGGCGCTGGCCGGCGCCGTCAGGGTGATGACGACGCTGAACGCCGGCGCGGCGCGCGCGATGCTCTCGGTCGGCGCACACGCGGCCACCGACGTCACCGGTTTCGGCCTCCTGGGCCATCTGCACAACTTGCTGCGCGCGAGCGAGGTGGCGGCGGAGCTGGTGGCCGCCGACGTGCCAGTGCTTCCTGGCACCCGGGAGATGCTCGCCCAGGGGGCCGTGCCCGGCGGCACCACGCGCAACCTCGAGAGCCTGCGGGACGCGGTGCGTTTCGCCGACGCGGTTGCCGACGCCGACCGGACGCTCCTCGCCGACGCCCAAACCTCGGGGGGCCTGCTCATCGCCGTGGCAGCGGAGCGCGTGGAGCGCCTGTGCGAAGCCCTCGCTCGCGAGGCGACGCCCGCGGCCGCGCTGATCGGGCACGTCGTGGCAGGTGCAGCGGGATCCATCACCGTCCGTTAATCTCCAGCCATGGGCGCCATCCCCGAGTACAAGAGTCTCACCCCCGCGGCCCTCGACGCGCTGGAGCGGGCGGTGCGGGAACGGCGCCGGGTGGCGCTGTCGCGTCGCGGCACCGAGTACGTCGTGGTCGCGGAGCGACTCGATACCGCGGATTCGGACGAGACGCTCCTGGCGCGCCTCCCGATGACCGGCGAGCTCCTGCCCTTCCGGTTGCGGGAGTTGGACCGGTTCGCGGTCCTGCCGTGAGCCCTGCCTGATGTTCACCCGTCTACTGGTCGGCCTGGACGGCAGCCCGCAGGGTGACGCGGCGCTGGAGCAGGCCGTGGTGCTTGGGCGGCGGTTCCGCTCGGCCATAGTCGTCGCCACCGTCGTCGATGAGGATGGCGACGCCGCCCTAGCCGAGGCCGAAACGCTGCTCGAGCGGGCGCGCTTCCGGGTGGAAGCCGCCGGACTCGATGCCGAAGCGCGACTACGCAAAGGGGAACCCGATCTCATCCTGGCGGAGCTCGCCAAGGACGTGGACGCCACCGTCGTGGGCCGCCGCGGCGTAAAGACCGAGCGGGCCGGGCCGTTCGCCCTCGGTCGCACGGCGGCGTCCCTCATCCAGTTGTCCGAGCGCAGCGTGATCGTGAGCGGCAGCGCGCCGTCCCCGATGCGTGCCTGTGCGGTGGCGTTCGACGGGCGGAACCGGCGCGCGATTGAGCTGGCGTCGCGGTTCGCGAGCGTCGCTGGAAGTACGGTGCACGTGATCCACGCGTACCGGGACCGGCTCGAGGGTTTGCGCGTCCTCGGGCAGGCGGAGGCGGAGCTGTCGCTCCTTGGGGTGCAGTTCCAGACACATCTCCAGGAAGGTGGGGCGGCGGAGGTCGTGGCGCAGGTCGTGCGCGCCATCCGCGCCGATTCCCTGTTCGCCGGCGCGCATTTGCCGCGCGGCCTGGGAGATCGCCGGCCCAGTGTCGCGTCGCACACCGAGGACATCCTGCTCCACACGGACATCCCCGTCGCCATCCAGCCCTGATGCCCGCCCGCGCCGTCACCCCTGTCCTCGTCCATGCGGACGAGAGCTGCCTCGGCAACGGCACGCTTCCGCCCAACCCCGGGGGCAACGCGGCGTTGATCGAGGCCCCCGCCGGCGACAGCGTGGCCCGCTGGGACTTCTACGAGTGCGCTCCCGACACCACCAACAATCGCATGGCGCTTGCCGGCGCGATCGCTACACTCGAATGGCTGCATCGTCAGTGGCAGCACGCGGCTGTCACCTTCGTGTCCGACTCCGAGTATCTAGTGAAGGGCATGACCGAGTGGGTGCCCGGGTGGGTGACGCGCGGCTGGCGCCGCAAGACCGGCGCGATCGAGAATCTCGCGCTGTGGCAGAAACTGGTGCAGGCGACGCAGGGACACAGCGTCCACTGGCGCTGGGTGCGCGGGCACAGCGATCACCCCAAGAACGAGTACGCCAACCACCTGGCCCAACACGCGGCCGAAAGCCAGCAACGGTCCAATGGCCTCGTCCCGTCCGGTTTCGATATCTGGCTCAAACAGCAGCAAGCGCGCGGCAAGTACGCGGGCTACGACCCCGATCGAGAGGTCCATGAGCGTCAGTAAGGATGGCGTCGCGGCGAACACGCATCGCCTCAACCTGCTCCCCGAGGGCGCAGAGCCAGCGCCGGTCGAGCGGATCCCGCTATACGAGGTGTACATGCGCATGGCCGAGGAGCTGGCCAAACGGTCCACGTGCGTGCGCCTGCAGGTGGGCACCGTGGTGACCGACCAGCAGCTCGAAAACGTCCTGGCGATCGGCTACAACGGCAACGCGCGGGGGCTCCCCAATCGATGCGACAGCGCCGTCCCGGGCAACTGCGGCTGCATCCACTCGGAGATGAACGCGCTGGTGAAGGCGCCGGGGAGCGTGCGGGACAAGGTCCTGTTCGTCAGCGCCGCACCCTGCGTGATGTGCGCCAAGTTGATCATCAACTCCGGCGTGACCCACGTCTTCTACCGGCGCGCCTACCGCGACCCCTCCGGGATCGAGGTGTTGCAGCAGGGCGGGGTCACCCCGGTGCTGTACGACCGCTGGGTGCAAGAGTGGCGCTGAGCGCATTGCGGATTGCGGATTGGTGATTGCGGAATGGTCGGTGAAGGTCGACCGCGCATTCCGCAATCCGCGATCCGCAATAGATTCTCACAGCACCACTCCTGGAGCCCGTTTATGCGACGTATGCTCGTCGGCGCCCTGTCCCTCCTCGCTGCTCCACTGCCCGCCCAGTCGTTGCTGAACCGCTCCCCGAATCTCAGCGGTACCTGGGTGCCGGAGCCGGGGGTGCTCCAGTTCGATTTCCTGCACCGGTTTCATGTGGGAGCATCGAATGCCCTCCACAAAGTGCGAAACACCCCGATGTTCACCTTCGCGCTCGGGCTGCCGGCGCGCACCGCGCTGGGCATCCACTACGCGACTAACTCCATTACCGCTCCGGCCAAGCCCAATGAATTCGAGCTGTACGGGCGCTGGCAGATGACCAGCCCGGAACGCAGCCGCCTCGTCGTGGCGCTGACGCCCGCCTACAACGCTGCCTCCAGCAGCTTCGACGGCGAGCTCTCGGCCGACTACACCGCCGGGTCGCTCACCCTGTCGGGGGCGGTCCGCGCCATGAGCCAGCCCTACGACAGCAACAAGGCGCGGGCCGCGCTCGCGGCGGGGGTGGCAGTCAGGCTCAACGCCTACGTGGCGCTCACCGGCGACGTCGCGTCGCTCATGTCCCCATCACCGCTCGAGAAGCCGGCCTGGGGGGCGGGGTTCCTGTTCCAGATCCCCAACTCGCCCCACCTGTTCTCGTTGCACGTGAGCAACGTGGACGTGAACACCATCGAAGGCGCATCGCGCCGCGGCTTTTTCCGCGGCGGCTCCAACCTACTCTATGGCTTCGAGTTCACGATTCCGTTGCACCTCAGCCGCTTCGGCGCGTGGTTCCGAAAGTCCCCCCGCGCCGCCCCAGTAACCGGGGACGTGGACGCGCAGGTCGCGGCCACGCTGACCATCACGGCGATGAAGTTTCCGGCCGACACCGTCGTCATCTCGGCCGGTCAGGCCGTGCGGTGGAACAACACCGACCCGCTCGGCCACACCATCTCATTCACCGCCGGCAGTGGTGAGGCCAACTCCGAGTTGATCCCGCAAAACGGGGCGTACGTGCACCGATTCAATCGGCCGGGCACGTACGCCTACTATTGCACGCCCCACCCGTTCATGAAGGGTGTGGTCGTCGTACAATGAACTTGGGGATCGTCCATCGTCTCCCTCTCCGCATCAGCGGAGAGGGGGCCAGGGGGTGGGGGTGAGGCGTGTCTGACGAGCTGGATCGTCTATTCGAGTGTCTGGTGGAAGTCCTCTCGCGAGACGCCCGCATCGCCGTCCCGTTCCCGGCAGCGGACCTCTACGAGCGGCTGGTACCCTACCGCTCCAATCGCTCACGGTTGAAAGTGGCGACGCACCAGGACTACGAAATGGCCGTGCTGCGCCTGCTCGCCGGCGAGCGCGGACTAGTGCAGCTCGAGCCGACAGACGTGCGGGAAGGCATGCAGCGCGAGGTCACGGCGACGAATCCCGACCCGAGCTTTTTCCGGAATTTCCCCGACGCCCGCGTCATGATCAACCGGTTCGCGGCCGAACGGGTGCTGCGCGGCAACACGGCATACGCTCCACCCGAGCCGGAACCGGAAGAACAGGAGGAGGAAGAGGAGGAGCCGGTCAGCTGGACGTCGGAAAACCCGATTCCTCCCGTCACCTGGCCAACCCAAACCGAGCCCTCCCCGGCGTTCGAGCTGGCGGAGCCGGAGGAGCCAGCCGACGCGCGGCAGTGCCCCTACTGCGGCGGTTCGCTCCCCGGCGGCCGCAAAGTGAATTTTTGCCCGCACTGCGGCCAACCCCCGTCGGGCGAGTTGAAGTGCCCGGCGTGTGGCAGCGAGGTGGACGTGGGGTGGGCCTACTGCATCGGCTGCGGACGGGCGACGGGATTCGAATGAACAGACGCCGTCGGCTGTCGGCGGCCGATTGCTGATGGCGCCTCTGTCCTACCGCGTCGCCGTCATCGCAGGCGACGGCATTGGCCCCGAGGTGATCGACGCCGCCATCCCCGTGCTCGAGCGAGCGGCGGCCCGGCACGGGTTCGCCCTCGCCCTCGAGCGCCTGCCGTTCTCCGCCGATCACTACCTCAAAACCGGCGAGACCCTGCCCGATCGCGCGTTTGCCCACCTGCGCGATGAGGTGGACGCGATCCTGCTCGGCGCCCTCGGGGACCCACGAGTCCCCGGCAACGAGCACGCGCGGGACATTCTGCTGGGGCTCCGTTTTCGGCTCGACCTGTACATCAATTTCCGCCCCGTACAGCTACTCCAACCCGACCTGACTCCGCTGCGGGCACCCGGGGCGATTGACTTCGTCATTTTTCGAGAGAACACCGAAGGCGTCTATCTCGGTCGTGGACGTGTCTCGGGCGATGAGTTCATCGCCGAGGAGGTCAACACAGCCACCGGCGTTGAACGGATCGTCCGCGCGGCATTCGTTTGGGCCGCGGCGCACGGCAAGACTCGCGTCACGATGAGCGACAAATCGAATGCTGTGCCGGCCCACAGGGTCTGGCAGGAGAAGTTCAAGGCCGTCGCCGCCGAGTACCCGGGGATTCAGGCCGAGCATCGCTTCGTCGATGCCCTCGCCATGGAGCTGGTGCGCGACCCCAGCCGCTTCCAGGTGATCGTTACCAACAACCTCTACGGCGATATCCTCTCGGACCTGGGCGCCGGACTGGTCGGTGGGCTCGGACTGGCCGCCAGCGCCAATCTCCACCCCGGGCGGGCGGGGCTGTTTGAGCCGGTGCACGGATCGGCGCCGCCACTCGCAGGCAAAGGAGTCGCGAACCCCTTGGCGGCGATACTCACCGGCGCCCTGATGTTCGAGCAGCTGGGCCATGCCGAGGCCGCGCGCGAGCTGGAGCGCGCGGTGGTTGACGCCCTGGCGGCTGGTGCGCGCACGCCGGACGTCGGCGGCACGGCGACCACCCGGCTGGTCGCTGCCGCGGTGTTGGAGCGCTTGTAGCGTGGCCCGCGACCTCACCCGCACGCTTCGGCTCGGCGACCTCATCCTGGTCGTCATCGGGACCGTCATCGGCTCGGGAATCTGGGTCGTCCCCGGCGCGGTGCTGCGAGCCTCCGGCGGCGACCCCGGCGTTGCGCTGCTCGTTTGGCTCGTGGGCGGCGTCTTCTCGCTGCTCGGGGCGCTGACCTTCGCGGAGCTGGGCGGGATGCTCCCCGAAGCGGGAGGCAGCTACGTCTACGTTCGCGAGGCGTTCGGGCCGCTGCCGGCGTTCCTGCTCGGCTGGACCTTGTTCCTCGCGATCGGCTCCGGCTCGATCGCCACCCTCGCAGTCGCGTTCGGCAACTATGCGGGCGAACTGGTGCCGGTTGGGCCGGTGACGCGAAAACTGTTGGCCCTGGGCGTGATCGCGGCGGTCACGGTCGTCAACATCCGGGGCACCCGCCATGCGGCGAACGTGCAGAACTGGAGCACGGCCATCAAAGTTGGCGCGATCCTCGCTTTGTCGGTCGCGGGGCTCGTGCTGGGCCAGGGCCTCGGGCAGACCGGATCGCGCCTGTTCACGACGCCGCTCTCGGGATCGGTCATTTCGGGGGCCGGCGTGGCGCTGCTCGGCGTGTTGTGGGCCTACGAGGGCTGGCAGAACGTGACCTACTCCGCCGGGGAGGCGGTCGACCCGCAACGAACCTTCTCCCGGGGCATCGTGATCGGGACGATCGGTCTGATCGTCATCTACTTGACCGCGAACATCGGGTACCTGGCCGCGCTGGGCCCCGACGCCGTGGCGTCGAGCGATCGGGTAGCGGCGGACGCGGTGCGGACGCTGGCCGGCCCCGCCGCGGCAAAAGTCATCACGGCCGCCGTGCTCGTTTCGATGTTCAGCGCCGCCAACGGCGTCACCCTCACCGACACGCGCTGTTACTTCGCCATGGCGCGCGACGGCGTGTTCTTCCGGAAGCTCGCGGAGGTCCATCCGCGCTTCGGGACACCCGCCTTCGCCATCCTCACCAGCGCTGCGTGGGCGATGCTGCTCACGTTCGGCACCTTCGAGCAGCTGTTGACCTACGTAGTATTCGCGAGCTGGCTGTTCGCCGCGCTCGCCGCCGCGAGCGTGTTCGTGCTCCGGCGACGTCGCCCCGACGCTCCCCGACCGTTCCGGGTGCCCGGCTATCCGCTGACCCCGGCGCTGTTCATCGCCGCCGCCGGGGCGATCGTCGTCAACACGTTCGTCGCGCGGCCGC
Source organism: Gemmatimonadales bacterium (assembly GCA_036555485.1). Lineage (GTDB taxonomy): Bacteria > Gemmatimonadota > Gemmatimonadetes > Gemmatimonadales > GWC2-71-9 > DASTHG01. The sequence goes on along the minus strand of DATBLG010000139.1, from coordinate 17,513 downwards.
TGCAAGCGGTGGCGGGGATCGGGATCGTGCTCCTCGGGACGCCGGTCTACCTATTCTGGAAGCGGGCGGCTCGCCCTCAAGGCGGGTCGTAGCCCAACGCAAAGCTATTGAAGTACTTGCAAACCGAGAGCGCCGGCCGTTGCCCCGTGCCTTGCGCGCCCGGCATATTCCGCCTTCTCCTGAGCGGAGTTCGTCCCTTTGAAGACCCAGGGCAGTACCACCGACGTCGTCTTTCTCTCGGGAGTCCGGACCGGCTTCGGCAGCTTCGGCGGCTCTCTGAAGGACCATTCCGCCATCGACCTCGGTGCGATCGCGGCCCGCCACGCTCTCGAGCGCGCCGGGGTCCCCGCCACCGACATCGGCCATACGATCTTCGGCAACGCGCTGCAGACGTCGGCCGACGCCATCTACATGGCGCGCCATGTCGCCCTGAAGGCCGGCCTGCCGATCGAGAGCCCGGCCGTCACGGTGAACCGCCTGTGCGGCTCCGGCTTTGAGGCGATCACCCAGGGCGCTCAGCTGATCATCCTCGGCGAGGCGGACGCGGTGCTCGCCGGCGGCGGTGAGTCGATGAGTCAGGCCCCGCACGTGGTGCGAGGGGCGCGCTGGGGCCTGCGCCTCGGTCCGGCGCCACTGGAAGACCTGCTGTGGGAATCCCTGACCGACCCGCAGTGCGGGTTATCGATGGCCGAGACCGCCGAGAACCTCGCGGATAAATACCAGTTGACTCGTCAGGCGGTGGACGAGGTCGCGCTGGGCTCTCAGCGACGCGCCAAGCAAGCGTGGGATGACTGCGTATTCCAGGACGAAGTGGTCCCGGTGCCGATCAAGAAGAAGGGCCAGCAAGTGGAATTCCGGGCGGATGAGCACATGCGGCCCGAGACGACACTGGAAGTGCTCGGGTCACTGAAGCCTTACTTCAAGAAGGACGGGCTCGTCACAGCGGGGAATGCCTCGGGAATCTCCGACGGCGCCGCGGCGACCGTGATCGCGAGCGAGCCATACGCGAAGGCCCACGGGTTGAAGCCGATCGGCCGGCTGGTCGCCTGGGCGGTGGTGGGCGTCGAGCCCAAGTTCATGGGCATCGGCCCCGCGCCGGCCGCCCGCAAGGCGCTCCAGAAGGCCGGCATGCAGCTGGCACAGATGGATCTCGTGGAAGTGAACGAGGCCTTCGCCCCGCAATACCTTGCCGTGGAAAAAGAGCTCGGTCTCGACCGGACGAAGACCAACGTGCACGGCGGTGCGATCGCGATCGGCCATCCCCTCGCAGCGAGCGGTGCGCGCATCACGATCCATTTGCTCCATGCGCTGCGGCGCGCCGGCAAGCGCTACGGGCTGGGGTCCGCCTGCATCGGTGGGGGACAGGGGCTCGCGGTGATCGTCGAGTCGTACCCGGCCTAAGGAGCGATTCATGGGTGAGATACTGTTGTTCGTGCTCGGCGGCGTCGGCCTGTATCTCTTCGCCGGCCTGCGAGTGCTGCGGGAATACGAGCGCGCCGTGTACTTCTTTCTGGGCCGCTCGTGGGGCGCCAAAGGGCCGGGACTGATCTTCCTCCCACCGTTGTTCGCCCGCATGCAAAAGGTCAGTCTGCGCGTGATGGCGCTCGACATCCCTCCCCAGGACGTGATCACGCGCGACAACATCTCGATCAAGGTGAACGCCGTTCTCTACATGCGGGTGCGGGATCCGGTGAAAGCGGTGATCTACGTGGAGAATTATCTCTACGCCACGAGCCAGCTGGCCCAAACCACGCTGCGATCGGTGCTGGGGGAAACAGAGCTCGATGAGCTGCTCGCCAACCGCGAGAAGATCAATGCGATCCTCAAGCAGATCATCGACGAGCGCAGCGATGAATGGGGCATCGAGATGTCGGCCGTCGAAGTGAAAGACGTAGACCTGCCGCCCGAGATGAAGCGCGCCATGGCCCGCCAGGCGGAAGCCGAGCGCGAGCGGCGCGCCAAAGTCATCAATGCCGAAGGCGAGCTGCAGGCGTCCGAGAAGCTCGCGCAGGCCGCCGCCGTGATCGGCCGGGAGCCCGCGGCGATTCAGCTGCGCTACCTCCAGACGGTCACCGAGATCGCCTCGGAGAAGAACTCCACCACGATCTTCCCGATTCCCATCGACCTCTTCAAGGGCCTGCTCGATGCCGTGGGTCGGCGCGCCGACAGCGCCATCCCCGCCCTCACGGCGCGCAGCTCGGGCGAGGTACTGCCGCCCGTTCCCGCCAAGGACACGGTGCGGGCGTAGGTCATGGCCGGAGAGCTGATCAGCCGGGAAGCGCTCGAGCGGATCGTCCACCGCGCCGCTGAGCTGCAGACCGGTGAGCGCGACATCGGCGACGGGCTCACCGAACCTGAGCTGTTGGCACTCGGGCAGGACGTTGGCATCCCCGCGCGTTACCTGAAACAGGCGCTGCTCGAGGAGCGCACCCGGCTGCTCGACGAGCCGCTCAAAGGGTGGGCGCTGGCCGGGCCGGCGCAGCTCACGGCCAACCGCGTCGTCCCGGGGGACCGCGTAACGGTCGAACGGGCGCTGTCGCATTGGATGGAGGGGGAGGAGCTGCTCCGGGTCAAGCGACGCTATCCCGACCGCACGACTTGGGAGCCGCAGGTCGGGTTTTTCGTTTCGATGCAGCGCGGCCTCAAGGCGGGTGGCAAGGGTTACGCGCTGGCCCGACCGGTCGAGATCAGCGGGCAGGTGACCCCGCTGGAGAGCGGCTTCTGCCACGTGCGCCTGGCGGCCGACATCCGCAACATGCGGGCGGCGCGGATCGGCGGCGCCGCGGCACTCTTTTCCGTCGGCGCCGTCGGCACGGCCATCGCCATCGCCCTCGGAGTCTTGCTGCCCCTCGCCGCAGCGCCGGCGGTCGTGTTCACCCTCGGGACATTGCCCGTCTTGGCCACGCACCGGGGGGAGAACGAGCGGGTCCAGGTGGCCCTCGAGCAGGTGCTCGACCGGCTGGAGCGCGGGGAGATCCGGGCGGAACACGCGCTCCCCGGACCGCGCGCCAGCGCCTTCGTCCGGATCGCGGACGAGATCCGCAAACAATTCCAGAAGTAGAGAGGGACATGAGCGACATCACTCGAGTGGGCGTCCTGGGCTGCGGCCTGATGGGAAGCGGCATCGCCCAGGTGGCGGCCACTGCGGGCTACGCGACGATCGTGCGGGACGTGGCCCAGCCGATTCTCGACAAGGCCAAAGCCGGCATCGAGAAGTCCCTCGCCAAGTTCGTGGAAAAGGGCAAGCTACAGGCCGCGGATCGCGATACCGCCCTCACGCGCCTCTCGTTCACCACGACCACCGCCGAGCTCCGGCAGTGCGACATTGTGATCGAGGCTGTCACGGAAGACCTGGAGGTGAAAAACGCCTTGTGGAGGGAGCTCGACGGGTTATGTGGCGCCGGGACGATCTTCGCGTCCAACACCTCGAGCCTCACCATCGCGGCGATGGCCGCGGCCACCAAGCGCGCCGACCGCTTCGTGGGCCTGCACTTCTTCAACCCGGTCCCCCTGATGCCGCTCCTGGAGGTGGTCCGCACCGTCACCACGTCAGAGGAGACGTTCAAGCGCGCGTTTGCGTTCGCCCGCTCCCTCGGCAAGGAGCCGGTGGCCGCCAAGGACAACTCCGGGTTCATCGTGAACCTGCTCCTCGTCCCGTATCTGCTGGACGCCATCCGGGCGCTGGAGCACGGGGTGGGCAGCGTCACGGACATCGACAAGGCGATGCAGCTTGGCTGTGGCTATCCCATGGGGCCACTCACCTTGCTCGATTTCGTGGGTCTCGACACGACGTACAAGATCGCCGACATCATGTTTGCGGAGTACAAGGAGCAGAAGTACGCCCCGCCGCCGCTGCTCAAGCGCATGGTGCTCGCCGGCATGTACGGCAAGAAGAGCGGCAAGGGGTTCTACGACTATTCGGCGAATCCGCCGGTGGTTTCGAGCCTGGGACTCTGAGCCTCGAGGAGCACGCAGCGACATGTTCGGTTACGATCTGCCCCGCTGGCACGCGGTGGTCAACGACCTTCCCGCGGCGTTGCTCGTCGCCGCCGTCATATTCGACCTGGTCGGCTGGGCGACGAAGCGTGAGTCACTCATCTGGACCGGTATCTGGACCCTTTGGGCCGGGGTGGTCGGCGGCTGGGCCGCTGTGATTCTCGGCCTGCTCGCCGAGAAAAAGCTCGACCATGGGGAGGCGATCCACGCGCTGATGCAGTCGCACGAGCGACTAGCGATCGCATCCATGATCGTGTTCACCCTCGTACTCGCCTGGAAGCTGTGGCGCCGCTTCCAGCTGCGGCAAGGTGAGGACATCGTGCTGAAGGTCGTCTCGCTTGTCGGCATCGTGCTGTTGGTGCGCACCGGGACCATCGGCGGCACGCTGATGTTCGACCATGCTGCCGGGATGCCCACCGCCGAGTTGCAGGCCGAAATCGAGAACCGCGTGGGAGGCCACGTTCACGCGCCGGGTACGATGGACCATGTTGACCAGCCCGCCGATTCGGCCGCGCGTGGCGACTCCGCGCCGCCCACGCACGTCGATCCGCCTGGGACGCCGCCGCACAAGCACTAAGATGAGATCGCGGATTGCGGATTGCGGATTGCGGAATGGCCGGGCGAGGCCCGAGACTCCCGGTCTAGCAACAGCTCACCCTCTAGATTCCGCATTCCGCATTCCGCATTCCGCATTTGCTTTTCTCCTCGCGGCCTGCACCCCGATCACCAGCCGCCCGGCGTTTCTTCCCTACCCCCAGGCGCTGGTCGCGATCGTGGAGGCTCCGGCGCCGCGGATCGTGCCGGAAGCGATGGGGTGGCTCGCCAACGAGGGGCTGCGCGTTGAGTGGTCGAGCCCGCAAGACGGGTACGTGGAGTCCGCGTGGTTCAACGTCCGGACGCGCGCTTCCACCACCGGCCAGGGCGATCCGGGCGCCTTGCTCGACACCATCAAGCTCCGCTGCTGGGTCGACCCCAATGCGCCCGGCAAAAGCCAGCTGACCGTCGAAGCCGTGTATCGCCCGATGCTCGACCCCTCGCGTCCCGAGCGCGACCTCGAGGTGATCGTGCCGCAGGGGTCCGAGGGACACCGGATAGCGGTTCAGCTGATCGAGGCCATGAAGCAGAAGTTCGGATCGTAAAGCGCCCTGCCGGCCGGTGCGATGACTGCAGTACTGACGGACTCGCGCACCCTCGCCGCCTACGCTGAAGGCGCCGGTATCTATCGGATCATTCCCGAGGCCGTCGCGATCCCGACGAATACAAGTGAAGTGGTAGACCTGGTGCGTCGCGCGGTGGAGCGCGGCACACCGCTCATCCCCCGCGGAGCGGGGAGCGGAATGCCCGGTGGGAACGTCGGCCGGGGAATCATCCTCGATCTCACCCAGGGGTTTCGGACCCTCGACGTAGACCCGCAACATCGCCGCGCTCGTACCGGGGCGTCCGTCACCTGGGCGCAGCTGACCGAGGCCGCCCGCCCCCACGGGTTGCGACTGCCGCCCGACCCCTCGTCGGGCGCGTTCGCCACGACCGGGGGCATGGCGGCGACCAACGCCGCCGGGCCGCGCAGCGTGCGCTACGGCAGCGTCCGGCGCTGGATCACCGGCCTCGAGGTCGTGGGAGTGGACGGGGAGGTGCGCTGGGTGCGGCGCGGAGGCGGTGGCGGTCGGTTCTCCCTCGAGGCCGACGGGCGACACCTGGTAGCAACCCGGTTTCCCGGGACCCGCAAGAACTCGAGCGGCTACGCGCTCAACGCATTCGCGGAATCGGGAGACGAGCTCGATCTCCTGATCGGGGCCGAAGGGACCCTCGGCATCGTGACGACAGTCGAATGGCGGCTCGACCCCATCCCGCCGGACGTCGCCGGGATGGTCCTCGGGTTTGGCGACCTGGCCGCCGTCAGCGACGCGATTTCGGTCCTCGTGTCACTGGAACCCACGGCCGTCGAGCTGCTCGACCGGACCCTGCTCGACTTCGTCGCGCAGGCCGGCGGCGAGGTCCCTTCCGGGGTCGAATGCCTGTTGCTGGTGGAGTTCGAGCGGGAATCGGCCGCGGCGGCCCGTGGAGTCGTCGGAGATGCAGTGCGCGGCCTGAAACACCTGACGCTGCAGGTCGAGACCGCCGTGGACCGTGCGGGGCTCGAGCGCCTTTGGAACGTCAGGCGGCTGGCCAGTCCGGCACTCGCCCAGCTGCCCGCGACGCGCCGCTCGCTACAGGTGATCGAAGACGGGTGCGTCCCGCTCGAGCACCTGGCCGAGTACATCACGGGATTGCGCGACGTGGCGGCGCGACGCGACGTTCCCCTGGCGCTTTTCGGTCATGCGGGAGACGGTCACGTGCACGCGAATGCCCTCCCCGACCTCACCCGTCCCGACTGGGCCTCCGCGTTGCAGGGGCTCTATAGCGACGTTGTCGACCTGCTCGCGCGACTCGGGGGCACGCCGAGCGGGGAGCATGGCGACGGGCGGCTGCGCGCCGGGGTGCTGGGTCGGTTTTTCGGACCCGAGGTCATGGCGCGATTCCAGGAGCTGCGGCGAGCCTACGACCCGGGCGGGATCTTCAATCCCGGTGTTATACTCCCCACGGCCGATTGGGCCCCGCTCGCCGATCTCAAGGTCGGGCCGAGCGCGGCGCCGATTCCCGACGACATCGCTGCTCGCCTGCGCGCCATGGAGCGCGAGGGTGGGTGGGCCACCCCCAAGACCGAGCTCGCCCGCTGATGGAGATCTTCCGCGCCCCCCGAGTAACCCTCATCGCCCGCCCCCAGTTCTTCGAGCCCGCGCACCTCGCCGTTCAATGGAAGGGCGACGCCTCCGACGGAGAGCGACTGGCCGAGTTCGCGGGACGCATTTGCTACATGAGCCAGCACAATCCGGCGCAGCGCCCCACCGCCGAGTACCTCGAGAACATCAAGAAGCAGGGGCACGGGTCGGTGCTGGAGCACGCGGTGTACGTGCTCCTGGTGGAGGGAGTCTCACGCTCCTGCTCGCACGAGTTGGTGCGCCATCGAGCGGGGTTCGGGTACTCGCAGCTCTCCCAGCGCTACGTTGACGAGTCCCACGCCGCGTTCGTCGTCCCGCCGGCGATCCTCGGCGACGCCGCGCTCGAAGCCGATTGGGAGCGGCAGGTCACCGAGGCGCAGGCCTCGTACGTCCGCGCCGTCGAGGGGTTGATGGAGCGCTATGCCTGGGTGGGCGACAAGGTGCATCGCCGCAAGATGGCGCGCGAAGCAGCCCGCAGCGTGCTGCCCAATGCGACGGAAACGAAGATCGTGGTGTCGGGAAACGTCCGCGCGTGGCGCACGATGCTCGAGCTGCGTTGCGGCGAGGGGGCGGAGCTCGAGATCCGTCGCATGGCGATCGCCTGTCTGCGTGTTCTTCAAGACGCGGCTCCCGCGTTCTTCTCCGACTTCGAGAGCTACGTCGCTGACGATCGGCAGGAAGCGGCGCGCGTCGCGTACCACAAAGTCTGAAATCGTTTTTCTCGAATCTCCCTATTGCGCATCACAACACTTTTTCGTATTCATTAGTCGTCACTGGAGTTGCCGAGTCACGGACCGTTCAGCGAACGGCCCCTTTTTGTAGGAGGTCGCCCGAGACCACATGCGCATCGGTCTCGCGTACAACCAGAAGCCCGCCCTCGAACCCGCTGCAGACGATCCAGGCAGTACCAGCGACGTCTATGCCGAGTGGGACGAGCCATCCACCATCGACGCGGTGGAGCAGGCCCTCGGTCTCTTCGGTACCGTCATCCGCCTCCACGCCGACGCCACGTTCCCCCAAAAGCTGTCGCGCGCCCGTGTCCAACTCGTGTTCAACATGGCCGAGGGTTTGTACGGACAGAACCGCGAGGCGCACGTCCCGGCGATCTGCGAGTATCTGAACGTCCCCTACACGGCGAGCGACCCGCTCGCGCTGTCGTTGTCGCTCAACAAGGCGCGCGCCAAAGAGATTCTCGCCTACCGCGATGTGCCGACGGCGCGGTTTGCCCTGGTCAATGAGCTGGTCGACTTGGCGCGGGTCCGCCTGCCCTACCCGTTGTTCGTGAAACCGGTCGCCGAGGGGTCAGGTAAAGGCATATTTGCCAATAACTTATGTGAAAGCCGAGCGCAACTCCGTGACCGTGTCTCTTTCCTCTTAGAGACCTACAAGCAACCGGTGCTGGTGGAGACCTACCTGCCGGGCCCCGAATTCACCGTGGCGATCATCGGGAACGGGCCGGAGGCGTTCTGTCTGCCGATCGTCGGGTTCGACTTCTCGACGTTGCCGCCCGGTTCGACACCGGTCTACGGCTACGAAGCGAAGTGGATCTGGGACACGGCGGAGCACCAGCTCGACATTTTCGAGTGCCCGGCACGTGTCCCGGAGAAGACCTATCGCCACATCGAGCTCGTGTCGCTCGATGCCTATCAGGCGCTCGGCTGCCGGGACTGGTGCCGGATCGACATCCGGCTCGATGAAGCCGGGATCCCCAACGTCGTCGAGCTCAACCCGCTTCCCGGGATCATCCCTGATCCTCGCATGAACAGTTGCTTCCCCAAGGCGGCGCGTGCCGCCGGGTTCGCCTACGACGAGCTGATCCAGGAGGTGGTCCGCATCGCCTGGAAGCGCGTCACTGGGCGGGAGCTGGTGGTGCCGGCGGCGGCCGGCGGGCTCCGGGCCGGGGCGACGGCGTGAGGGTCGCGATCCTCTACGACCCCGGCGCCGAGGACTGGACCGCCGAGGACATCGCGGGAGTGATGAAGGCGGTCACCGAGATCGCCAGCATTTTCGAGTCCATGGGGCACGACGCCAGGAAGCTGGCCGTGCGCCACGACATGAAGTGGTTCGCCGAAGCGCGCCGCTGCGAGCTCGTGTTCAACCTGTGCGAGGGTGTCCACGGATTCTCCCAGTGGGAGGAGCACGTGGTCGCGGCGCTCGAGTTCGCCGGCGTGCCCGTGACCGGCTGCGGGCCCTGGACCATCGCCGCGTGCCGCCGCAAGGCGACCGCAAACGCGATCCTCGCCCAGGCGGGGGCCCCGATCCCTCCCTGGACGCTCGCCCAGGGCAACAAGGTCTCCGACGACTTTCCCCTCCCCGCGATCGTCAAGCCGGCGGCCGAGGATGCGAGCGCGGGGCTCGATCGCGGCTCTGTGGTCACCGATCGCAAGGCGCTGCGCGCCAAGATCGCGGTCATGTCCGAGCAGTTCGACGAGGTCCTGGTCCAGCAATACATCCCCGGTCGCGAGTTCAATATCGGCTTCGTGGGCAACCGCGTGCTGCCGGTCGCTGAGATCGACTTTACCGGGATGCCCGAGGGGACCTGGCCGATCCTCACGTATGCCGCCAAGTGGCACACCGGCTCCGCGGAAGACCTGGGAAGCGTCCCGGTCTGTCCGGCGCCGGTCTCCCAGCGCCTCGCCGACCGTCTGGTCCGGGTTGCCGAGCTCGCCTGGCGGACGATGCAAGGCAAGGGATACGGACGGGTGGACATCCGGGTGGACGACACAGGGCGTCCCTGGGTCCTCGAGGTGAATCCCAATCCCGACCTGAACGACGACGCCGGGCTGTCGCGGATGGCCGTCGCCGCCGGGTGGGATTACCCCGAGCTGATCCGGCGAATTGCCGAAGTGGCGCTGCGCGAAGCGCAGGGCGCCAAAGCCGCCCGTGAGCTGCTCGCTCCGCCCCGTCGGTCGCGCGCACCGCGCACGCCTTGAAGCGCTGGTCCGCGGCACCGGCCTGTTCCGCGAGGCCGAAGTCGCGACCGCGCTCGAGCTGCTCGATGCGGCGCTGGACGGCGACGACGACTATCGGTTCCTGGGAGCGTTCGACGGCGACGACCTGACCGGGTACGCGTGCTTCGGCCCCACCCCGGACACGCTCGGCACCTACGACCTCTACTGGATCGCGGTGGACCGGGCACGCCAGAGCGAGGGGATTGGCACGCAGCTCGTGCAGGCGGTGGAGCAGACGGTGTCGGCCGGGGGAGGTCGGTTGATCGTGGTGGAGACGTCGTCGCGGGACGACTACAACCCGACCCGCGCGTTCTACGAAGCCAAGGGCTTTGGGCGAACCGCAACCATTCCGGGCTATTACGCGCCCGGCGACGATCTCGTGATCTACGTGAAGGATCTGACGCATGGAAATGACCTGGCAGGAGCTGCTTCGTAAGAAGAGCATCGCCTCCCTGGAGGCCCTGGCCGAACGATTCGGCCCGGAGCATGTCTCCCACATCGAGCGACTCAAGCAGGCGGCGGAGAACTTCGAGTTCCGCATCTCGCCCGCGATGGTCGACCTCATCAAGGAGCCCGGGGACCCGATCTGGCGCCAGTACGTTCCGACCATCCAGGAGCTCGAGGTCGAGGACGGGATCGTCGACTCGCTCGCCGAAGACGCGCACTCGCCGGTCCCCAACATCACGCACCGCTATCCCGACCGGGCCTTGTTCCTGGTGTCGCCGGTGTGTGCGTCGTACTGCCGCTTCTGCACGCGGCGGCGCAAGGTAGGCGACCCCGAGAAGATCCCGATGGCGCAGCTCGAGTCGGCGTTCCGCTACCTCGCCGAGCATCCCGAAATCCGGGACGTCATCATGTCGGGCGGCGATCCGCTGCTCCTGTCCGACCGCCGCCTGAACGAGCTCTGCGCCCGGCTGCGTGGCATCCCGCACATCGAGATCATCCGCATCGGCAGCCGGGTGCCGTGTCACCTGCCGGAGCGGATCACGCCCGAGCTGTGCGCCATCCTCAGGCAGTACCACCCGTTCTACATCAATACGCACTTCAACCACCCCGACGAGCTGACGCCGGCCGCCGTGCGGGCCCTGGGCATGCTCGCCGACGCCGGCATCCCGCTGGGATGCCAGACGGTACTCTTGAAGGGCGTGAACGACGACCCCGCGATCATGAAACAGTTGATGCAGAAACTGCTCATCGCGCGGGTACGGCCGTACTACATCTACCAGTGCGACCAGGTCGCCGGCGCCGAGCATTTCCGCACCACCGTCGAAACCGGACTCGAGATCGTGCGGTCGCTGCGCGGCTGGACCAGCGGCATGGCGGTGCCGCACTACGTCATCGACGCCCCGGGCGGCGGCGGCAAGATCCCGCTCCTGCCCGAATACGTCGAGTCGATGGACGAAGACGGTATCGTCCTGCGCAATTACGCAGGGAAGACATACGTTTACAAGCAACCACGAGAGGCCGGCGACGCCGCGGTGCCCTTCGAGTTCGAGCCGGTACTTGCGGGGTGACGCCACGTGACAGTGCGGAGACCGCTTCGATTCCCGCCCGCTCGAACCCCGAGCGGGCTTTCACTTTGCGCCACGTCTTGCCAGGGAGACCGCGATGCGACTCATCACCACAGTAGTGCGACCGGAGCGCCTTCCCGAGGTGAAAACGGCGCTGTTCCGCGCCGGGGTCACCGGGATCACCCTCAGCCGAGTCACCGGCCACGGCGGCGAGCGTGAGGTGATCGAGCAGTACCGTGGCAGCACCGTGGTCGCCGAATTTCACGAGAAGGTGAAGATCGAGATGGCGGTGTCCGAGCCGTTCGTCGAGCCCACCATCCAGGCGATTCTCTCCTCCGCCCGGACGGGAGAGGTCGGAGATGGAAAGATCTTCGTGCAGGCACTCGAGCGGGTGATCCGGATCCGAACCGGCGAAGCGAACAACGACGCGCTCACGGCCGTCAACGCCGATCAGGTGCAACAGGCCGCCATTGCCGCGCGTGACGAGAGCCCGACTGCGGAGGGGCGATGAACACGATCTCGAGCGGTGACACCGCCTGGGTGCTCACGGCAAGCGCCCTCGTGCTCCTGATGACCGTCGGCCTGGCGCTGTTCTACGGCGGCCTCGTGCGTTCGAAGAACGCCCTCAACACCATGATGATGAGCATCGTGGCGCTCGGTGCGATCGGTGTGCTCTGGGTCTTGTTCGGCTATTCCCTCGCGTTTGCTCCCGGGAACGCCTGGATCGGCGGGCTCGGTTGGGTCGGCTTCGCGAACGTGGGGCTCGAGCCTGACGCGTCGTACGGCGCCACCATCCCGCTCCAGGCGCACGCGGTGTTTCAGGGAATGTTCGCCATCATCACGCCCGCCCTGATTTCCGGGGCGATCGTGGAGCGCATGCGGTTCCGCGCCTACATCGCGTTTCTCGTGCTGTGGGCCATGTTGGTGTACGTGCCGCTGGCCCACTGGGTCTGGGGCTCCGGCGGCTGGCTCCTGAAGCTCGGGGCGCTCGATTTCGCCGGCGGGACCGTGGTGCACATCAGCGCCGGCGTGTCGGCGCTGGTGGCCGCATGGATGCTCGGCCCCCGCCGGGGCTTTCGCCGCACGCCGCTCGTGCCCCACAACGTGCCCCTCGTCCTCCTCGGTGCCGGTCTCCTGTGGTTCGGCTGGTTCGGGTTCAACGCCGGGTCAGCCCTTGCCGCCAACGGCATTGCGGTGCTCGCATTCGTCAACACCAACACCGCCGCCGCCGCGGCACTCGTCACCTGGGCCGCGCTGGACGCCATCCGGGGCGGCAAAGTCACCGCCGTCGGCGCCGCCACGGGCGCTGTCGTCGGCCTGGTCGGCATCACTCCGGCAGCCGGTTACGTCACGGCCCGCGCCGCGCTCGCGATCGGCGCCCTGTGCGCCACGCTGAGCTACTTCGCGATTCAGCGCCGCTCGAAGAGCGGGCTCGACGACTCGCTCGACGTCTTTTCCTGCCACGGGCTCGCCGGCATCGGCGGTGCGCTGCTCACGGGTGTCTTCGCCACGAAGCTGGCGAACTCCGCCGCCGCGGACGGGCTCCTCGCCGGCAACGCGGCTCAGCTCGGCATCCAGGCCCTCGCCGTCCTGACGGCAATCGTCCTGGCGGGCGTTGGCACAGCCGTGATTCTCGTCGTGGTCCGCGCAACGCTCGGGGTGCGCCCAGAAGTGCGGGACGAGATCACCGGGCTCGACCTGACCGAGCACGGCGAGGAGGCATATCTCGGCGGCGACCTGGGGGGTCTTGCCGGGCCCGGGGTCGCGATCGGCGAAGGGGTGGTACTCTCGACCCCACCGCCGGCCGGCCGGTAGCGCGCCTCGGCCCGGCTTGGTACTCTTTCTGCCCCACAACGGGAGTACCATGACGGCGTCTGAGTTCAGCTATCGGGACAAGAAGCTCGGCGATACCGAGGCGATCACCGTCGCCACCACGCCGGACGTGTTCCATCCCACGTCCACGACGGTCCTGTTGCTGCGCGCGGCGCGCGGCGCATTGGGCCGGCCCTGTCGGTCGGTGCTCGACCTGGGGTGCGGCAGCGGGATCGTCGCGATCGTGCTGGCCCGTCTCCTCCCGCCGGACACGTCCGTGTGCGCCTCCGACCTGAGTCCCAAGGCCGTCGAGCTGACGCGTGCCAACGCCGAGCGGAATGGCGTCCGTGTCGACTGCCGGTGCGGCAGCCTGTTCGACCCGTGGGCAGGACGACGGTTCGATCTCATTGTCGACGACGTGGCCGGAGTCGCTGAGCCGCTCGATCGCCTCTCGGGATGGTACCCGCCGAGCGTTCCGAGCGACGCCGGGCGCGACGGCGCGCGATGGATCCTCGAAATCCTGGACCGCGCCCCCGATCATCTCTCGCCCGGCGGCCGGTTTGTTTTTCCCGTGTTGACCATCTCGCGGGAAGACCGAATTCTGGACCGGGCTCGCGCCCGATTCGAGGCCGTCACGAAGATCGAGGAGCAGTGGTACCCGTTCAGCGAAGGACTAGCGGCGCACTTCCCGCTGATCGAGGAGCTCGCCCGAGAAGGGAACGTTCGGGTCGAGAAGCGCGGAAGCCGGTGGTGCTGGGCGACGATGATCTACTCGGCTAAGGGGCCGCTTCCGCGAGCGTCTTGATGTGCCGTAACACCCGCTTCAAGGCAATTGCCAGATCTCCATGCGGTTCGCCATAAACACCGGGATCAGGATCCGGTTGCGTTTCGCGTCGTAGCCGATATCGGCCGGACTCGCGACGCCGCTGATCACCTTCACCTGACTGCCGCTCTCGTACGCCGACACGCTGGAGTCGGTCCAACTGGAGATGAACAGCCTGCCCTGGACCATCTCGACCCCATCGAAGCCGCCCGGACCCCTGGCGATCGCGGTGGGCGCCACGTTCCCCTGTTTCCAGGCGAACACTGGTGGCCCGCCAATCGGCGCCACGATGAACCGCTTCCCCAGCTCGTCCCAGGTGATCCCGTTCGGTCGCTGGAGGGTATCTCCCTCCGCGGCGACGCTCACCCGGTGGCGCTCGCCGATTCGGAAAATGCGGTCTATCCCGGGATGCGTCATGGTACCCTGTTCATCGAACCCGATGGCGGAGTCGGTAATGTACAGGGCGCCGTCCGGACCGACCGCCAGATCGTTCAGGAAAATGGCGCCCTGGCGGCGCAGATCGACCGACAACATGGGCACGCCGGTCTTCGCGTTGAACGCGCGGACCGCGTCGATGTCCGTTACCCACAACGTGTCACCGGAGATCGCCATCCCCTTGGGCGCATTCAGCATCACACCGGGTTTGCCGCCCTCGATGAATTTCAGGCTCTCGATCGAGCCGTCGGGTCTCACGCGGCTGATGAACCCGTTGTTGTCTTTCGCCACCGGGCTGCCATTGATGTTGGCGACGAAATAGACGTCCTGCACCGAATCCCATTTTACCGACTCGGGGGTCTGCAGGCTGTCCACCGTACCCACTTTGCTCGCCGTGGGCGGCGGGGGCGGAACCTCCGGGCTCGGCTTTTCCTTGCACGCGGTCCAGATGATGAGGGTAGATGTGAAAGCGAACACAGCTCGCATACGAGTCTCCTTCGAACGGCTCATGCCGCCCTTAGAGTCTGTTCAAGAGCACCTGGAAACGGGGATCCTCCCGCAGCGACTCGAGGTCGGAGTCGTTCTCGAGCCACTCACGATGACCGAAGCCGTTCCGGATCGCCTTTTCCAGGCAAACGAACCCTTCCTCCTTCAACCCGGCCAGTGCCTTCACGCACGCGACGTTGTAAAGCACACCGGAATCTTCGGAATCGAGCGCGAGGGCGCGTGCCGCCCAGTCGAGCGCCCGTTCGCGTTCGCCGACCTGCGCCAGGGCGATGCCCCCGAGATACAGGGCGCGAACGTCGTCGGGGTTGAGCTCGAGGTGCTTTTCGATCACCTGGAGGCCGTGCCGCAGGGCCGCCTGGGCTTCCGCCTGACGGCCGAGGCCGCTGTAGGGCATCGAAATCAGCATCGCCGCCTGGTAGTCCTCCGGTCGTACGCGTGATGCCTCCTCGAAATGCTGCACCGCTTCCGCGAATTTCGCCTGCTGGAACGACGTCCGCCCGTAAAAGTAGTGCGCCTCGTACAGCTTGGGGTTCAACCGGATCGCCGTGGCGAATTCCCGCTCGGCTTCCTCGTACCGCTTGGAGAGCGACTCGGCCAGGCCCCGCGAGGCGTGCGCCTCGGCGGACTCCGGATCCAGGTCCAGCGCCTTGCGACTATAGCCGTCGGCCGTTTCGAGGTTCGCCTTGCTCGCATCCCAGTACATGTAGAGAAATGAACAGCAATCCGCCGCGCCGGCATAAGCGAGCACGTAGCCAGGGTCGATCTCCAGGGCCCGTTCGAACATGCGCCGGGCGAACTGGATCCCGGTGCGACGAAACTGGTGGAAGAACTGCCGCCCGCGCAGGTAGTAGTCGTAGGCCTGCACGTTGTCGGTAGGCGCCTTCTCGATCGCCCGTTTCTCGGCATCGCTCAGGACCACGCGCAGCGCCCGAACGATGTTCCCGGCAATCTCGTCCTGGATCGCGAACACATCCTGCAGCTCGCGGTCGTAGCGTTCGGACCAGAGATGGTACCCGTCGGTGACGCTGACGAGCTGGGCCGTGACCCGCAACTTGGTCCCTGCCTTGCGCACGCTCCCTTCGAGCACCGTGCCGACGTTGAGCTGCTCGCCCACCTTGCGAATGTCCTGGTTCTTGCCCTTGAACGCGAACGACGAGGTGCGCGAGGCCACCCGGAGCGCCTGGACCTTCGTCAACGCGTTGATGATCTCTTCGGCGATGCCGTCGGTGAAGTATTCGTTCTCGGGATCCGCGCTCATGTTCACGAAGGGCAGCACGGCGATCGACTTCGCGACGGCCCCAGTCTGGGGCGCTGGCGTTGCCGTCGTCGCACCGGGAGGCGTGGTCGCCGCGCCTGGCGCTTTCAACGCCAGGGAGAACGCCGCCGCCGTGGCGAACCGGCCGCCCGGTTCTTTCGCCAACGCCTTCAGGATCGCCTGATCGGCCCACTCCGGTACGCCGTTTCCCGCTGTTCGCAACGACGAGGGCGCGGTCGTGAAGCACTGGGCAATGATGGACTGGGCCGTCGGCCCGACGAACGGCGTCCGGCCGGACAGCATTTCGTATAGCACACACGCCAGGCTGTAGACGTCACTGCGACCGTCCAGCTCGATCGCGCCGCTCGCCTGCTCCGGGCTCATGTAGGCGGGCGTTCCAACCGTCGCCCCAGTTTGGGTCAGGGTGTCCGCCGCCGCGGCGGTAACGGCTTTGGCAATCCCGAAATCGGTCACCATCGCCTCGCCCTCGTGGAGCATCACATTTTCGGGCTTGATGTCGCGGTGCACGACCTGGTGGCGGTGCGCGTAGTCGAGGGCGGCCAGGACGGCGCGGCCCAAATGGATCGCGTCTTCGAGCGGCAACTGCTTTTCCCGTTCGAGCCGCTGGCGCAGCGATTCCCCCTCCACGTAGGGCATGACGTAGTACAGCAGCTCGCTGGCCTGCCCGGAGTCGTACAACGGCACGATGTGAGGGTGTTGAAGCTGGGCCGCGATCTGGATCTCACGGAGGAACCGCTCGGGGCCGAGGTTGACGGCCAGGTAGGGGTGCAGGACCTTGATGGCCACCGCGCGGTTGTGCTTCAAATCCTGCGCCAGATACACCGTCGCCATTCCCCCACGGCCCACTTCCCGCTCGAACAGATAGCGGTCGGCGAGCGCGGTGCGAAGGCGGTCCAGAAGATCAGCCATGAGCGAGTTAGGCTTTCGCCTCTTCCTGCTCCTTCTTCCGTGCTTCAATCACCCGCTGTGCCGCTTCAGGCGGGCATTGTTCGTAGGCATGGAATTTCTGTCGGTACGTGCCGCGCCCGTGGGTGATCGAGTGCAGCGCGGTGGCATAGCGGTCGAGGTCGGCCTCGGGAACGAGCGCCTTGACCTTTACCAGGCGACCATCGGGCTCGGTGCCGAGGATCTGGCCGCGCCGCGATGACAGGTCGCCCATCACGCTGCCCTGGTAGTCGTCCGGCGTCCAGACTTCGACCTCCATGATCGGCTCGAGCAGCACCGGCTTGCAGCTCGGCGTCACATTCCGGAACGCGAGGATGCCGGCCATTTTGAAGGACATTTCGTTCGAGTCGACGTCGTGGTAGGAGCCGTCGTACAGCTCCACCTTGAAGTCTACGAGGGGATACCCCGCGACCGGGCCGCGCCCCATCGCCTCGACGATCCCCTTTTCCACGGCGGGGATGTACTGCCGCGGGATCACCCCGCCCACGATCTTGTCCT
>DATBLG010000098.1:0-3523 GCA_036555485.1 Gemmatimonadales bacterium | reverse complement strand
CGGCCGTCGTGGTCACCGGGTGCGTCGTGAAGACGAGCTGCGTCGTCGGACCCGCAGAGATCGTGAACGCGCTGCTGGTGCGATTGAACCCGGGCACCGTGGCCTGGAGCGTGTAGGTCCCCGCCTTGTCGATGCTGATGTTGTTGAACGTCGCCACGCCGGCCACAGCGGGTTGTGGATTCGTCCCCGAGAGGATTGCGCCACCGGGGTTCACAATGGCCAGGGTGATGTTGCCGGTGAAGCTCGTCACCGCCGCCCCGAACTGATCCGCAGCCGTCACCCTGATGGCTGGGTTGATGGCGACTCCGGCCACCGCACTGGTCGGCTGAACCGTGAAGATCAGCTGCGAAACCGGGAGCGCGACGTGGAAGTCGGGATCCGTTTCCGGATTGGCGTTGGGTGTTGGGTACGAGACCCAAGCGCCTTCGCGTCCCGTATTGTCCACGGCGCGCGCCTGCCAGTGGTAGTCCGTGTTGGGGGTGAGCGCCAGGCTTGGCACGGTTGCCTGTGCGCCATTCGCGACGGGCGTGCTCTGAACCGTGGGCGTGTCAGTGAAATCCGTCCCGACCGGCTTGTACTCGACATCGAGCCGCACTGTTTGGCCGGCATCGGGGTCGCTCACCGTTCCCTTGAACACCACGTTCGTCTGAGACGCATCACCACCGACTGGGATCAGGGTCGACCCATCGTTCTGGAACTGCAGCAGGGCAGTCGGGGCGTCGGGGACAAACAACAATTGGATACGGAAATCGCGGGCGCTCTCCGAGTTCGGGGGTGTGATGGGGAACGAGACCCAGGCACTCGTGTCGCCACCCTGGTCTACGGCGCGCGCTTGCCAGTGGAAATCCGTGGCATTCGGCAGCGAACCGACGCGCACGGCCGCGAAGCCGCCGGTCGCCACCGGGCCGCTCTCGTCGGTGGGCGAATCGATGAAGCCCGTTCCCACCTCTCTCACTTCCACCTGGAGCCGCAGTTGATCGCCCGGGTCCTGGTCGTTGAGCGTCGCCCGAAGCACCACGAAATCGGTGTCGGACACGCCGCCCACGGCAATCGACGTGACGCTGTCGATCTGGAACTGGTTGAGTGCGGCGATCGTCGGCGGGTGCGGCACGGCGATGCGGAAGTCGGGGGTCCCGCCGCGCTCCACCCAGTCACCCTGTCTCCCGGTATTGTCGGCGGCGCGCACCCGCCAGTGGTACGACACATTGTCGGCCAGACCACTGATGGTGATCCAGCCAACTTGCCCGTTGGCAACCGCCGGTCCGTTGGGGACGTTGGGCGCGCTGAATCCGGTCCCGACCGGTTGCACTTCGGCTTCGAGATGCACCACGTCGCCGAGGTCGGGGTCGGAAATCACGGCGCGGAACAGCAGGCTCGACGCCGTGATCGTGTCCCCGATGGGGATGACCGTCACCGAGTCGCTGAGCAGCTGTTCGGGAGATACCGGGAGATTGGGTCGCCGCGGGTGCATCAATCGCAACGTGAACGGCCCGGTATCACCTGAGTCAGCGCTCGTCACCTCGATGAAGTAGGTGGCATTGCGCGGCAGCCGCTGATAGTAGAGGCACGGATCGCCGGGCGTGCCGAGGCAGTCGTCTGCTTCGGAGAACGGCACCGCCGCCGGAGCGAGTGCGGTGTCGAGCGCCACGTACGCATCGTAGCCCGCGGGGACTTCGATCGTCACCGAATCGTTGATCGTGCCCGGGAACGTGAACAGTCGAGCGTAGTAACCGGGCGGACGATGCGGCGCGCCGCAGTCGGCTGCGGTGAGGTCGGTGGAGATCGAGTCGTCGAGCGCTATCGGTGTAAACCGACAGGAGTGGATGTCGAACCGTATCGGGACTTCGAGCGTACCCTGCCCACCGGTGGATTGGACCACGACCGTGTCGCGGTAAACCTGGGAGTCGAGACCGGTGGGGTTCAACAGAACCTTGAGATAGTATGGAGCGACGCCGGAAGCCGTATCGAGCGACAGCCAGGAGCTCCCGTGCTTTATCGTGGCGGTCCAACTCAGCTCGCCACCGCCGTCGTTCGTGATGTAGGCGGAGTCGACCTTGATCGCGGTGCTGCCGAACGCCGCTGAATCCACCAGGGAGTCGGGCATGCTGGGCGTGACCGCCAACAGGGCGCCCTGCGGCCCCACGATCAGCTTGTCGAGCCGGCAGGTAGCCCCGACGAGGATCAGGGCCACGAGCAATAGTCCCCGCGCCAACCGTGTGGGGACGGGGACTCGAGACCAGAGACGGGTAAAGGAGGTCAGACGCACGACTCCGGGAATTTACCTGTATCCGACCATTCGCAGCAGGGCGCATGCCACACCGCCATTGTGACCTCTGGCCGGGTCAACTTGACCCGCCCGGCCGGGCTTGGCTAGGATTGGCCCGTTTGGAGCGGCGTAGCTCAGCTGGTTAGAGCAGCGGAATCATAATCCGCGGGTCGTCGGTTCGAGTCCGACCGCCGCTACTCCACGCGAACCGCATGGCCGGGGCCGGGTTATCCCGGCCTTTGCGTTCCGGGGGGTCGGCACTGGACCGACGCCGCCTCGCGTTCGGCGCTATTTTGGTTCCCTCTGGGGGGCGCCACGACGCGGATGGAAACGATCGAACGAGCGGTTGGCGACCCGGCCCGCCTCGACGCGCTGCGGCGGTTGGGACTGCTGGACACCCCGGCCGACGCGCAGCTCGACCGGCTGACGCACCTCGCCCACATCGTGTTGCGGGCGCCCCTCGCCCTCGTGTGCCTGGTGGACGCCGAACGGCAGTACTTCCACAGCGCCGTCGGGCTCCCCGCTCCCCTCGCCGGCAAGCACGAGACTCCGCTTTCCTTTTCCATCTGCAAGCACGTCGTCGCCGCCGGCCGGCCGCTGGCCGTGGGCGATGCGCGAACCGACGCGTTGCTGCGAGACAACCCCGCGGTCACCGAGCTTGGAGTCGTGGCCTACGCCGGCAGCCCGCTCGTGACCGCGGAGGGACACGTCGTCGGGACGCTCGCCGTGATGGACTTCGCGCCACGCGACTGGCGCGCCGAGGAGCTGGAGCTCCTCGAACAGCTCTCCGCGTCGGCGTGGACGCACATCGAGCTGATCCAGGCGCGCCGCGAAATCGAGCGGCAGGCGGAGGCGGAGCGGCGCGAGCACGAGGAGCGCGACTCGGTGCTGCGCCACGTCGCCGACGTGGTCTATGCGCTCGCCACCGACGGCACCATCCTGTCGCTCAACCAGGCCTTCGAAACGTTCACCGGCTGGCCGGTGACCGAGTGGGTGGGGAAGTCGTTCCTTCCCCTGCTGCATCCCGACGACGTGCCACGGGTACTGGACCTTTTGTCGCAAGCGATGGACGGCAAACCGGTGCCGTGTTTCGAAGCGCGGATCCGGACGCGCGCGGACGAATACCTGATCGGCGAGTTCACCGCGATGGCGCAGCGCGATGCCGGCACGGTGCGCCGCATTTTCGGCGTGGTGCGCGATGTCACCGCGCGGCAGCGGGTGGAGGACCTGGTGGCGCGCGAGGGAGCGCGGTGGAAC
>DATBLG010000085.1:0-30598 GCA_036555485.1 Gemmatimonadales bacterium | reverse complement strand
ACCACCGCCATGCCGACACGCCGGACGACGTGCACAGCCCGCGCCAGCACGGCTTCTGGTGGAGCCACATGGGGTGGATCACCTCGCCGGAGAACTTCCCCACCGACCTGGGGCAGGTGCCGGATCTGGCGCGATTCTCCGAGCTCCGCTTTCTCGACCGCTTCGACGTCGTCGTGCCGCTGCTGCTCGCGGTGAGCCTCTTCCTGATCGGCGGCACGCAGTGGCTCGTGTGGGGGTTCTTCATCAGTACCGTCGTCCTGTTCCACTGCAGCTGCTTCATCAATTCGCTGGCGCACCAGCTGGGGCGGCGCCGCTTCCCTACCGATGACGACAGTAAGAACAGTCTGCTGCTCTCCCTCATCACGTTCGGTGAGGGGTGGCACAACAACCACCACTGGTACCCGGGCGCGGCCCGGCAGGGATTCTACTGGTGGGAGGTGGACTTCACGTTCTACGGGCTCTGGCTGCTCTCGAAGCTCGGCATTATCAAGAACCTCCACGCGGTGCCGGCCAGGGTCCTGGAGCGCGCCTGACCGTGCGGCTCGCGATCATCGGCGGGGGCATCGCCGGGCTGGTCGCCGCCCACTTGCTGCATCGCGACCACGCGATCACCCTGTTCGAAGCAAACGACTATCCCGGCGGGCACACGCACACGCTCCCGGTCCGGGTGGGGAACGCCACGTGGGAGGTGGATACCGGTTTCATCGTCTACAACGAGCAGAACTACCCCCGGTTCACCCAGCTGCTTGCCCGACTGGGCGTCGCGACGCAAGCCTCCTGCATGAGCTTCAGCGTCCGCGCGGATCGCGCGGATTTCGAATACAACGGCACGACCCTGAACCAGCTGTTCGGTCAACGGCGGAACCTCTTGAAACCGTCGTTTTATCGGATGGTGCGGGACATCCTGCGGTTCAACCGCGAGGCGCCCAGTGCCATCCTGGACGGCGCCGCCCGGGCCACACTCGTGGAATACGTTTCCGCGGCACACTACTCCCGCCAATTCGTGGACCACTACCTCGTTCCCATGGCCTCGGCCCTCTGGTCGCAGCCGCGAGCGCGTGTCCTCGATATGCCGCTCGCCTTCCTGGTGCAGTTCCTCGAACAGCACGGCATGCTCGCGCTGCACGATCGACCAGCGTGGCGGGTCATCCGCGGCGGCGCGCGGCGGTACGTCGAGGCGCTGATCCGGCCCTACCGGGACCGCATTCGGCTGCGCCACGCGGTGCGGGCCGTGACGCGGCACCCGACACACGTCGACGTCGACGGGGAGACATTCGACGAAGTGATGTTCGCATGCCACGCCGACCAGGCGCTCGGCATCCTCACCGATCCGACTCCAGCGGAACGCGGCATCCTGGCCGCGTTCCCGTATCAGCCGAACAACGTGGTGGTGCACACCGACGCGTCCCTCCTCCCGCGCCGCCGCGCCTTATGGGCGGCGTGGAACTATCACCTGGCCGACGATCCCGCGGCGCCGGTCGCGGTCACCTACGACATGAACATCCTGCAAACGCTCGACGCACCGGTGACGTTCTGCGTGACCCTCAATCGAACGGCGGACGTGGCCCCGGAACGGGTCCTGCGACGCTTGACCTATCATCATCCGATCATCACGACGGCAAGCGTTCGCGCCCAGGGGCGGCATGGGGAGATCAGCGGTGTGAACCGCACGCACTACTGTGGCGCGTATTGGGGAAACGGCTTTCACGAGGACGGCGTGACGAGCGCCATCGCCGCGTGCAAGCCGTTCGGCGTGACGCGGTGAGGAGCGCGATCTACACCGGCAGCGTCCGCCACCGGCGGCTGCGGCCGCACCCGCACACGTTCCACTACCGCTTGTTCATGATGTACCTCGACCTGGACGAGCTCCCGGGTGTGCTCGACCGCCGCTGGCTCTGGTCGGCGCGCCGCGCCGCGCCGGCCTGGTTCCGCCGAGCGGATTATCATGGCGACCCCGCCCTGCCGCTCGGCGAGGCAGTGCGTCGTACCGTCGAGCGCGAAACGGGATCCAGGCCCGCGGGTCCGATTCGCTTGCTCACCCATCTGCGGTATTTCGGTTACTGCTTCAACCCGGTCAGTTTCTACTATTGCTACGATGCGCGCGACACCCGGGTGGAGGCGGTGGTGGCCGAGATCACCAACACGCCGTGGAAGGAGCGGCACGCCTATGTGCTCTCCCGTACGCCGTCGATGAACGGGGTGTTGCGGTGCCGGTTCGGCAAGGCGTTCCACGTCTCCCCGTTCATGCCGATGGACCATCAGTACGATTGGCGGTTTGCTAAGCCGGGTCGCACGCTCGGCGTGCACATGGAGAATTTCGACGCCCACGGGAAGATCTTCGATGCCACGCTGTCGCTCGCGCGCCGAGAGATTTCGGGGCCCGCGTTGGCCCGCGTGCTGCTCGCCTACCCGTTCATGACGGCGTCGGTCGCGTGGGCGATTCATTGGAACGCCCTGAAGATCTGGCTCAAGGGCAACCCATTCCACTCGCATCCCGCGAAACGCTCCGCATGAACGCGCTCGACGCCATCGCCCGCCGCGTCTTGCTCAGCCGCTTCGCCCGGCTGACGCACGGCCGTCTCACCATCGCGGAGTTCCGCGCGTCACATTCGTTCGGACCGGGAGACGCGCCGTCCGTGACGGTCATGGTCCGCGATCCCCGGTTCTATCGCGCGATCGTACTGGGCGGACATCTTGGCGCGGTCGAAGCCTATCTCGACGGTTGGTGGGAGACCGACGACTTGACGGCGCTCGTCCAGCTGATGGTGCAGAACCGCGATGTGCTGGACAGCCTCGAGTCGGGTTGGGCGTTCTTCGTACAGCCGGTGCGCCGGCTGTGGCACGCTCGGCGGCGCAACTCGCGCACGGGGAGCCGCCGGAACATCGCCGCCCACTACGATCTGGGCAACGAGTTTTTCGCCGAGTTCTTGGACGAGACGCTGACGTACTCCTGCGGCATTTTCGAGCGGCCCGGCGCGAGCCTGCGGGACGCCGCGATCGCAAAGTACGATCGCATCTGCCGGAAGCTCGACCTCGGGCGTGGCGACCACGTGCTCGAGATCGGCACCGGCTGGGGCGGGTTCGCTTTGCACGCCGCCGGTACGTACGGGTGCCGCGTCACGACCACGACGATTTCGCGCGCGCAACACGCGCTCGCCACCGAGCGCGTCGCCGCGGCGGGGTTAGGCGATCGGATCACCATTCTGCTCCAGGATTATCGCGACCTGGCGGGGCGCTACGACAAGCTGGTGTCGATCGAGATGATCGAGGCCGTCGGCCATCGCTTCTATCGGACGTTCTTCCGGAAGTGCGCTGCCCTGCTCGCGCCGGGCGGCCGGATGGCCTTGCAGGCGATCACGATCGACCCGCGCTACTATGACCAGGCGCGACGCGAAGTCGATTTCATCAAGCGCTACATCTTCCCCGGCGCCAACATCCCCTCGGTCCCGGTGCTGCGCGAGGCCGCCGAGGAGTGCGCCGGGTTCGCGCTGTTGCACCTCGAAGACATCACGCCGCACTACGCCGAAACCCTCAAACGCTGGCGGGAGAATTTCCTCGCACGCTGGGACCGACTGCGGGCACAGGGCTTCTCCGAGGAGTTCCGGCGCTTGTGGCAGTTCTATTTCTGCTACTGTGAAGGCGGATTCCGCGAACGCTTCCTGGGTGACGTGCAAATGCTGTTCGTGCGCGCGGAGACCGCCGGATGATCCGGCCGCTGCTCCTCGGCTGGGCGGCGCTCGCCCTCCTGATGACCGGGCTCTGGCTGCGGCAGCTGCAAACCCACAACGCCACGTCGGTGGACGCGGCATGGTCGGTGGGGCTGGGCCTCCTGGCCCTGGGCTACGCCCTGTTCACCGACGGCGCACCGGGGCGGCGTCTGTTGGTCGGCGCACTGGCGGCGCTGTGGGCTGCGCGCCTCGCCGGACACCTCATCGTCGATCGGGTCCTGGGTCGCCCGGAGGACGGACGCTATCGCGCCATGCGGGAGCACTGGGGAGCCCGTGCTCCGCTGTTCTTTTTCTTCTTCTATCAGGGTCAGGCGGTGGTCGCGACGCTGTTCTCGATCCCGATGCTCGCCGCCATGCGAGGCGGGCCGCTGGATGGCTGGGCGCTGGCAGGCGTAGGGGTATGGCTGATCGCGATCACGGGCGAGGCGGTGGCCGATCGCCAGCTGGCACGCTTTCGGAGCAACCCGGCCAACAAAGGAAGGACCTGTCGCGCCGGCCTGTGGCGCACCTCGCGTCACCCGAACTATTTCTTCGAGTGGACGCACTGGTTTACATACGTGCTGATCGGGCATGGCGCCGGGCTCACCTGGCTCGGACCGCTGCTGATGCTGCTGTTCCTGTTTCGACTCACCGGCATCCCCTTCACCGAGCGGCAAGCCATTCGCAGCCGCGGCGACGACTACCGCGCCTACCAGCGCGAGACCAGCGTCTTCTTCCCCTGGTTTCCGAAACAGGCGTAGCGTGATCCTGGGGCTGCTTCCCGAACCGGTGCTCCGCTGGGGGATCCGCTGGTTGTTGGCCCGCCGGCTGCGCCAGGAAGAACGCCGCCTGAGCACCACCACCATCGAGGCCGACCTGTCGCAGGGGCCGATTGCACTCGTCCCCGACGCGGCCAACCGGCAGCACTACGAGCTGCCGCCCGAGTTCTTCGCGCTGGTGTTGGGCGCTCATCTCAAGTACAGCGGCTCCTACTGGCCCGACGGCGTCACCACGCTCGACCAGGCCGAGGAGGCGATGCTCGAACTGGTGTGCACCCGCGCCCACCTGGCCGATGGACAACACGTGCTTGAGCTGGGCTGCGGCTGGGGGTCGCTGGCGCTCTACATGGCGCGGCGCTATCCCAACAGCCACATCACCGCCATCTCGAACTCGCCCGCGCAACGCGAATACATCGCGGCGCGCGCCCCCGCGAATCTCGCCGTCGTCACCGCCGACATGAACACCCTCACGCTCGACACGCGCTTCGATCGCGTCGTCAGTGTCGAGATGTTCGAGCACATGCACAACTGGCGCGAGTTGATGCATCGTATCACGGGATGGCTCGAACCGGGGGGAAAGCTGTTCGTCCACGTGTTCTGTCACCGGCACTACGCGTACCCGTTTGAAACCGACGGTGCGAGCAACTGGCTGGGCCGCCACTTCTTCACCGGTGGGGTGATGCCGTCGCTCCACCTGCTGCCCCGATTTCACGGCACGCTGGTCCAGGAGCGGATCTGGGAAGTGAGCGGCGTGCACTACGCACGCTCCGCCGAAGCGTGGGTGCGGAACCTCGTGGCGCGCGAGGCGGAGGTGATGCCCGTGCTCTCGCGCGCCTACGGGACTGTTGCCCGCGACTGGTTTCATCGCTGGCGGGTCTTCTTCCTCGCCTGCGCAGAGCTGTTCGCCTATCATAATGGTACGGAGTGGCTCGTCGGGCACTACCGGCTCCGTAAGCTCTGACCCCTCACCGAGTCGATCATGCCTCAGACAACGCTGCCCCAGCTCGAATCACACTGGATGCCGTTCACCGCCAACCGCGCCTTCAAACGCGCGCCGCGGCTGCTGGTGTCCGCCGCGGGGATGCACTACACCGCGGCCGACGGCCGCCGAATTCTCGACGGGACCGCCGGGCTGTGGTGTGTGAATGCCGGCCACGCCTCCGAGCCGATCGTCCGGGCGATCGCCGCCGCCGCCGCGCGGCTCGATTACGCTCCAGGGTTCCAGATGGGCCACCCGGGGAGCTTTGAGCTCGCCAGCCGGCTCACCACGATCCTCCCCGGTGATCTGGACCGCGTGTTTTTCACCAATTCCGGCTCCGAAGCGGTGGACACGGCGCTGAAAATCGCCCTCGCCTATTTCCAGGCCCAGGGGAAGCCGGCGCGGGCCCGGTTCGTTGGCCGCGAGCGGGCCTATCATGGCGTCGGCTTCGGCGGCATCTCGGTGGGCGGGCTGCCGAACAACCGCAAAGCGTTCGCCGCCCAGCTCCTGCCACTCGTCGATCACCTGCCGCACACGCACGATCTCGCTCGGCAGGCATTCGCGCGCGGGCAGCCTGAGTGGGGAGCCGAGCGAGCCGATGCGCTGGAGGCGATCGTGGCGCAGCGTGGCGCCGAAACGATCGCGGCCGTGATCGTGGAACCGGTGGCCGGCTCGACCGGCGTACTCGTGCCGCCGCGCGGCTACCTCGAACGGCTGCGCGCCCTGTGCGACCAGCACGGAATCTTGTTGATCTTCGATGAAGTGATCACCGGCTTCGGGCGTCTTGGCGCCCCGTTCGCGGCGCAGGCCCTGGGGGTCATCCCGGACATGATCACCTGTGCAAAGGGGATCACCAACGGTGCCGTCCCGATGGGTGCGGTAGCCGTCCGGCGCGGGATCTACGACGCGGTGGTCGATACGGCCCCGGGCGGCATCGAGCTGTTCCACGGGTACACCTACTCCGGTCACCCGCTCGCCACCGCGGCGGGGCTCGCGACGCTGGACGTCTACCGCACCGACGGACTGTTCGATCGAGCCAAGGCGCTGGCTCCCCAGTGGGAGGAGGCGGTCCATTCGCTGCGCGGGTTGCCGCACGTCGTGGACTTGCGGAACCTCGGCCTGATGGCGGCGATCGAGCTCGAGCCGCGCGCCGGTCAGGCGGGGGCGCGGGCCTACGATTTGTTCGTGGACTGTTTCAACCGGGGAGCGCTGGTGCGCGCCGCCGGGGAAACGGTCTGCTTCTCGCCGCCCCTGATCGTCGAGCCAGCACAAATCGATGAGCTGTTCGGGATGGTGCGGGCCGGATTGAAGCAGCTCGCGTAGCTTGTGGAGGTTCAGTTATCAGTCGTCAGTTACGAAGCGGTGAACAGGTAGACCACGGCGCGCAGCACGGCCAGCGCGAGCGCCACCGCACCGACGAACAGGAGCAGCAGTACCAGGCCGACGGCAATGAGCAGCCGACGGCTCGAGTGGCGGGTCGCGCGCGGGTCCGCGAGGTGCGCGTCCAGCAGGTCGACATTCTTGAGATTCGCCTTCCACGCCGCATCGAACAGGTCGCCCACCACGGGGAAGGCGCCGATCAGCGCATCGATCCCGACGTTGAGCAGCATCCGGACGAGGACGCTCCACGGGACCCCGGAGCGCGCGGCCTCGAACACGATGTACGTCGCGAGGCCTGCACCGACCGCGTCGCCCAACCCCGGGACGAGCCCCACCAGCGGATCGAGCCCAAACTCGAAGCGGGTGCCCGGAATCCGGATCCCGGCGTCGTACACCCGGGCCAGATTTCGCAGTCGCACGAGCCGGCGCTGCAGCTCGTCCCGATCGGGGAGGGTCTCGGCCATGGAATCAGGCTACTCGCTCGCGGGTGCGGGCGGAAGCGAGACTGAAGAAGAACGGGCCGGCGCGCGCCGGCCCGTTCACCTCTGAGCAACGGACCCGGTTACCGACCGAGCGTCATCGCCACCCGCGCGTAGATGTAGCGCCCGTTGTACCCGAAGGGCGATGCGGCTGCCCACGGGAAGGTCCCGAAGTTGTTGTTGAACTCCTTGGCAGTGGTTCCCCCACCCACGTCGACGAGGGAGCTGGGCTGGTCCGGATAGGTATCCAGGAGGTTGCGAACGCCAATCGCGAGGTCCACCTGGTTGAAACGGTACCCCACTTCCGCATCGAACAGCGTCTTGGCGCCGTAGTTGTCCCGGCACAGATCGCAGAAACCCGGCTGCGCCGAGGAGAACTTCCCGAAGTAGGACCCCCGGGCGAGTCCGTGGAACCGGCCTGTCGAGTACTGGGCCGTCACGGTCGCCCGCCAATCCGGCCGCTCCTCGGTAATGCCGATGTAGGTCAGCGAATCGACGACGCCGGGCTCCGCCGAGTTCTGCAGCACGGCCGGCAATGGATCGATCTGCGTGATTTCGTTCTTGGTGAAATTGAAGACACCCGTGAGATCGAACGTCCCGATCCCGGCGGGCACGCGCAGGTTACCCGTGACGTCCAGCCCTTGCGTCCGCGTGTCCAGCCCGTTGGAGAAGTACTGGACACCACCCACATTCGTGAACCCGCCGGCCGCCAGAATCGCGAGGGTCGTGTCGTCATCGAACGTCGCGCCAAGGAGGATGCGATCCTTGATGGTGATACGGAAGAAGTCCGCGGTCACCGTGAAGTTCTCCGTGGGGCTGAACGCGAGCCCGGCGCTCAGGTTGACCGAAGTCTCTTCCTGCAGCGGCGTAGCCCCCAGCAGGCGGGAGGCGGAGTCGGCGACCGGGAAGACACCGACTTCCACGAACTGGCCGCCGATGACATTGGTGACCACCTTGCTGAAGTTGATCTGCCCGAGGCCCGGCGCCCGGAAACCGGTGCTGCCCGCCGCCCGCAGCGTGAGCTGGGCCGAGGGCTGAAACCGCAGCGCGAGTTTCCCCGTCGCCCGCGAGCCGAAGTCGCTGTAGTTCTCGAAGCGCCCCGCAAGCGTCGCCAGGAACTGCGGTGTCAGGTTCGTCTCCAGGTCGACAAACACGCCGACGTTGGTCCGATTCGCGTCTGCTTCGTCAGTGGGAGCGAAGCCGGGGAACACCTGAGAGCCACCCGGTGCATCGCTCGAGTCCTGCCCGCGGTGCCCGCCGTCGATGTAGGACGCCAGCTCTCCCCGAACTATCTGATAGGACTCACGACGGAACGCCGCGCCGACCGCGACGTTCACCGGAGCCCGAAGACCCAGCTCGATGGACTTCGCCGCGGAAGCGCCCACCGAGAGCTCTTCACGCTTGAGTCGCCCGGCGAAGAACGAAGTCTGGTTCGGGATCCCAGGGTCGTCCCCGGTGCCGAGCGTGCTGTCCGGCCCCGGAGCGCATGGAGCGTTGGGGTCGAGACACGGCCCGAGCGACGCGTTGATGGTATTCCGCAGATTGTACTCGAAATCGTTGTGCCCGAACGAAGCGCCCAGGTCGACCGACCACCCGCTCGCAATCGCTCGGAATCCGCCCGCGGCGGAGTAGTCCGTCACGTCTGGATGGAACTCGGGAAGGAACCCGAGTGGGTAGATCTCGGGCCAGTTCCGCGCGCTCGAGGCGTACCGCCGGTACCCGTTCCCTGTCCCCTGCCGGAAGCTGTACGAGCCGAACCCGTACAACTCACTCGTGCGCGCGTCGGTCAGCGGCAGCCGGAGGTTCGCCAGCGTCATCACGTCCTTCTCCAGGCCGTCGCCCCAGTGGTGGTTCGGCTGCGGCACCGCGTTGCGCTTGACGATGACTTGCCCTTTGCTGTTGATCGAGTCGAGCACGCCGGTGCCGCCGTCTTCGAACGGATCGGCCCACGCGCGATTCGTCGGCTGGCGATCGAGGAATTCCCCGAACAACGCCAGCGAGCCCCGGCCCAGCCCGATGCCCCACCCGCCGTTCACATCCACCGTCGTGCCATCGTCGGGATAGTCCTTGGGGATATACCGCCCGGTGGACGCATTGATGAATGGCGTGAACGGGCCTTCTTTCACGACCAGGTTCACGACGCCGGCGATGGCGTCGGAGCCGTATTGAGCCGACGCACCGTCGCGCAGCACCTCGATCCGGTCGATGGCGCTCGCCGGGATCGCGTTCAGGTCGACGCCTGAGGAACCGGCGCCGGTGCCGTAGGCGAATGTGTTCACCACGGCGGTCTGGTGACGTCGCAGCCCATTGACGAGGACGAGTGTGTGATCCGGTGACAAGCCGCGCAGCGTGAACGGTCGGACGATATCCGTGGCGTCCGTCACGCTCTGGTGTGGTAGGTTGACCGAGGGCGAAACCGACTGGAGCATCAAGCCGGTTTCATTGGTCCCCTGCTGGGCAAGAACTTCAGCGGGGTAGATATCCACCGGAACGGCTAGCTCCTCGGCGGCCGTATGGCGCGCCCGTGAGCCGACCACGACGTCGACCGCCGAGAGGCTGATCGGCTGACTCACCATTGTGACGTCCTGAGTGACCGTCGCCCCGGAGCCGACACTCACGGACACAGCCCGCGCCACATATCCCAACAGCCGGACCCGCAGCGTGTAGGTCCCTGCCCCGACCCCGCGCAGCTCATATCGTCCTTGGCTGCCGCTGGTGGCTCGCAACGTCGTGCCATCGAGCGTGACCGACGCATTCTGGAGCGCTGCGCCGGCGCTGTCGGCCACGCGGCCGACGATCGTCCCACTCTGGGCAGCGAGGCTTCGAGCGGGGACCAGGAAGAGAACCGTGAGACGGGCCGCAAGACCAAGCGCCCGGCGCAAACGAGGTTCCATGATCCGCATACGAGACTCCCAGTAGTGAAGGAAACAGTCGATGTCGCTATTGTGCCCCGGTTCGGGGTTGGTCGCAAGCGTCTCAGCGGGATAGATCCGCCGTCGGAAGAAACCGCGGCGCCGTCCTCGGCTTTGCCGCTTGTTCGTAGCCGTAGGCGAGCCGAATCAGCGTCGGCTCGCTCCACGCCGCCCCAATGATAGACATCCCCACCGGCAGCCCGTGAGCGTAGCCCACCGGTACCGTGATACTCGCGTACCCCGCGACCGCGGCGGCCGTGGACGACCCTCCGAGAAAGTGGTCGCCATTCACGAGGTCGATGGGCCACGGCGGGCTACCCGTCGGCGCCACCAGCGCGTCGAGGCGGTGCTGGGCCAGCACGACGTCGAGTCCTTCGGTTCGGGACAGGCGCCGACAGCGGGCGAGCGCCTCGATGTATGCGTCGTCCGTGAGCGGGCCCTTCTCCTGTGCCATGGCAAAGATCTCCTGGCCGAAAAAGGGAAGCTCCCGGTCGCGGTGTTTCTCGTTGAAGGCGATCAGATCGGCGAGCGTCTTGTGTGGAGCGGCGGGCCCGAGCCCCGCCAGGTAGGCGTTGAGGTCTGCCTTGAATTCGTACAGCAGCACAGTGAACTCGGCGTCGTCGAATTCTCCGCTGTGCGGGATGTCGGCGGGAT
Organism: Gemmatimonadales bacterium; assembly: GCA_036555485.1. Classification (GTDB taxonomy): domain Bacteria; phylum Gemmatimonadota; class Gemmatimonadetes; order Gemmatimonadales; family GWC2-71-9; genus DASTHG01. The sequence goes on along the minus strand of DATBLG010000085.1, from coordinate 19,708 downwards.
CGACCAGCACCGCTCCTGCGCGCCGCATCACCTCGAGCGCCGCCTCGACCAATCGGTCGGCGGCCGTGCTGTAGCCGAAGAACTTGGCGCGTGCCACACCGATCCGGGCGCCCTTGAGACCGTCAGGGTCGAGGAACGTGACGTAGTCCGTCCGTCCCCGGGTCCCCGCCTCGGCCGTCGCGGAATCATCGGGATCCGCACCGGCCAGCACGCCGAGCAGCGTCGCCGCGTCGGCCACCGTGCGCGCCATCGGGCCCGCCGTGTCCTGACTGTGCGCGATGGGAATGATCCCCCGGCGGGAAACAAGCCCGAGCGTGGGCTTGATCCCAACGAGCGAGCTCGCCGACGACGGACACACAATCGAGCCGTCGGTTTCGGTTCCCACCCCCACCGCGGCGAGGTTCGCCGAGATCGCGGTCCCGGTTCCGGAGCTCGAGCCGCATGGATTGCGGTCCAGCGCATACGGGTTCTTGCACTGCCCGCCGCGGCCACTCCAACCGCTCACCGAATGCGTGGAACGGAAGTTCGCCCATTCCGAGAGGTTCGTCTTGCCGAGGATGATCGCGCCGGCGTCGCGCAGCCGCTTCGCCACGAACGCATCGCGCGGCGCCGGTGCGTCCGCGAGCGCCAGCGAGCCCGCGCTCGTCATCATCCGGTCGGCCGTCGCGATGTTGTCCTTGATCAGCACCGGGATCCCGTGCAGCGGTCCCCGCACCCGACCGGCGCGGCGCTCGGCGTCCGCCGCTGCGGCGAGCGCCATCGCCTCCGGATTCGTCTCGATCACCGAGCGCAGCATTGGGCCACGGCCGTCGAGCTGGTCGATGCGCGCCAGGTACGCTCCGCACAGACGTCGCGAGGTGTACTTCCCGCTGCGCAGTCCCGCCTGCAGCGCGGCGATGGTGGTCTCCTCCAACTCGAACGGCGCGGGGGTGAACCGGTGGGGAGCGATGGTGTGAGATGGCCTGGCGACGAGTGGCCGGGCGGCCGCGGCGAGTCCGGTCGCGGCCGCGAGCCCCACGAAATCACGGCGGGTCAGGTCGTGCATGGCATTCCTCGGTGAGTGGGTCCCTGAAGTGAAAGGAATGTGCACGCCGCTGGCGTGGCCGGCCACCAGCGGCGAGAATATCGTCCGTCCTTCCCAATTCGAGGTCACGCACGGATGAGTGACGTCTCCCGCATCCTGATCGATGGTCGGTGGATCGACGCCAAAGCGCCCGAGACGCGCGAAATCCGGAATCCCGCGACCCTCGAGCTCGTTGGCGTGGCTCCCGAATGCGGGGCCGCCGACGTCGCCGCCGCGGTGGAAGCCGCCAGGCGCGCGCATCCGGCATGGTGGAAGGTCCCCGGCGTCGAAAAAGCGATCGCGCTCCATCGCATCGCGGAAAAAGTCCGCGGCAAAGGACGCGAGCTGGCCCACCTCATGACCCTGGAAACCGGCAAGCCGCTGATCGAATCCGTGGACTGTATCGAATGGGTGGCGGCCTGCTTCGACTATTACGCCGAGGTGGGGCGACGGAGCTACGGCAATTCAATCCCTCCGGTACAGCCGCACCAGGTCAACTTCACGATCAAAGAGCCCTATGGCGTCGTAACGGCCATCGTGCCGTTCAACTTTCCGCTGCTGTTGATGGCCTGGAAGGTGGCCCCGGCACTCGCCGCCGGAAACACGCTCGTCTGCAAGCCACCGCATCAGAATCCGCTATGCAACCTGTTGCTGGCCGAGTGTTACGACGAGCTGCCGCCCGGCGTCGTCAACGTGATCACCGGCGGCGCGGGCACCGGCGAGCTGCTGGTCCGGCACCCACAGGTGGATCTCGTCGCCTTCACCGGATCGGTGGCGGCCGGCCGCAAAATCGCGGCACTCGCGGGTCAAGAGCTGAAGAAGGTGAATCTCGAACTGGGGAGTGTGGACCCGTTCGTCGTGTTCGCCGACGCCGACCTGGACGTGGCGGTCCCTGGGGTCGCGTGGGCGCGGCTGCTCAACGCCGGACAGGTCTGCACGTCCGCGAAGCGGATCTACCTCGTGGCGCCCGTCGCTGCGGAGTTCACGCGCCGGCTCGAAGCGTACCTGCCCACGCTCACCGTCGGCGACCCACAACGCCCTGAGACCGACATCGGGCCCCTGATTTCCGCCGAGGCGCTGGCGTTGGTGGAGCACCAGGTCGCCGAGGCGGTGCGCCAGGGAGCCACCCTGCGAGCCGGAGGCAAGCGCCTTTCACCCCCGGGCTTGAAGGGTCATTTCTTCGAGCCGACGATCCTCACCGACGTGCCGCACGGCTCGCTGCCGACGACCGAAGAGATCTTCGGTCCGGTATTGTCCCTCACGGTCGCCCGGGACGCCGACGAGGCGATCGCGATGGCCAACGATTCGCGCTTCGGCCTGGGCGCCAATGTGTACACGCGCAGCCTCGAGCTGGCGATGAAAGCGATGGAGCACATCAAGGCCGGTACGTTCTGGGTCAATGACCCGCTCACCGACAACGACGCTGGACCGTTCGGCGGGATGCGCTGGAGCGGCGTGGGGCGCGAGCTGGGCGAAGAGGGCCTGGACGCGTTCCGCGAGCCGAAACACGTCCACATCGACTACGTGATGGAGGCGAAGAACTACTGGTATCCCTACCGCGACCGGAAGCCACCGGCGCACGGATGAATCAGGCTCCAGCCGGAGCCTTGTCGATCATGACCCGCCGCAAATGTCCCCGAAGCCGGAAGCGCACGCGGGTGACGAGGATCAGCGCGACCACGGCGAGACCCACCACGAGCCCCCACCACATACCGGCCGGCCCCGCCGGCGTGCGCAACCCCAGCCACGCGGAAAGCGGCAGCGCGATCACCCAGTAGCCGAGGACGTTGACGAGCATCGGGGTCCGGGTGTCGCCGGTGCCGCGCAACACGCCGATCGACACGACCTGCGTTCCGTCGAACACCTGGAACACCCCCGCGATTGGGATCAGCGTCGCCGCCAGCTGGGCGACAGCCGCGTCGGTCGTGTACGCCCGGGCCAGGGTCTCCGGGGCAAGGAGCATGACGATCGCGCTCATTGCCATGAATCCCACCCCGCAGACGAGCGCCGCGAGTGCGGCTCGCCGGGCTTCAGCGGCATCCCCCCGGCCTACGGCGTGCCCCACCAGGACCGAGGCGGCAATCGAGACGCCGAGCGGCACCATGAACGTGATCGAGGCGATGTTGAGGGCGACCTGGTTCGCCGCCATCGGGATCGCGCCAAGCCACCCCATCATCAGGCCGACCACGTTGAAGATGCCCAGCTCCAGTTCATATTGAATCCCGATCGGCGTGCCCAGCAACAGAATCCGTCCCAACGGCCGGAGTGCGAACGACTCGGGTCGAAACGGAAAGAGCTGGGCTCGCAAACGCCGCCACGAGAACGCCACCATGAAGAGCGCCAGCGCCCAGCGGGCCAACGTCGTCGCCCAGCTCGAGCCGACCGCGCCGTAGGCCGGCATCCCGAGGTGCCCGAACACGAACACCCAGTTGAGCGCCAGGTTCAGGACATTGGCGGCGAGTGTCGCCCACACCAGCGGCCCGACACCGCCCGTCGCCTGGAGCAGGACGCGAACCAGCACGACCACGTAGAAGGGGAGAAAGCCGCCGATCGCCACATGCGCGTAGGCGACGACAGTCGGCACGATCTCGACTGGTTGGCGCAGGGCGATGAGGAGTGGACGAGCCGGCAAGAGCGCCACAGTCGACACAACGGTCAGACCGAGGACGAGCACGAGGCCACGCTGTACGCCGCGCGCCACGGCTGGATCGTCCCGTGCGCCAACCGCCTGGGCGACCACGGGGTCGAGCCCGGTCAGCACCCCCATCCCGAAGATCGAGACCGCGAGAAACAACAGATTGCCCAGCGCAACGGCGGCCATCGCGTCCGCCGAGACGTGCCCGACGACGATCGTATCGACCACGCCCATGGCCATCCAGCCCACCTGGACCGCGACGACCGGGAGGGCCAATCGTACCATCGCGCGCAGCTCGGCGCGGAAGCCGTGGAGAGCCGGGAGTGTCTCGGACATCGGCGGGAAAACTACGAACGGGAAACGAAAAAGCCGAGCCACATCGGCTCGGCTTTCGCCATGAGACCGCGCCTTGGGTGGTCAGCGAGCGCGACGAATCGTCAGCGGTCCGTTAGTGGTCACGACGCGAACCGTGGCCCCGCCCTCGCCGAGCGTGCTCTGGATCCGTTGGTTCATGCGGCCCTGCATCGTCACGGTGAGCGGGAACCCCAGATCCATCGGCCCGTTCACCGTGCCGGTTTCGAGCCTGGCGTTGTAGCGCTCGGGGATCGCGAGGTCTACGGGGCCGTTCTGCGCCTCTGCGTCAAGGCCGGCGCCATCCCAGCGAGTCCCGGACAGGTGCACCGACAGCGGGCCGTTTTGCACCCGCGCCGTCACGTCACCCGAGACCCCGTCGAGCGATACCGGCCCGTTCTGTGCGCGCAGGTCCATGGTGCCGGACACGTCCTCCACCGACAGCGGGCCGTTCAACGTCTCGAGCGACAGATCGGTCTGCCGGGGCACGAACACGTCGAAACTCACCGACCAGTGCTCCCGAAAACCGACGTTTGGGCCATCGGCTCGAATCGTCCGCCCGGCGGCTTCGATCCGGACCTGGTCGGCGATGCGTCGCGCCGCGTCCTCGGTGCGGCCGCTGGCCACTATCTTCGCCGTCACGGCGATGGAATCCCGGTCCCAGCCATACACGGCCACGCCCCCGTTGCGACCTGGGTCCACGGTCAAAGTGCCACTGGCCGGACGCATCCCGGTCTCGCGCACCACACAGACCTTGGGCCGCTCGTCCCGGTCGTGGCGGCGGCATTCTGACGCCCACCACGCCGCGTCGGATTGCGCCGCCAAGCTTGCCACACCGAACGCCAGCCCGAGGGCCGGCAGGGGGAGCACGAAACGGATCCACATGATGGCACCTCGCGAGTGACGGAAAGGGACGTCCGCTCCTTAGACGTGCACCGTCGCCGATTGGTTGCGCCGCGAGGTGGTCGCGCCAGTGTCGCCCCCGCGCCGCGCGGCGCTGCCGACTCGGCTCCACGACGACTGCGCGCCGTGCCCTGAGACAGGGTCACACCGGTGATGCGTGATGGATCAGCGCCGGTGACGCGTGTCACTGGGGAACGCACGATCCGCCGCAGATACCGGCGTGACTGGAATCGCCACGCCGTAGCCGCAACCCCTTTCGACCATTGGCGTTCCAGCGCGCTCGGCACCCTACTTGCACCCACTGACACAAAGTGAATCTTGGGTGGGTTAGCGGAGATTGGGTATCAGGAGAAACATGCGGCTCAGCACCTTAGAACAATCGGTTTCGAAAAACGCCCGGATCCTGCGCCTCGACAGTATCCGGAGCCGTATTCTGTTTTTCGCCGTTGTGGCGACGCTGATCCCGTCGCTCTCCACGGCGTGGCTCTCCTACACCCAGAACAAACGCTCGCTCAACAATAAGATCACCGAGCAGCTCGAGAGTACCAGCCGGCAGAGCTCGCGCGAGCTTGAGCTGTGGCTCAAAGACCGCTTGGCGGAGCTCCGGGTGTTCGCCATTTCGGACGCGGTGACGCTCAACCTGGATCAGGTCCCGCGCGGCGGTGGGGGGCCGGCAGTGCGTCGGATGAACGACTACCTCAAGTCCGTCCGGGAACGGTTCGCCGACTACCTCGAGCTGATGGTGGTGGACCCGCAGGGTCGCGTCATCGCGACCAGTGCCAGGTCCTCGCGGCCGGTCCAGCTGCCCACCGATTGGACGAGCGATATCGCCGCCGGCCGAACCGCCCTCGGTGAGCCGTACCGCGACGAAGACCTGGGGGCGACGCTGCTCGTGGCAACCGTCCCGATCGCCGTCCCAAGCCGACGCTTCCTCGGGGCATTGACGGCCAAGCTCAGCCTCGTCGACCTCGAACGGACGCTGCGGGATTTCTCCTTGGCGGACTCGGGGCGGGTGTACCTGGTAACCACGGACGGCGCGCTCGTCACCAGCGCCGCCGGGCCGGGCGCGCGGCTGACGACCGCGGCGATGCAGCGACTGTCGGAGCAGGACGGGCACGTGACGAGATACCGCAACCACACCGGGGACCTAGTGCTCGGCAGCCTGCGCCGCGGGTCCGAGCAGCGCCTGGCGGTCGTGGCGGAGATCACGGCCACTGCCGCGTTCCGCGAAGTCACCCGGATGCGCAACCTCACCTTGCTGCTCGTGTCGACCTTGCTGGTCGGGATCGGTCTGATCGCCTACCTCCTTGGCCTGTTCATTGTGCGTCCGCTGGCGCGGCTCACGAAAGGCGCCGCCAAGGTGGCGGCGGGCGACCTGGACGTGGATCTGCCGGTGCTCTCCGGCGGCGAAGTCGGCTATCTCACCGAGGTGTTCAACAACATGGTGGTCCGCCTGCGCGAGGGACACCAGGCGCTCGATGCCGCCAACGAGACGTTGCGCCGCAAGAACGAGGAGCTCGAGACGCTCTCGGTGACCGACGGCCTCACCGGACTGCACAACCGGCGCCGCCTGATGGAGTCACTCGCCGACGAGGTACGCCGTTCGCAGCGGCTCAAGCACACGTTCTCGGTGTTGATGGTGGACGTGGACCACTTCAAGAAATACAACGACACCTTCGGTCACCTGGCGGGCGACGGCGTGCTGGCACGGGTCGCGGCCTTGTTACGAGAAGCGACACGCGAGGTGGATGACGTCGCGCGCTACGGCGGCGAGGAATTCCTCGTGATGTTGCCCGAGACCGGCATGACCGAGGCGCTGGAGATCGCCGAGCGCGTGCGCGCGCGCGTGGCCGCGGAAGTGTTCCCGGGCCGGCGTATCACGGTGAGCATCGGGGTCTCGGAATTCCCGTTGTACGGGAACACCCCAGAACAGGTGATCGCGGCGGCAGACGAGGCGTTGTACGAGGCAAAGCGCGAGGGCCGCGATCGCGTGCGGCGAGCCGGCCTGAAGCTCGTGCGTGAACCGAAGCCGAAAAAGGAGCGAGCGGGGTGAAACGCCCGGTGCCCGTTTAGCGGGCGCTGACGGGTCGCTTGCGCACGAGGTTGTAGAACACCCAGCCCGAACGTCCGCTGTCGTCGGACACCCGCATCCATTGATCCACAAACGAGAAAGCCGTCAGCGGCCGGCCCGCTTCCAGCGTGACGAGCGAACGGTAGCCGGTGCCTGGGCCCTCACGCAGTTTGCTTCGCCCGACGGTCTGCAGCCGCAACGGAACTGCGAATAACTGCTCGCCAGGGCGGAGCGCGGCCGGGTCTGCACCGGTGAACCGTCTGCGTCCCAGCCCCGCCTGGGTCTTCGCTTGGTTGGCGAGCCAGAGCGCCCCGCCGTAGTTCTGCTTGTTGAACTGGTCGCTGGCCTCCGCATACAGTTTGGCTGCCTTGGCGACTTCGGGGGCAGCCTGCCCGCCCGCCGACCGCCGCAGTGTTTGCAACGCGATCTCGGCTTCGGCCATGGCCGAGGCCGCCTCCGCCCGTGTAGCCAGCGTCTGGACCTTGGCCATCGAGCGCAGCACTTCGCGGCGCGCTTCGTCGAGCTGTGTCTGCAACTCCTCGATCTGGGCGTCCTTGTCCAACAGCTGCAGGTCCTGTCGCGAAACCCGTTGCTCCAGATCGTGGTCCCGCACGGTCACGGTTTCCGTGACGACGCGGGCCGGCGTCGTCGCGACCGGTGCAGGCGCAGGCTCCGGCGCTCCCTTGGAGCACGCTGCCAACGCGAGCCAAAGAGCGAACAGGGTGACAGCGGAGCGAGGGGGCATAGTGGGCCCTAATAGTGCGGTACTGCCGGTGTGGCAATCAAGATCGGGCCAACTGTGGGGGACTGCGCCGAATCGCGGAACCTATTGTGGGACAATACGTTCCGCCTTCGATCCGGGTTCGGTCATTTCAGGACATCCGCGACCTTCTTCGGGTCGTCGGCGCCGATGACCATGCGGTTCTGATTGGCGACATAACTGAAATCGACGTTGATGCCGGCGTCCGCGATGCGTCGAAACACCTTGGCCGCGACTCCCGGTTGGTCGTCCGCGCCGATCACAATCACCTGTCGCTCCTCGCGGACCCGGATGCCGACCGCGCGTAGTGCCCGCTGCGCCGCCGGAGCGTCACGGGTCAGCACGTGCAGCGTCCCTTCGAACTCGGCGTACCCATCGAGATTGATCCCCGCCTTGGCGATCGCCTCGACCGCTGCGGCGAGCGAGCCCGGGCGATCCGCCTGCAACGTGGCGGTCAGGTCGGTGGCGAGGTGTGTCGTCAGCGGCGGCTCCCGGTTTCGAGCGGCGGTGAAGGTAGCACAGCAAACGGCCCGCCGCTTTCTTGCGACGGGCCGGTCTCCTCCCCAGGGCCAACGTCCCGCGATTATGGGATCGCTTCGTCCCCGCGAGCCGGGTTCACCCGACGACAGTTAGAGCGGCGAAGGCGACGAGCACACCCAGCGCAACCAGCGGGATGAGCACGTCTTTCATGCCGGGGAGGAATCGGTCTTTCATACGATGAAAGGTGCGACTCGAGCACGATCGCAGCCGTGACCTAGGTTACCGCGGATTGGGTCGCGATTTTTCGGTACCCGCTGCATTGGTTTGGTTACCGCCGCGGGCCTTGAGATCGGTACAATCGCATCACGATGATGACATTCGAAAAGCTGGATGCGTGGAAGGTGTCCCACGAGCTCGTGTTGGCCGTGTGGCGGGCCACGGAGAAGTGGAGCGGCCCAGACGGTGAGTGCCTGCGCGACGAGCTCCGTTCCGTGGCGCTCCTGGCACCCGCCAAGCTTGCCAACGGTTCCGGCAGGCTGACGCGTAAGTCGTTTCAACGCTGCGTGGATCTCGCGCTTGGGTACTTGATCGAGCTCGGCTATCTGCTGCAACGGGGAGAGGAAACCGGGCTCCTGACCGGAGTACGGCGTCGCGAGCTGGATGCGGTACGGGGACGGGCGGTCTTCTACACCACCAAACTGTTCGTTTCGTTGACGGAAAACCCCGAGACCGGGCCCGAACCCTAGAAACGGCGCTGGATGCCGATTCGTGCGGTGCGCGCGGGACCGAGGTTGGGGGGCACTTCCGTTAGGGGAGGCGGTGCAGCTCCACGCGCCGGTTCTGTGCCCGGCCCGCCGCCGTGGTATTGCTTGCGATCGGGCTCCCGGGTCCGAATCCCCGCGCCACCATGCGACCCGGGGCGACCCCTCGCGTCGCCAGGTAGCCGCGCACCGCCTCGGCCCGGAGCTGCGACAGGCGGACATTCAACCCAGGCGCGCCCACATCGTCTGTGTAGCCCGCGATCTCCACACGAATCTCCGGTTGCGCGTTCAACGCCGTCGCCACCCCATCGAGCACGGTGAACGACCCCGGGGTAAGGATCGAGCTGCCCGCTCCGAAGGTCACACCCTGCAGGACCATCGACCCCCGCTCGGCAAACAGCGGGAGCACGCTGTCCCGGACCAGCGCACAACCGGAGGCGTTCACGCGAACGCCGGGCGCGGATTGGGGGCACCGGTCCAGTTGATCGGCCACGCCGTCGGCATCACCATCCATGGGGCAACCTTTGGCGTCGACCGTCGCCCTCGCTGGTGAGTTGGCGCACTGGTCCAGGCCGTCGGAGACCCCGTCTTGGTCGCTGTCGATCGGGCACCCGGAGCGGTCCACCTGCGCACCCGCGGTTGAACCGGGGCACCGATCGATCCCGTCCGCGACGCTGTCGCCGTCGCGGTCTAAGGGACACCCCCGGCGATCCACCACGGCGCCGGTGGGAGTCGACGGACAGGCGTCCTGCGGGTCGCTCACCCGGTCACGATCGGCATCCCGCTGGCCGCGGCCCAAGGCGAACATCGAAAGGCCGAGCGAGCCCACGACATGCCCTGCCCACTTGCCGCCGAAGCGGCGATCGGTTTTGGGCGCGAAGATGGCGCGCCCCTCCATGCGCAACGCCACGCCATACATGACGAAGAACCGGTCCCCGATGGCGCCATGCACGGCGTGGTCGGCGAAGTCATAGGGAGCGCTCCCGGCCGACCCGTAGTCGATCCGCGTGTACCCGCCGAGCAAATACGGTCGGTTCCGCCGGCCGGGGGCGACGGTCAGGACCAGGCTCGCCGCGCCCCACCGCACCGTCGTGAACCCGAATTGGTTCTGGGGGTGCGGCTGGGCGAGACCGAACTCGGCCTCGAGCTCCAGGATGTCCGTGAAGGCGTACCCGATGCGCGCCCCGGCGCCGATGCGGGGATCCAGGCCCATGAGGTGGTCGTAGCGAGTGAAGCTGCCGAAGCCACCGAGCTCAACCTGGTGGGCGCGCTGAGCCGCGAGACACGTGGACGCGCCGACCAGCAGCGCGGCGACAAGCGTGGCCGATCGCATGCAGGGACCTAAGCGTATTTGATCCGACCGAGCGGTGAGCAGGATCACCGGGCCGTCAGGTCAGTCGGCGGGGACTGGTGCCGCCAGGGTGCCGGTCGCCGTCGCCGGCCGGCGCAGGCGCCCGAGCCGGTGCTGCAGCGCGTCGAGGTACGTGTAAAACACCGGCGTCACGTACAACGTGATGAGCTGCGAAAAGGCCAATCCCCCGACGACCGCAAGGCCCAACGGGCGGCGCGACTCCGCCCCCGCGCCCCATCCGATCGCGATCGGCAGCGTCCCCATCAGCGCCGCCATCGTCGTCATCATGATGGGCCGGAAGCGCACGCTACAGGCTTCGACGATCGCATCCCGAGGCGACTTGCCCTCTCGGCGCTCGGCTTCGATGGCGAAGTCGATCATCATGATCGCATTCTACTTCACGAGCCCCACGAGCATGATGATCCCCACGAACGCGTAGATGCTGAGCTCGGTTCCGAACACCAATAGCGTCAACAGGGCGCCAAAGCCCGCAAACGGCAACCCCGACAGGATCGTGAGCGGGTGGATGAAGCTCTCGTACAGGACCCCGAGCACGAGGTAAATGACGAGCACCGCGAGGAGCAACAGGAACGCCAACCCCTGCTGGCTCGCCTGGAACGCTTGCGCGGTGCCCGCGAAGCCGGTGCTGATGGTCGCGGGCAGCGTCTGGCGCGCGAGGCGTTGGACGGTATTCACCGCGTCGCCGAGCGACGCGCCGGGGGCGAGGTTGAACGACAAGGTCACGGACGGCAGCTGACCGCTGTGGTTCACGCTCAACGGACCCACGTCGGAGGTCACGGAGGCCAGCGACCCGAGCGGGACGAGTGCACCCTGCGGCGAGCGAATGTGCAACATCCGCAGCGCCCCCAGATCCTGTTGATACTGCGGCAACAGCTCCAGGATGACCGAGTATTGGTTATTGGGCGTGAAAATCGTCGAGACCTGGCGGGTCCCGTAGGCGTCGTACAATGCGCGCTCGACTTGCTCCACCGTGAGCCCCAGGGAGGCAACGCGGTCCCGGTCGATGTGCACCCGGACCTGCGGGTTCTTGATCTGAAGGTCTGTGGTCACGTCGGTGAGGATTGGGACCGTCCGCAACCTCGCCTCGAGCTCCGCCGCGGTGGCATAGAGCGTTTCAATATCCCCGCTCTGCAGTGTGAACTGATATAGGGTCTTGCTGGACCGCCCACCGATGCGAATCACGGGCGGCACCTGCAGGAACGTCCGGATCCCCGGAATCGCGGCGAGCTTTGGTTGCAACCCCCGCACCACTTCCTCGGCGCTGAGCCGCTCGTCGCGCGGTTTGAGGCGGATGCTCAGGCGCCCCTGGTTCATGGTCCCACCCCCGACCGACGACATGAAGTGCTCGATGTTCGGGTCCTGCAACAGGACCGCGGCGACCTGGTGCTGGTGCTGTACCATCGCATCGAACGAGCTGCCTTCAAGGGTCTCCGTGGTCCCGCTCAGAAAACCCGTGTCTTCGTTCGGGATGAAGCCCTTGGGCACCAGGGCGAACAGGCCAACGGTGCCCAGGAGGATCACGACGGAAAACGCCAGGGCCGTTCCTCGGTGATCCATCACCCACGCCAGGCTGCGCTCGTACAGCCGCAGGCTGCGCCGGTACACCCCTTCGACCGCTTCGTAGAACCGCCCGTGGCGCTCCTCCCGCGGCGGGCGGAGGAACCGGCTGCAGAGCATCGGGGTCAGGGTGAGGGAAACGAACCCCGACACGAGGATCGCGATGCCGATCGTGACCGCAAACTCCTGGAACAGCCGTCCCAGAATGCCGCCCATGAACAGGACCGGTATGAACACCGCGGTCAGGGACAGCGTCATGGAGACAATCGTGAACCCGATCTCCCGGGCGCCGTCGAACGCGGCCTGGAGCCGCGGCTTTCCCATCTCCATGTGCCGCACGATGTTTTCCAGCATCACGATGGCGTCGTCGACGACGAATCCGACCGACAGCGTGATCGCCATCAGCGAGAGGTTGTCGAGACTATAGCCGAGCAGGTACATCGCGGCGAAGGTGCCGGCAATCGACAGCGGCAGCGCCAGGCTCGGGATGACCGTGGCCGAGAGATTACGCAGAAAGAGGAAGATCACGAGCACGACCAAGCAGAGGGTGATGAACAGCGTCACCTTCACATCGTGCACCGAGTCGTTGATCGACAGGGAACGGTCATACAGCGTCTGGACCTGCACCGACGCCGGGAGCTGTGGCCCGAGCGTCGTCACCATCCGCTTCACCGCGTTCGCCACGGCGACCGTGTTGGTTCCTGGTTGCCGCTGGATGGCGAGCCCAATGGCACGCATGCCGTCGAACCAGCTCGCGTTCCGGTTGTCTTGAACGTCGTCGAGCACCCGCGCCACGTCCTGCAGTCGCACCGGCGCGCCGTTCCGGTAGGTGACGACTAGCTGCCGGAACTCCGGGGCGCTCTCGATTTGCCCGTCGGCGCGCACGGTGTGGGCGCGATGCGGACCCCACAGAATGCCGGTGGGGAGGTTGGGGTTTCCCGCATCCACCGCCGCCGCCACCTCGTCCAGGCCGATGCCTCGCGCCACGAGCGCCTGCGGATCGATCTGGACACGCACGGCATACTTTTGTGACCCGAAGACCTGCACCTGCGCCACCCCGGAAACGGTCGAGATGCGCTGGGCCAGAATCGTCTGCGCATACTCGTCGAGCGTCGACAACGACAGCGTCGGCGAGCTGAGCGCGAGAAACATGATTGGGGCGTCCGCGGGGTTCACCTTCCGAAAGGAGGGCGGCAGCATGTCCTGTGGCAGCTGTCGCTGCACGCGCGAGATCGCGGCCTGCACGTCCTGAGCGGCCGCATCGATGTCGCGCGACAAGTCGAACTGCATCGTGATCGACGTCCCGCCCTGGGTGCTGTTGGAGGTCATCGCGTCGATCCCGGCGATCGTCGAGAACTGCCGTTCGAGCGGCGTCGCAACGGCGGCCGCCATCGTCTCGGGATTGGCCCCGGACAGGTTGGCGGAGACGGAGATCGTGGGAAAATCCACGTTCGGGAGATCGCTCACCGGCAGGAGGCGGTAGCCCATCACGCCGAAGAGCAGGACGGCGAGCATCACCAGGGTGGTGGCAACGGGGCGACGGATGAACAGGCCGGAGATGTTCATGGCTGGCCTCCCACGGTGTCTTCAGTGCCCGAGGCGGTGCGCACATCGACCTTGGCGCCGGGCGTAACCCGCAACTGGCCATCGGTCACGACGATCGTCCCGGGTTCGAGCGGGTCCTCGAGCACCGCGAGCCCATCCACCGTCCGCTGCACCGTGACCGGCCGTTGCCGCGCGGTCCCGTCGGCTTCGACTACGAACACATAGCTCCCCTGTTGCCCAGCGAGCACCGCCTGAGCGGGGATCACGAGCGCCTCAGCCTGTACGCCGAGCACGAGCGTGACGTCCACGAACTCTCCCGGCCATAACCGCCCGTCGCGGTTAGGGAACCTCGCTTTGAGCAGGACCGTCCCGGTGGTAGAATCGACGTGGTTGTCCACGAAGGACAGCTCGCCTTCCAGGGCGGCGGCCGAGTCGTGGGCGGGAACCGCGATGACCCGGAGTTGCCCCCCCCCGCTGCCCCCCAGACGCCGCTGCAGCTCGGGAAGCTCTGCCGCCGGCACGGCGAAGCGCACCACGATCGGCCGAAGCTGATTGATGGTCACCAGGGTCGCCGACTCGTTGGCGCGCACCAGATTGCCCTCGCGCACCAGCAGGCTCCCGGTGCGACCGGCGATGGGCGCCCGGATCGTGGCGTACTCGAGATTGAGAAGGGCCACGGTGAGGGCACCCGAGTCCGCCCGAACGGTCGCGCGCAGCGCGTCCGCCGTCGCCTGCTTCTGCTGGTAGTCCTCTTCAGTAACGGACCGGTCGCGGGCCAGCACGCGATACCGCTCGGCATCCCTCGCGGCATTCTCCGCCTGGGCCACATCCCGACTCAGATTCGCTTCGGCCTGCTGCAGCGCGGCCAAGTACGGACGCCGGTCGATCTCGAGCAGGACCTGACCCCGCGTCACCTCGTCGCCTTCGGTGAACCGGACGCGTCGCAGCATCCCACTCACCTGCGACGTCACGTTCACCGATCGGATCGGCTCGACCGCGCCGGTGGCCGCGATCTCGTACGGCACGGAACGCACTTCGACTCGAGCGACGCTGACTGGGACGCGGGGCGGGCCGCCAGCCGTTCGTGCGGTACACCCGACGGCTGCGAGGACCAAAAACCAACGGAAACCGAACAGGGCAGAGCCTCCGGACAATGTGAGGACCATCTTGAGGATACGCACAGCCCACCCCCGGCGTGGAGTCCCGGGGGGCGCGCCCCCACCGATCCCGGACCCGGTGCCGGGAATCGTGCACCAAGGCGCTACCGCGCGCCAGCCTGGAGGGCAGCCTTTGCGCCGTACAGTGCCTCATCGGCCGCACCCAACAGCGCTTCGACGGCGTTCCCATCGCGAGGATAGACAGCCACGCCGACACTCACCGAGACGGGCGGCTGCTCGCCATCTCCCGACAGCCGAGCGGCGACACGCCCCGCCACCTGCCGGGCGGCGGCATCCTCGGTCTCAGGCAGAATCAACGCGAATTCGTCCCCGCCGTAGCGGGCGGCGGTGTCGATGGTGCGACACGTGCCTCGCATGGCGTCCGCCACTCTGCACAGCGCGCGGCTGCCCACCAAGTGGCCGTGACGGTCGTTGATCTTCTTGAGATTGTCGACATCCAACAACAGCACGGCAAACGGTCGCATGGTGCGGCCGGAGCGCGACAACTCGAGTTCGAGCACCTGTATCAGCCGGCGGTAGTTGGCAATCCCGGTCAAGGGATCGGTCACCGCGAGGTGGCGCAGCTGCGCTTCCACCCGGCGGCGCTCGGTGACGGCCGCGGCGAGCGTCGCCGCGATCAGCGCGGTGGCGCTCATGAAGGCCTGCAACAACAGGAGGGAATCGTTCCGCGTCTCGCGCGCGAACGGGCCGAACCCTCCGAGCGTACCCCACAGCGCGATGATGGACAGCACGACGATGGCGGTCGCCGCCGCGCGCCGACCAAACCGGAACGCCGCCCATAGAAAAAATGGGATACACAGGAATTCGAGCGGATAGGTCTTGGTGTCGCCTGGGAACAGCCCGCCGAAGACGAACAACGACACGATTGACAAACCCACGAGGAGCGCCACCGCCTCGCCCATCCGCCGACCCGTCACCCGCGGCGAGCCGCCGATCCCCCACAACAGGACCACGGGTGCGACGATCAGGACGCCGGTGGCGTCGCCGAGCCACCAGGTGAGCCAGATCGAGCCGAAGTCAGCCCAGCGGGCGAAGCCGCCGAGCGCGAGGCTCGTGATCCCGATTGTCGGACTGAGCGTCGTGCTGGCGAGCGCGGCGAGGGCGGTAAAGCGAAAAATGTCGCGCGTGCGCGCAAACGCTTGGGACCCATTGGCGAAGCGGTTGACGAAGTACGCGCCGACCAGCCCCTCGAGGGTATTTCCCACGGCGATGCCGACGGCGGTCGGGAGGGACCCGAACGTCGTTGCGTTCACCAGGAAGGCGCCGATCAACACCGCCGGCCATACCTCGTACCCGAGGATGAGCAGAGCCGACAGGGCGATGCCGCTGGCCGGCCAGACCGCGCTCGCGCTGGGATGAATGGACGCGAGTGCGAGCCCGAACTTCCCGGCGACGAAATACACGGCGGTGAGGCCGACGAGCGCCCCGATGCGCCGCGGCGACATGGTGCTGGTCATGAAGCTCCTATTCTGGTACCTCTCATCCCGGACGATAGGACATCCCCTGTGCCCAAGGAAGAGCCGATGAGCCAAACCGAGCACGACCGGCGGATCGACTATGTGGAGTTTGCCGCGACCGACCTCGATCGCACCAAACAATTCTACAAGGATGCGTTCGGCTGGCGGTTCGAGGACTACGGGCCGGACTATACGAGCTTCCAGGACGGACGCCTCGCGGGCGGATTCGAGCGGAAGCCGTCGGTCCGGGCCGGTGGCCCTCTGATCGTCATCTATGCCCGCGATCTCGCCGCGCTGCAAGCGTCGGTCGCCAGAGCGGGTGGGACAATCGTCCGAGCGCCGTTTGCTTTTCCCGGGGGGCGGCGGTTCCATTTCACGGACCCGAGCGGTAACGAGCTGGCCGTCTGGTCGGACGTGTGACCCCAACCGGTAGGTACCGATGAATCAAGCCACAACAGCTGCCCTGGCTCGCTGGGGGATGCTGCCGCTGCGCATCGTCGTCGCAGCCGTGTTCCTTATGCACGGAGGGACCAAGCTGTTTGTCTGGGGTCTGAGCGGGACGACTGCTGGGATGACGCAGATGGGGATCCCGCTGCCAGGGCTGGCCGCGGTCGTCGTGACGTTTGTGGAATTGCTCGGTGGCCTGGCGATCCTCACCGGTTGTTTCACTCGCTGGGCCGGCCTGCTGCTCGCGATCGATATGACCGTGGCGATCCTCAAGGTGCGACTCAGCGCCGGTTTTCTGGGTGGCTACGAGCTCGAGCTGACGCTCTTGGGTGCCGCCCTGACGCTCGCGGCGGTTGGCGCCGGCGGTGTCTCGGTCGATCGGCTCCTCGAACGGGGCAAAGCAGCGTCGGTGGCTGCTTGATGCTACGGTAACGACCGCTCGGGATTCCGCAACGCCGGCCGCTCCGACACCAGATCCGCGACCAGCAACGCCAGCCGATCCGCCAGGCTCGACAGCTCGCGCACCCGCTTCTGCGTGCTGTAGTGAAACCCCGTGCGGGCGGTGGCATACACGGTCACCAGCCACAACGGGATGATCACGGCCAACGCTTGCGGGATATGCAGGGCTCCCGCGAAGGTGACGATGATCGGCCCCATGGCGCCACCGCCCATTCCGCCGCCGAGGCCGCCGAAGATGCCGCCGATCAAGGCACCGAGGTTCTCCTGAATCGTGATGCGGGTGCGGCCACCGCGCACCGACACCGCGACCTCCAGGTCACGTTGCGCGGCCCCGCGGCGCGTGGCGACCCATGAGAACGAACGACCGAACTGGCTCACCTGCCCCACGTTCCGCAACGACCGGCGGATCTCATCGACCAACACCTGCCACTCGGTGTCCGGCAATTCGCCTTCGACGACACGTTCGAACGTGAGGGACGTTGGGCCGCCGAGCCAGCGGTTGCGTTCGTTCGCCGTACCCGCCCCGCCCGACACGACAGACGCGCCGGGTGTGGCCACCGACTGGACCGCCGCGCGCACCGCGTCCGGCGCGATCCCGACCTCGGCCGCGAGCGCCTGCACGCCGCCGATCGTCATTGCGCCTCCCGCGGTTGGCGTCGACGCTTCCAG
The DNA here is from genome assembly GCA_036555485.1 of Gemmatimonadales bacterium. Classification (GTDB taxonomy): domain Bacteria; phylum Gemmatimonadota; class Gemmatimonadetes; order Gemmatimonadales; family GWC2-71-9; genus DASTHG01. The sequence continues at coordinate 2,000 of DATBLG010000085.1, read as the reverse complement.
CTCGCTGGCGCGTTTCACGATCTCACGTACTTCGCCGTCGCTGTAGCGCCGCCGCACGGCGGGGCCGATCCCCTGGAGGTCGTCGAGCAGCGCGGCAGGCGTGGACGTGCGCTGGTCGTGTCGGGTGGCGAGACCACGGACCAGGGCCGCTTCGATCCGACTGCCCGGCTCGGCCAGCCGCGCGCGGTGCACCGCCGTCGCCTCGAGAAAGCGTCCGGCCCGGACGGCGTCCTCAGTCGGCCAGCGACCAGGGGTCTCTCCGATCAGCATCTCGTAGATCACGACGGCCAGGCTGTAGACATCGGTCCGGACATCGAGATCCGTGAGGCCGGCCGCCTGTTCGGGACTCATGTATCCGGGCGTGCCGAGTGGGAATCCCGTCCGGGTGAGGTTCGCGCCCCCCGCGGTACTGATCGCTTTGGCGATGCCAAAATCCGCTACGACAGGGTGGCCCTGCGAGAACAGGATGTTCTCGGGCTTGATATCGCGGTGCAGCACACCCATCCGATGGGCGTAAGAGAGCGCATTGGACACGGGCGCGGCGATCGCGAGCGCCGCAGCCGCCGATAGGCGCTGCCCGCCGCCCAGCCGTTGGCGCAGCGAGCCGCCCTCGATGTGGGGCATGACATAGTAAAGGAACCCGCCCGCCTCGCCGGAATCGTGCATGGCGAGGATGTGCGGGTGGGTAAGTCGCGCCACGATCTGGATTTCGTTGAGGAACCGCTCGACTCCGATGATCGCCGCGAGTCCGGGGAGCAGCACCTTGAGCGCGACCTCGCGCTGATGCCTGGCGTCGTAGGCCAGATAGACGCTGGCCATACCGCCGCGGCCGAGCAGGCGGCGGAGCTGGAACCGCCCGGCGAGTGCGGCCTCGAGTTCAGCGGGGAGGTCCGGTGCCACGGGGCTGGAATATATTCGAAACATCGGCAGGGAGGCTTCCGTCATTGAGGAGACCCACACGCCGTGCCACTCCTCACTCGGGATCGTCCATCATGAGGCATATGGAGTTGCGACTCGCGCTCGCCGCCGCGGGGCTGTTGGGGTGCGGCAGCGCCAGCAGCGAAACGACCACCCGCGCCTACCGGGTGGGTGTCGTGGACCGCGGCGAGGTGCGCGTGTTCGTGGAGGAAACGGGCATCGTCGAACCCGAGCGCCAGATCGTCGTGAAATCGCCGATTTCTGGCGTGGTACAGCGACTGGCGGTGCGCGAAGGAGACCGGGTCAGACCCGGGCAGCTGCTGGTTCGCATCGTGCCCGACATCGCGCAGGCCAACACCTTCGCCCGGCTCCGAGCCGATATCATCGCCGCGGAGATCGCACGCGACAACGCCCGCCGGGAGTACGAGCGCGCCCAGGCGCTCGCCGCGTCGGGCGGGATCACCCAGTCTGATCTCGACCAGCGCCGTGCCACCTCTGAGCAAGCCGAAAACCAGCTCCGCACCACGCGCGACCAGCTGCGTCTCGTGGAGCAGAGTGGGGTGATCGCGAGCGATACTGCCCAATGGGCCAGCGTCAGGGCGCCCACGACCGGCGTCGTCATCAACCGCGGCGTGGAGCAAGGCGAGACGGTGGTGGGCGGGACCAGTGCGTTCGGCGGCGGGACCGAGCTGTTCACCATCGCCGATCTCACGAGCCTGCGCGTGCGCTCGGCGGTGAACGAAGTGGATATCGGCAAAGTGGCCGTGGGCGACAGCGTCACGCTCACGGTGGACGCATTTCCCGGCGACACGGTGCGCGGGATCGTCCGGCTGGTGCCGCCGGCTGCCCGGCTCCAGGAGCGCGTCCGTGTGTTCGACGTCGAGGTCGGCGTGCGCGGCGGTGACGGCCGAGGTGTGCTGCGGCCCGGCATGACCGCCAACGTGCGCATCACGGGCCCGGAACGGCTTGACGCGGTGCGTGTGCCGGTCGAAGCGGTGTTTCTCTCCGAAGGCCGGCCGGTGGTGTTCAAGCTCGACGCCGGCCACCCCCACAGCACGCCCGTGACCCTCGGCTTGTCCGAT
>DATBLG010000069.1:0-2622 GCA_036555485.1 Gemmatimonadales bacterium | reverse complement strand
CCGTTCAGGCGCGGCATCACGATGTCCGATACCACCACGTCGAGCAGACCGCCCCTGGCCTCCACCTGCATGAGCGCCTCCCTGCCGTCGGCGGCCTCGAAGACCGTGAAGCCCTCGGCGTTGAGGATTCGCACGGCGTATTGTCGCAGCACGGGCTCGTCGTCCACCACGAGAACGCGTTCGCCGCGCACGAGGACCCGGGATGGTGCCCGAGGCGACTCCGGTTTCGCCAGACTCACTCGGCCTCCCAGAGTCCGGGATAGCGCAAAACCATGCCCACGTCGTTCACTTCCAGATCCCTCGTGAAGGCCCCGCCCCCTGACTCGTAGCGATAGTGGCGGTCATCCGTGCGCTGGTAGACCTGCGCCAGCGGTTGGAGGGTCAGCTCCGGGAACCGCAGCCACGCCGCCGTCACCTCCGCTCGGGCACCTACGGGCAGGGCGAGTCGACGAATGGGCAGCAGGTTGGTGGACGGGCTGAACGCCAGATCGAGGTCGATGCAGCCCTGGACGTCGCCGCATTCCGCGCCGTTGAGCCGCCACCGACCGCCGGAGTCGGCGGTGAGATCGACCCGGATGCACCGGGGGCCCACCCACCCGGCAATCTTGGCGCGGAGCGTGTGCCATGACGCACTGCACGCGACGAGATACTCCAGCCGGCAGGGCTGTCCGTCGTGAGCGAACACCGCCGTTCCACCCAACTGCCAGAACGGATCGTGAAAGATCAGTCGCGCGGCTTCGTGGCCCGGCTGGTCGAGCCTGCGCCACAGTACCAAGTACTCCATCGCGGGCCCTCCCGCTCGAAACGCCAACTACTCGTAATCAGTATAGGCCGGCGTTTCGATGCGCGCCCCCGTGCGGCGGTCGCGAAGGACGTGAACCAGGGTGACGGCCGTGTCGCCGCGGGAGACGCGCGATTCCAGCAGCTCGTACAGGGCGGCGTCGCCGAATCCGGCCGCATTCAGTCGCTCGGCTTCCCCTCGGGTCACGTCACCCGGAGTCGGCCGGCTGGCCGGGTAGGCGTCCTCGTGGTGGTCCACCAGGGCGCGCCAGTGGCTCTCACCGGCGCGCTCGAACGATGCGCGCAGGTCGTCCCGCGTCAGCGCCACAGGCCGTACACGGTTAGGTGATTCATGTCACCTCCACATTCTCCACGTCTGCCTATGTTCGCGTGGCAAGCAGGCAACGGGCGCTGACCGAAGAAAGGACAAACCTATGAGATGGCAAGCACTTGCTCTACCCGGCCTCATCGCGGCCTCGCTGGCCGGGTGCGGGCCGAAACCCGATAGAACGAACGAGAGCGGCGCGGTTCCGGGAACGCCAGCCGATACCGCCACCATGTCCAACCCCGCCACTCCGGCGCCAGGGGTCAGCGATACGACTGCCGCGCCGAGCGCGACGCCGAGCGATACCTCAGCGACCACCTCGCACGATTCGGCCAGCGACTCCAGCAAGGCCCAGTAAGACCGCCACCCAGCTGACCGTGCGAGGGGAAGCGCTCTGATTCCCTTCGCTCGGTCAGGTCCTCCCTCACATCCATTTCGGACAGGCCGTCGACTACCGCGGCCACGCGCCCAGCAGCCGACGCACCACGACAAGTTCCCCGACGTGATACGCGGCATGATCCGCCGCCAGCAACAGCTCCCGCAGGTAGGTCTGCCCGGTCCCGTGCGGGATCGTCGCCTCGAGCCGCGTCTTGTCGCTCATCGCGAGCTGGCGGAGCGCCTCGCGATCGCGCCGAAATGCCTGTACGGCCGCGTCCCACGCCTGCTCCGAAGGTGGCGCAGGAGCTCTCGGCCAGTACTCATCGGGCCACTTCCGCTCCTGATACTGCGCGTTCGTGCAGAATTCCAGGATGTCTTCCTGTGCGATCCGAAGGTGCTCGAGCAGCTGCCACGGTGAGTAGGGCAGTCCCGCGGGCTGGTGGCCGCGCAGGTTCGGGCCGAGATCGGCGACGGCGGCCTCGAACGTCACGTGGGCGTCCTCCCACGAGAGAAGTCGGGCCAGATGCTCACGAAGACTCTTGTCCGCTGACATGATTCCTGCCCTGCCGCCCGGGGCGGCACTGTGGGTACAACGCGCTGGCTACGGTCGGCCGCCGGACGCTCCGGCTACGATCGGATGAGCGCCCCAGCGGAAGATCAGCCGTGGCGCCCACCACCGCGATCACTTTCGCGTCAGCCATACGATCTCCTCGAGGCGAGCGAGGCCTCGAGACGATCGAGCAGCTCGCTCTGTGCGGGGTTGATCTTCTCGCGCGCCGCGACGACGTCGAACCACCCGCACCGATCGACCTCGGGAAACGCGAGGCGGCGTCCCGAGCCGCGCGGCCATTCCATGCTGGTCATGTTGCTCTTCACCCGGGCGGGGTCGGCGTCCCCCTCCCACGCCCACGCGTGAACGACCTTGCCACCCTTCTGTCGAATGCTGCCCAGGCCTTCGAACGGACCCGACGGCTCCAACCCGGTCTCTTCCCGAAACTCTCTGCGCGCGGCGTCCAACGCCTCTTCGCCCGGATCAATCGTCCCTTTCGGGATGGTCCACGCGCCGGCATCGCGCCCGCGCCAGAACGGGCCACCCGGATGCGCGAGGAAGACCTCGAGGGAAGGGCCGATTCTCCGAT
>DATBLG010000095.1:0-10325 GCA_036555485.1 Gemmatimonadales bacterium | reverse complement strand
GGCCGCCTCGGGCATTCACGCCGAGTCGGTCGACACGCCGGGGCAGGTGCTGGCCGAGCTCGAGGAATCGCTTGCCGATGAGCTGGCGCGGACCGAGATGTACTTGTCGTTGTTCTACGTCGTGATCGATCCGGCGGCGGGGAGCTGTTCGTTTGCCAACGCCGGTCACCCGCACGCCTTCGTGGTGCGCGGCAAATCGGGAGAAGTCCAGCGCCTCGAAGCCACGCGGACCCCGCTCGGACTAGGGCCCCGTCCCGTCGCGTCCGACCGCGTCGAGGCCTGGCGGCGACGGGAGGATGTCCTCTGCCTGTTCACCGACGGCATCGCCGATGCAACGCGGGAGTCGGGCGAGCGCTATGGTGAGGATCGGGTGCTCGGTCACGCGCGGGCGTTGCGCACCCGCCCCGCGCAGGAGATCCTCGAGGCGATCTTCGCGGACCTCGCGGCCTTCACCGGCGGCACGCCCCCCTCGGACGACCGGACACTCCTGATCGCGAAGGTCTGACGGCGTGGCCGGGGCTCCGCGAGCGCGGCCTCACCGATCGCTGGGGCAGCATTTCCTTGCCGACGAAAACATCCTGCGTCGCATCGTCGACGCCCTCGAGCCGACGACGGACGACCTCGTGCTCGAGATCGGGCCGGGGCAGGGGACGCTCACACGGGAGCTGCTCCGTCGCGGCGTGCAAGTGATCGCGATCGAAAAGGATCCGCGGCTGGCCAATGAATGCGGAATGCGGAATGCGGAATGCGGAATTGAGCGGTTGCAGATCGTGGAAGGAGATGCCCTGAAGCTGAACGGGCACTCCTTGCTGGACGCTCGCTTTGCCATTCCGCATTCCGCATTCCGCATTCCGCATTTCAAGGTGATCGGCAACATCCCCTATTACATCACGACGCCGCTGATCGACAAAGCGCTCACGCCACCGCTGCCGGAGCGGGTGGTGTTCCTGGTGCAGGAGGAAGTGGCGGACCGGATCGTGGCCCCCCCTGGCTCGAAGACGTACGGTGCGCTGTCGATCGGTGTCCAAGTGGTCGCGCGTGCCGAGAAACTCTTTACGATCAAGCCGGGCTCGTTTCGCCCGCCGCCGAAGGTCCATAGTGCCTTGGTGCGACTGCGCCCGCTGCTCGAGCCGCTGGTTGACCAGGCGGAGATTCCCCGACTGCGGCAGTTCGTGGCCGCCTGCTTCGGACTGCGTCGCAAACAGCTGCGCAACGTGTTGCGGTCGGTCACCGGGCGTTCGGCCGCGCTCGTCGCCGCGGGACTCGTGGCGCTCGGGTTAGACCCGCAGGCACGTCCGGAGGCGCTTCCCCCGGAGGATTTCGTCCGCCTGCTGCGCTGGGCGTAGCCGCCGGTCGGGAGAGACTTGCGTCGGATGGGGCGATTGTGAAATAATTCACAATATGCGGAAGATCTCCGACCCCACCGTCCGCCGCCTCGCGCTGTACCTCCGTTTCCTCGAGCAGTCCGCCGCCCAGGGTCTCACCACCATCAGCTCGGCAGATCTCGCGCACCGCGGTGGGACGACGTCGGCACAGGTACGCAAGGACCTATCGTTCTTCGGATCATTTGGGAAGCGGGGCTTGGGGTATTCGGTGCCGGAGTTGGCGGGCCGCATCCGGGACATCCTGGGGCTCAAGCGGAGCCATCGTGTGGTCCTGGTGGGCGCGGGGAAGATGGGCGGCGCCCTGTTGCACTACCACGGCTTCCGGCAACACGGTTTCGACTTCGCGGCGATTTACGACCGCGATCCCAAAAAAATCGGCTCGCACTGGAACGGGCTGGTCGTGCGGGACATCCGGCACTTGGAAACCGACCTGAAACGCGAACCGACCGATATCGCGATCGTGGTCACGCCGGCCGAGGCCGCACAGGATGTCGCCGATCGACTGGTCCGCGCCGGGGTCAAGGCGATCCTCAACTTCGCGCCGGTGCAGCTCGTCGTGCCGCTCGATGTCACCGTGCAAAGCGTCAACATGGCGCTCGAGCTGGAGACGTTGAGTTTCGCGCTCGCCAATCGTTAAACACGTTTTCCCGCTGACCGCACACACCCAACAGTAGGGGACGCCGTGACTTAGCCGGCTGCGGTTCGGCTCGTTAGATTACCGCCCCCATGCCGCGCGTCCATGTTACGAGCGAGATCGGCCCGCTCCGGTCGGTGCTCGTCCATACTCCCGGGAACGAGCTGGTCGCCGTGACGCCCGGCAACCGGGAGGACTATCTCTACGACGACATCATCGACCTCGAGATGGCCCAGCGCGAGCATCGCCGCTTCGTCGCCGTGCTGGAGCGCTTCGCGGAGGTGCACGAGATCCGCGATCTGTTGACCGAGATCGTGGCCCGCGCGGACGTGCGCGAGTTCCTGGTGACCCGCGCCCTCGAAGTGGTTCCCTCGGACGCCCTCGCCAAGCGCCTGTCCGAGCTGTCGGCGGAGGAGCTGGTCGGCGCGATGATCGAAGGGACGCTCGAAGAAGCGGGTCCGATTGCCCGGGCCCTGAACGAGGTGGGCTACGCGCTCCCACCGCTGCCCAATCTGTTCTTCACGCGCGACGTGGGGATTGTGGTAGGGGAGCACGCCATCATCGGTTCGATGCGCTACGGCGTACGCTGGACCGAGGAGATGCTGGTCAAGGCGCTGTTCCGCTATCACCCGACACTGGAGAACTCCGGGATCCTCTACGACGGCTCGGAGGAACGGCGCAACACCTACACGCTCGAGGGCGGCGACGTGCATCCGCTGCGCCCCGATTTGCTGGTGCTCGGGTTCAGCGAGCGTTCCAGTCCCGCGGCGCTGGACCAGCTGTGCGAGCTCGCCTTCGAGAAATGCGGCGTCACGGACGTGGTGATCGTCGTGCTGCCCACGGAGCGCACCGCCATTCATCTCGACATGATCTTCACGCAGATCGATCGTGAGACGTGTGTGGTGTACCCGCCGTTCTTCGTGGGGCCGGAGCGACTCGCCGTCCTGCATCGGCGCAAACGTTCCAAAGGGGTCAAGGAGATTCCCAACTTCTTCGCCGCGATGCAGGCGGTAGACCTGCCCCTCGAGCCGGTGTTCTGTGGTGCGAACGAGCGGCCGGTGCAGGAGCGCGAGCAATGGTCGTCGGCATGCAATTTCTTCACGGTGCGCCCCGGTGTGGGGATCACCTACGCCCGGAATGAGGCGACGTTGCGGGAGCTCGAACAGGCCGGCTACCGCGTCGTCACGGCGGTGAACCTCCTGACCGGCGAGGAATGGCTCGAAGACGGGGACCGCGGGGTCATCACGATTGAAGGGAGCGAGCTGGTGCGAGGGGGTGGGGGACCTCGCTGCATGACGCTGCCATTGCGGCGCGACGATCTCTGACGCGTGGCCCACACGAGCTTTCACGTCGGCCGCCTGCGCTGCCATCTGCTCGAGGCCGGCATGCAACGGTTGGACGGCGGCGCGATGTTCGGCGTCGTGCCGCGTCCCCTGTGGGAGCGCCGCATCGCCCCCGATGCCAGGAACCGCATTCCGCTCGCGCTGCGCTGCCTCCTCATCGAGCACGACGATGGCTTGGTGCTCGTCGACACGGGGATCGGCAACAAGGACAATGCCAAATTCCGTGAGATCTACGGCGTGGAGAATGCCGGACAGAGTGGGCGGACCCTGCTCGAAGACGCGCTCGCCGATCTGGGCCACACACCCGAGGACGTGCGCTGGGTCATCAATACGCACCTGCATTTTGACCACGCGGGCGGCGATACCACGCGCAATCCTGCGGGGGAGGTCCACCCGAGCTTCCCGCGGGCGCGCTACGTGGTGCAGCGCGGTGAGCTGGAGTTCGCGCGGCATCCCAACGAGCGCACGGCGGCGAGCTACTTGGCCCCGAATTTCACTTCGATCGACTTCCAGCTGATCGACGGCGAGACGGAGGTGTTGCCGGGGATCCGCTGCCTTCCCACACCCGGGCACGTCCCGTTTCATCAATCGGTGCTGGTCGAGCACGCAGGCGAGCGCGCCTGCTTTCTCGCGGACCTCGTGCCCACGACGGCGCACCTGCCGCTCGTCTGGATCATGGGGTACGACCTCGAGCCGCTCGTTACCCTGGAAACACGGCGACATCTGTACGGCCGCGCCGAGGCGGAAGGGTGGCGGCTGTGTTTCGAGCACGATCCCGTGGTGACCTCGGGCCGCTTGGGACGTGACGGCAAGGGGTTCGGCCTTGTGGACCCAGTTTCCAAGGGATAGCTTCTAGCCCGAGCAATAGGGCAAGCGGGCGCCGACGGCGCCCCACCTCCAGGCCTCTTCGCCGTGTGCGGGGAGAGCTCCAGGGTTCGAGACGGCGCTTTCAGCCGTCAGCCGTCCAGCCAGCAGCGTTGCCAAGCTGCCGGTTGCAGGCTGATGGCTGTTGGCTGACGCGGCGGACTCCGGAATGACTGGAGTCCGCGTTTTGCTTCGGTACAGGAGGCGTGCACCTGGCAATCGAGAGCAGCAGTAACAACAAACAGCCTCGCACTCGGATCAACCGGCAAATTCGCATCAGCCCCGTACGGGTGATCGCCGATGACGGCCAGCAGCTCGGCGTACTGTCGATCGACGAGGCCATAGCGGCGGCACAGGAGCGCGGGCTCGACTTGGTGGAAGTCGCACCGTTGGCCCGCCCCCCCGTGGTCAAGATCATGGACTACGGGAAATTCAAGTTCGAGCAGGCCAAAGCGGCCCGCGCCGCCAAGAAGAAGCAGCACGTGATTCACCTGAAAGAAGTGAAGTATCGCCCGGGGATCGACGAGCACGATTTTGCGTTCAAGACGCGCCACGCGCGCGAGTTCTTGGCGGACGGCAACAAGGTCAAGGTGACGATGATGTACCGGGGGCGGCAAATGGCGCACATCGAGCTGGGACGTGAAGTGCTCGATCGCGTGGCCGCCGAGCTCAAGGACATCGGCAAAATCGAGCAGGAGCCACGGCTCGAGGGTCGCAACATGTCGATGGTGATGGCGCCAAAATAGAAACGGGTTGTCAGTTGTCAGGCTTCAGTCGTCAGGGTGAATCTTGAATGACGGTGCTGACAACTGAGTACTGAAAACTGAGGACTTTGAAGATGCCGAAAATGAAATCCAAGCGCGCGCTGCGCAAACGCGTGCGACTTACCGGCTCGGGCAGGATACGCCGTCATCGCGCGATGAAAAGTCACATCCTGACCAAAAAGCATCCGAAGCGGAAGCGCCACCTGCGCAAAGCGACGCTCGTCGCGCACGCCGACGAGCGCCGCCTGAAGCGCATCCTGATGGCGTAAGGAGCCCGCCATGCCTCGCGTCAAAAGCAACGTCGCGCGCCTGAAGCGCAAGAACAAAGTGATGAAGCTCGCCAAGGGGTACTGGGGCGGGCGGAGCAAGCTCTGGAAGGCCGCCAAAGAGAGCGTCGAGCGGGCGCAGAAATACGCCTACCGCGACCGGCGCCGCAAGAAAGGCGAATTCCGGCGGCTTTGGATCACGCGCATCAACGCTGCCGCCCGGTTGCACGACCTGTCCTATAACCGCCTCATGAGCGGCCTGCGCAAAGCCGGCGTGGAGATCAACCGCAAGGTGCTCGCCGATCTCGCCGTGCGGGATCCCCAGGCGTTCGAGCAGCTGGCGGAGGTCGCGAAGAAGGCCCTCTGAGCATGCGCGACCTCCTCGCGCGCCTCGATGGCCTGCGGGAGCGTCTCGGCGAGATCCCCCAGGCCGATGAGCGCCGGCTGCAGGAACTGCGAACCGAGATCCTGGGTCGCAAGGCTGGCGCCCTCACCGAAATCCTCAAGGCACTTCCCGCCCTCGATCCGGAGACCCGGAAATCGGTGGGCGGCACCGCGAACGCGCTCAAGCGCGAGCTCGAGGCGGCGATCGAGGCGCGGGAGCAGGAGCTGGCTCGGGCGACGGGCGTGGTCGGCGACGTGGATCCGACCATGCCCGGCCGCGCCCAATGGCGCGGCGGCCTGCACCTCGTCACCCAGGTGGTCGACGAGATCTGCGAGATCTTCCGCGAGCTCGGGCTGACCCGAGCCGTGGGCCCAGAGGTGGAGACCGAGCGCAACAATTTCTACGCGCTCAACTTCGCCAAGGACCATCCGGCGCTCGACGCGCAGGACTCATTTTACGTCGCGGACAATCTGCTGCTCCGCACTCATACCTCACCAGTGCAGGTCCGGACGATGGAGGCTTCCAAGCCGCCCATCCGTGTCGTCATTCCGGGCCAGGTGTACCGGCGCGACCCGTTCGATGCATCGCACGCCCCTGTGTTCGAGCAGATCGAAGGGCTTGTCGTCGACGAAGGAATCTCCTTCGTCGACTTGAAAGCGACCCTGAGCCTGTTCGCGCGTCGCTTCTTCGCGGCCGATACCGCCGTCCGGTTCCATCCCTCCTTTTTCCCGTTCACCGAGCCCTCGGCCGACATGAGCGTGCGCTGCACGGTGTGCGGCGGGCGCGGCTGCGCCACCTGCAAGCAGAGCGGTTGGATGGAGATCCTGGGCAGCGGCATGGTGCATCCCGCCGTGCTCGAGAACTGCGGGATCGATTCGGAGCGCTACACCGGGTTTGCATTCGGCATGGGCCCACATCGCATCGCGATGCTCCGGTACGGCATTCCGGATATCCGGCTGTTGTATGAGAGCGATGTCCGCTTTCTGGCGCAGTTCGCGGGCGGGGTCCAGTGATCCTCTCGCGTCGTTGGCTGGAGGCCCTGCTGGGACGCTCGCTCGACGCGCGCGAGATGGAACGGGTGCTCACCGCCCACGTCTCACCGGTGGAGGGCGTCACGCCGCTCCATCAGGATCTGGGCGACGTCCTCATCGCGCGCGTGCTCGAAGTGAAAAAGCATCCGAATGCCGACCGGCTCAGCCTCTGCCTGGTCGATGCCGGTGGGACGGGCGGGCCGGTCGAGGTCGTGTGCGGCGCGCCCAACGTGCAAGCGGGAAAGGTGTATCCGTTCGCACCGGTGGGCGCGGTCCTGCCGGGCGGCTTGAAACTCGAGCGGCGCAAGATTCGCGGGACCGAGTCCAACGGGATGCTGTGCTCGGCGAAAGAGCTGGGTCTGGGGACGGACGCGGGCGGCATCCTGGAGCTCGACTCGACGGCGGCTTCGGGGACGCGGTTCCTTGACGCCCTGCCCATCGCCGACGATCAGATTGCGCTCGAGGTCTACGCCAATCGTCCCGATCTCCTGTGCCATCGCGGCGTGGCGCGCGAGCTCGCAGCCTCGCTCGGCGGCACCGTCAAGCTCCCGGCGATCCCCGGCGCGACCCCCCCCCCGTTCGCGCTGGCGCCCGTCCGGGGTGCGGGGGGTGGACGCGAGGGGGTGACCGATGGCGTTCGAGTAGTGGTGGAGGACGTCGAAGGGGCGCCGCGCTACATGATCGCCGTGATCCGCGGCGTGCGCGTCGCGCCGAGCCCCGCGTGGCTCGCGGACCGGGTGGCGGCGGCGGGGCAGCGGCCGATCAACAACGTTGTCGACGCGACGAACTACATCCTGCTCGAGCTGAATCAGCCGATGCACGCGTTTGATCTGGCGAAACTGCGCGGGCCGGCCGTGGTCGTGCGCCGCGCGAAGCCGAACGAGCGGATCGTGACCCTGGATGGAGTGGAACGCACACTCAGCGCCGACATGACCGCGATCTGCGACGCGGAGCGTCCCACGATCGTGGCGGGCGTGATGGGGAGCGCGGAGTCCGAGGTGTCGGCGACAACGACGGACCTGGTGCTCGAGTGCGCCTATTTCCAGGCCACGCGGATCCGACGTACGCGCCGAGCGCTCGGACTGTCGAGTGAGTCGAGCTATCGCTATGAGCGAGGCATCGACATGCTCGGCATGCCGGATGCCCTCCGTCGTGCCATCGATCTCATTATCGCCGTGGCCGGTGGCACGGTACGGGAGCCGCCGCTCGACCTCTGGGCTGAGCCGCAGCAGGCCCGCAGCGTGTTCCTCCGCCCCGAGCGCGTCGACCGGGTCCTTGGGCTGGCGTTTGCCCGGTCGGAGATCGAACAGCTGCTCTCGAGTGTCGGCTTCGTGGTGGCACCCAAGGACGAGCGCCTCGCCGTACAAGTCCCGGGTTGGCGACCGGATGTGACCCGCGAAGTAGATCTGATTGAAGAGGTCGCCCGCCTCAAGGGCTACGAGGCGTTCCCGGACGAGCTCCGGCCATACCGTCCCGGCACGGTGCCCACCGCGCCCGCCGAGCTCGCGTTGGCGCGAGTGCGGGAGCGAATGGCGCGCGCCGGCTTCCTCGAGGCGCGCACGTCATCGCTCGGACCGGCCGATGGTCCGGATGCCGTCGCGCTGCGCAACCCGTTGTCGACCGAGGAGGGGTATTTGCGCAACCGCCTGCTCCCAGGACTGGTGCGCCGCGTGGAGTACAATTGGACAGTCCGCGAGCGGGACATCCGCCTGTTCGAGGTCGGGACGGTGTTCAAGCCGCGCCCCGGACAGGCGCCGGAAGAGCTGCCTTCCCTGGCCGGCGTCCTCACCGGGGCCCGTCGTCCCGGCCATTGGACCGAGGGTGCGAAAGTGCCTGATATGGACATCTGGGACCTCAAGCGCCACTTTGAGTTAGCTGTCGAGGCAGCCGCTCCGGGCGCCCGGGTCGTTTCGGCAATTGGGGGCGGAGTGTGGAGCGCTATCGACGAGCATGACCGGGTCGTGGGCAGCGCCAGCACCCAGGTGGCCGATGCGCCGAAATGGGCCGGTGGTCTCCTGGGGTTTGAGGTAGAAATCGCGGTGGCAGAGGCGCCGCGGCCGGCATATGCGCGGTTACCGACGCAACCGCCCACGGTGCAGGACCTATCGCTGGTCGTGCCCGCCGGCGTAGTGGCGAAACAGGTCGAAACGCGGTTGCGCGATGCCGGCGGGGCGTTGCTCGAGCGACTCGAAGTGCTGGACGAGTATCGCGGGCCAAACCTGCCGGCGAACACGCGGGGCGTGACGTGGCGATGCGTCTTTCGCGACCCAAGTCGGACGCTGCGCGACAGCGAAGTGGACGATATGATCCGGCGGGCGCTCGCGGCCTTGGAAGGAGAACTGGGTGTACGACGTAGAACGGGTTGACATCCGGGCATTGGAGCAGCTGGAGGCCGTGCTGCGCGAGGTCGGCGAAGAGCTGGCGACCTGGCGCGCCCGCGCGCTCAAGGCCGAGGCCGATGGCAAGGGTGGCGGCGGTGTGTCGCGTGGGGCGGTGCACGCCCGCGGCGACAGCGAGAGTCGCGGCCGCGCCGCCGAGCTCGAGACGGAGAATCGGCAGTTGCGGACGCGCCTCGAAGCGGCGCGCGCTCGGATGCAGGAGCTGGTGGCCCGGCTGTCGTTTCTCGAGGAGCAATCCCGCGAGACGGCCGGCTCGGCGGCTGCCGCGACCGGCGGCAACGCGACCCGATGAGCACGAAGAAGCACGCGGTCAAAGTGATGATCGCCGGAGAAGAATACACGGTGCGTTCCGACCTGCCTCCCGAATACACCCGTGAGGTGGCAGGGTACGTCGACCAGGCGCTGAAGAAGGTATTGGCACAGGGCGGGCTGGTGGAGACGCACAAGGCGGCGATTCTCGCGGCGCTCGACATCACCAACGAGTTGTTTCAATCCAGGAAGGGTGAGCGTGAAGTGGCGGCTCGTCTCGTCGCGCTGACGGACGACTTCGCGAAGATGTTGCCGCCGGGGCGGCGGAAGGTAGCGGAACGCTAAGCAGCGCGGACTGACAATACGACGCCAGGCTCCAGGGCCGTGGCGCAGCCGGAGATAGATCGATGTCTACGTGGATCGAGATCGTCATAGCCGTTCTCGGCGGCGGGATCGCTGCGGGAACGGTTTTCTATGTCCTGGGGCGGCGCGCCGAGCGCCGGCTCGCGGCGGCGACGGCGTTGGTGGCGGCGCGGGAGGGCGAACGGCAGCTCGAAGACGCGAAGCAGCGCCTCCAGCTCGAAGCGCGAGAGGACCTACTCAAGGCGCGTGAAGGGTTGGAGCGGGACCTGGCGGAGCGGCGCCGCGACGTCGAGCAGCGCCACACCGCCCTGGAACGTCAACAGACGGCGGCCGGTGAGCGGGATCGGGACGTCACGCGCCGCGAACAATCGCTGAAGGACCGTGAGCGCACGCTCACCACCCGAGAGGACGAAGCCCGGGCGCAGTTGGAGCGGTTGGCGGGTCTGACGGCGCAGGAGGCGAAGGAAGAGCTGAAACGCCGTCTCGAGGAAGAGGCCCGCGGCGAGGCGGCGGCATTGCTCCGTGACATCCGCGAGCAAGCCAGCAAGAATGCAGACCGCGAGGCGAAGAAGATCGTCGCGCTGGCCATCCAACGCATCGCGACCGAGCACACCGCTGAAACCACGGTGTCGGCGGTGATGC
>DATBLG010000050.1:0-27878 GCA_036555485.1 Gemmatimonadales bacterium | reverse complement strand
GGTGACCTCGGCGATTTCCGTGAAGCCGCTCCCGGGCGTGATGGCGGGGGCGTTGAGTCTCGCGCCGACCGCGCCATACGCAACGGTGTTGGCATTCGCGAATGGGGCGAGCGGGACTGAGAGGGTGGTGACGGCATCGCCCCGGGCCGAACCGATCTGCCCGATGGCGCCCGAGCCGTTCGTACCGCTCTGGTCGACGCCGGTCCACTGCGACACGATCCAATCCACGTTGGAGACGCTGCCGACGAACGTGATGGTGAGCGGCCCGCTGCCCGGGGAGGCGCTCATGGCGCGGAATACGGTCACGCGCCCCAACGAGCCCGTGACGGGGTCGTAGTCGACGCTCCCCACCTGCGTCCAGCTCGCCATCCCGCCCCCCGACAGCGAGGGGCTGTTGACGGCCGGGGTGCGGTGGTTGCGTACCGCGACCGTGATGAGTGCGTTCGGCGCCGGCGAAATGGACGCGGTCGTGTAGGTGTTCGCGTTGGGCGCAGCGCTGCCGGAGGTGAGCAGCGCATGGGTGATGGTCCCCACGGATCCAGGTGGAAACACGGTCACCGTCGCGGTTTGTGTGATCGCTGTGCCGTTGATCGTGGCCGAGACCGTCTTGGCTTCGGCGACCGTCGAGCCGAGCGAGCCCGTTGCCACGCCACTCGCGTTCGTCGTCCCGCTGGGTTGGGTGAGCGTGTTGCCGCTCCCGGTCGCTGCCAGAATCACCGTGGCGCCACTGATCGGGTTTCCAAAACCATCTTTTGCCGTGACCGTGATGGTCGAGGATCCGCTTCCGGCGATGATGGACGTGGGAGAGGCCATGACCGTCGACTGCGAGGCGGACAAGGGTCCGGCCATCACCGTCACGGTCGCGGTCTGGATAATCGCCGTGCCGTTGCCGGTGGCCGAGACAGTCTTCTGACCCGCGACGGTCGAGCTGAGCGTCCCCGTAGCCACGCCACTGCCGTTGGTCGTGCCTGCCGGCTGGGTAAGGGTGTTGCCGGAGCCTGTAGCCGAGAGGACGACCGTCACGCCGCTCATGGGATTGCCGCTCCCATCCTTGGCAGTCACGGTGATGGTCGACGTGGCGCTCCCAGACGCGATGGACGCGGGTGAAGCCGAGACGGTGGACTGCGTTGCGGAGACTCCGCTGCCGCCCGGCGGGCCGTGACAGACGCCGCTCCCCGCATCGGTAAACGTCTGGCCGGCTACAGGAATGAATTCCCACGAGTAGGTCCCCGCATCCAACGTCAGTTTGAGCACTCCCGACGTCGCCCCGTTGCGTACCTCGCTGTTCGGGAGCGGGGTGAAGTTGGGGTAGAAACTCGCGCCGCCGGTTCCCACCACGAATTCCCGGATCCCGGTGGCCGGATCAGCCGACCCTGCAGGTGTCTGTGGTGC
The DNA here is from genome assembly GCA_036555485.1 of Gemmatimonadales bacterium. Classification (GTDB taxonomy): domain Bacteria; phylum Gemmatimonadota; class Gemmatimonadetes; order Gemmatimonadales; family GWC2-71-9; genus DASTHG01. The sequence goes on along the minus strand of DATBLG010000050.1, from coordinate 26,486 downwards.
AAATCGCTCGTAGTTGTGCTCGTGGGCCGCAATCACGAGCTCGGCGCCCGCATCGTACAACGCCTGCCAGAAGGGCTGCACCGACACGTTGTTGCCATGCTGGGTTCCCGAGGTGAACCGCGCGTGGTGCCAGTACGCAACTGTGCACTGCTTTGTGCTGGCAGCAAGATCGTCGCGGAGCCAAATCAACTGGGGGGAGTTTGTGGTCCTGTCGACGTTGCTGTTCAGCGAGACGACGTGCCAGTCACCGATGTCGTAGCTGTAGTAGCCGCGCCCGGCCGGCCCGGCATTGGCCCCATAGTAGGCGAAGTAATCAGCCGCTCCGGAAATGTGGTAATCGTGATTGCCCGGACTGGGGCGGGTCCGTGTCTTGTGACGGCCCCATGAAGGCTCATAGCATTGGCTGAAATTCGTCGCGGACCCGTCCGGGTACGCGTTGTCCCCGGCGGTGAAGACGGTGCCCGGGATGTTGTCCAGCAAGGCCGCCGTCGCTTCGTCACGGCTCGAGCCGCAGACGGCGATGTCGCCGGCGCCAACGAGCACCACAGTCGCGGCCGCCGAGTTGGCGGCCGTCGCCTCGGTCAGCGCACCGGGAGCGCTCGTTGGGGATTGGAAGTCGAAACAGGAAACAAGGGTGAGGACCAGGGCCCAGATCGATACACGCCGGGCGACCCCGCGAATGCGGTTTATGTTGGGCGATCGACTCCGCGTGCTCGCCATAGGGAGTGCTCCTCCCCGATACCCGCTTCCACTTGAACGGTTTCGGTCGAAGCGAACGCTATGTGACGCAGCAGCGCTCGGCTAGTCGCGGCTCACCCAGCGCTCGGCGAGCGCGCGGATCGTCGCCGGCGCGTTTCCCTCCGCACGGTTGTTGACGATGACGAGCGCCTCAATGCGGCGCCGCACCGCCTCGGCCATCAACCGCAACAGGTCGCGTCGTAGCTCGGGCTGCTCCTCTCGCACCCGGTCGTATGGCTCGAACTGCCGCACCGCGTCCTCGTACTTCCGCCCCGGCTTCAGCAGCGCGCGCGCGACGGTGAACCCGGCCGGGAACGTCCAGGGGAGGTCGAGCTGTTCCCCGATCGGCGGCATTTCCGTCCACGAGTTGAACACGTGCGCGACTTTGTGACGCCGCAACACGACGCCGTGCAAGTCATGGAGCAGCTCCGGATTGCGCAGCTCGACGGCGTAGCGAAAATCGGCCGGGAGCTGCTCCAGGAACCCGTTCAGCTCGTCGGCCCACACGCCGACGTCGGGCAAGTCCTTGCCGCGCATTGCCTGGAACTCGAAAACGAAGCAACTCGAGTGATCGCGGAACGCTCGCGCGTGTGGCAGCAGCACGGCGTCCTTGAAGAGCTGCGCATTGAGGAAGTCGGGGTTGCGTTGGCCGGCGAAGCTGCCCCAGCGCCGATCCTGGTTGAAGCGCCGTGCGGTGATCCGATCCCAGACCTTGCTGACACACGGGAAGCCGGGTGGCAACGACTGCGCGTACGCCGCTAGCGTCTGCTCGCCGGTCGGCTCGTAGAACGCGCTGTCGATCCCCACGGTGCGGAACAGCGGGTAGCGACCGTATTCCTCGAGACGTTTCGCCGGCTGAGCGCCACGGTAGTCGCGGTGATATACGTCCCCAGCCCAGCCGTCGTAGGTCCAGGTGGAGGTGCCGAGGCGGATGTTCGGCGGGAGCGCCGCCGCCAGCTCGCTGAGCGCCGGTTGCGGCGGCGGGAGGGCCTCCGGTCCATCGAATAGGGAGGGCTGCGTCACGACAGGAACCTAACCGGAAGCATCCGGTACGAAACCGGTTGTGACCTCGCGGACATGGGGCTAGCTTGCGGCTCGAGCTTTGAGAATGCGGCACTACCGACACGTCGTAATCTTCGCTGCCTGGCTGATGGCGGCGGCGTTCCTGGTCGCTCAGGGCGACCAGGCGGTTGGTGCACACCCGTGTCCGACCCATGGCGAGCATCACGCCCCCGCCACGGGCGAATCGAACGCCCACCTCGCCCATCAGGACGACTCGCCCAGCATTCCCACGCCCAGCGCCCCAAGCGCGGTTTGTACGTGTCTCGGGGCGTGCCAGTTGGGCGCTTCGATTGCGTTGGGCGCCCAGCGTATCGGGCTGCATTTCGCACCGAGTGCTTCGTACCGCGTATTCGCGATACCGCCGGTTTCGGCGCCGAGCCTGCACTTCGCTCACATCCTGCCCTACGCTACTGCCCCTCCTGTCCTCAGCTGATCCGATAACCCGACAATTGTATCGCGACTGACCGCCTTCCTGGGCGAGCTCGGTCGCGCACCGGGGCACTCGACAGGTGAGGACTGTTCACATGCTGATACAAGAGAGAGATCGATGCGCGCGATTCGTTTGGATCGCGCTATTGGGAGTGCTCGCGCAGCCGCTTGCGGCCCAGCAGGCCAGCGAGCTGCGGGGGCTCGTGAAGGATCAAGACAATGTGCCGGTGACCGCAGTGACGGTGGTCGTCGACGGCACACGCAGCGTTGCGCAGACCGGGCAGGATGGCCGGTTCTTGGTGCGTGGCCTGCCCGCGGGGACGTACCAACTGCGCGCCACCCGAATCGGCTATCAGCCGGCCGCCGTTTCGGTCGAGCTGCCGGCCGGTGGCGCCACGGAAGTGGTGATCGTCGTCCAGCGCGCTTCGATCGAGCTGCGCGGCGTCAGCGTGATCGGCACTCGCGAAGAGTTGAGCGAGACCCGCGCGCAGCTGCGCCTCATCCCGGGCGGCATGTCACTCGTCGAGCCGGAGCAGATCCGTTCCACCCGCCAGGCGAACTTTCACGATGTGTTGCGCCTCACCCCGGGGGTATTCGTGCAGCCCCGTTTCGGCGCCGCCGACGAGAGCCAGCTTTCGATCCGCGGCTCGGGCCTGCGCAACAATTTCCATCTGCGGGGCGTCAACCTGCTCGTGAACGGAATGGCGTACCGCAACGCCGATGGCTTCACCGACTTCGAATCGCTCGAGCTGCTCACCGCCGAGGCCATTCAGATCTACAAGGGCGGCAACGCCCTGCGGTACGGCGGCTCGACACTGGGCGGTGCGATCAATCTGGAGACGAAGACCGGATACACCGCGTCGCCCCTCAATGCGTTCGCCGAAGGCGGTGCGAACGGGTTTTTCAAGGGGCAGCTCGCTTCCGGCGGTACGCGGGGCGGGTTCGACTACTACGCGAGTTACGCGCGCACCTCGCTCGACGGGTACCGCGACTGGTCCGACCAGCGTCGCGACCGGGTGAACGCCCACCTGGGCTACGTCCTCTCACCGAGCCTCGACGCGCGCGCCTTCTACTTCTTCGCACGCGTGCGGGAACACCTCCCCGGTGCCCTCACGCGGGCCCAGTTCGATTCGGCTCCGCGCCAGGCAGTGGCCGGCAACGTCGCCAACCGTTGGGGCCGGGACTACGACCTGCACCATGTCGGGATCCAGCTTCGCAGTCAGCTCGCGCCGCGACAGCAGCTCGAGATCGCGCCGTACTTCCAGTATCGCGACATCGACCACCCGATCTTCAGGGTCATCGCCCAGGTGAGCCGCGATGTCGGAGCGGAGCTGCGCTACGAGAACACGAATCCGCTGGGGGGTCGCGAGCACCGGTTCACGCTCGGCGTCCAACCAGCCTACGAGAACCTCGACAACCGCCAGTACGCCAACGTCGCGGGGCAGCACGGGGCGCTCGCCAAGGACCAGAAAGAGAAGGTGAAAGGCGTCGCGCTGTACCTCGAGGACATCCTGGCAATCACGCCGCGCTTCTCCGCCGTCCTCGGACTGCGCTACGACAATTCCACGCGCTCTGCCTTTGACCACTTCCTCTCAGACGGCGACCAATCCGACTCGCGGACGTTTCGCGCCCTGATGCCCAAGGTCGGGGCGCTATATCGGCTCGCGACCGGCGAGCTGTTCGCCAACGCCAGTCGCTCGTTCGAGCCACCACTGCTGCTCGAGCTCAACAGCCTCACGGTACCCGGATTCGTCGACCTGCGCGGTCAGGCCGCCTGGCAGTTCGAGATCGGCGGACGAGGACGGTCCGGCCGGCTTTCCTGGGACGTGGCGGCCTACGACATCGAGCTCCGGGACGAGATCCTCAACATCAACGTGCAGCCGTTCCCCGGCGCACCGTTCACGGTGCCGACCTACCGCAACGCGGATCGCACGCGTCACACGGGCCTCGAGGCGGGGATCGGCCTCGCGCTCGACCCCGTATCGTTGCGGGTGGCCTTCACCTCCGCGCGCTTCACGTTCCGGCGCGACTCGAGCTTTGCGGGCAACGATCTCCCCGGGGCTCCGCGTCACGTCGTGCAGGCCGACCTCTCGTGGCGACACCAGAGCGGTCTCAGCGTGACGCCGACGTTCGAGTGGGTGCCGACGTCCTACTATCTCAACAGCGCGAATACAGTGAAGAACGACGCCTGGGCGTCCCTCGGCCTGCGGGTGGAATGGCTTGCCCCGCGGATGGGGCTCACCGCGTTCGCCGCCGTCCAGAACCTCACCGACGCGCGCTACTCGGGCTCGACGCAAGTCGACAACGGTGCCGGGCAGTTCTTCGAGCCGGCGGACGGCCGTTCGATTTACGCTGGGTTTCGGTGGCAGCGATGAAGTGGATCCTGGCCGCAGCGGCCGCGAGCGCGGTCGCCGCATGCGGGGGCGCGGGTCCCGAGATCACCGAGCTTGCGCCTCCAGTCGGGACGGCCCAGTCCGCCGACCCGGACCTCGCCGTCGATCCCGCGACCGGCGATCTGCTGCTCAGTTGGGTCGGCGGCGACTCGAGTGGGTGGCACGTGTACGTCGCCCGCTCGACCGACCGCGGCGTGGCGTGGTCGGCGCCGGTTCGCGTCACCAATCGGGAGCACGACGTCCATCCGCATGGCGAATCGTCGCCGCGCCTCGTGGCGGGGCCGGGCGGCACCCTCGCGGCCGCCTGGACGAACAGCGTTCCGGTCCCCGGTCGCCGCTGGCCGGGGAGCAACATCAGGTTCGCGCGCTCGACCGACGGTGGCCGCACCTGGGATGCGGCGATCACGCTCAACGACGACACCGCCCGTGGTCCGGCGGGCCACATCTTCCACGGCGCGGCGTGGGCTGCCGACTCGACGCTCTTGGTCGCTTGGCTGGACGAGCGCGGCGGCGTCACACCGATGGACGCCGAGGCCACCGAGCACACCGGTCACCATCCTGAGGCGAGTGAGGAACCGGACGCGACGGTCTATCTCGCTCAGTCGACGGACCTCGGGCGGAGCTGGTCGCCGAACCGGCCGCTGTGGGGGGCGGCGTGTCCTTGCTGTCGCATTTCGCTGGTACGCGGCCCGGACGGTGCGGTCGTCGCCGGGTGGCGCCAGCACTTCGCCGGCAACGTGCGCGACGTCGTTGTCGCGCCGGTGGGAGTGGAGCCGGTACCGGCCGGCTCGCGGGTGCACGCCGACAACTGGGTCTATCCGGGCTGCCCGCACACCGGGCCCGGCGTAGCCGTCGACGCTCGCGGCGCGGCGCACGTCACCTGGTATACGGGAAAGCCGGGAGCCGCCGGAGTGTTCTACGCAACGCGAACGGCTACCGGAGAATTCGGTGCACCAACGCCGCTGGTCAGCGCCGCCACGTTGCCGACCGCTCACCCGCGACTGGCTGCGCTGCCGGACGGTGGAGCCGTGGTCGCCTGGGACGTGACTAGTGACGGGCGGTCGGTGTTGATGATGGCCCGCCTCGCGGCCGACGGGGACATCGTCTGGAAGCAGGAAGTGCCGAGGTCCGGAAAGGCCGATCACCCGGAAGTCGTTGCCTACGACGACGGCACGGCCGTCGTGGCATGGACGGACCTGGCGGCGTCGTCGCAAGGAAGCCGGCTGCGGGCGGTGCGCGTCGGCGCGAACTAGGACTGCGCCTCGACGGGGCGCCATGGCAATCTGGCCCGCCGCGCATGGCGATCCAGGCGATCCAGGGCCGTCACCGTGAGCGTGACCGCCCCGTACGACTCCTCTACCCGCCCGCGCATCACGTACGGCCCGGTCCCGAACAGCAGCGACACCACTTTGCGGTAGACATCAGGAAAAATCACCGTCTCGATCAGCCCGTGCCCGTCGTCGAAGGTGACGAATTCCATCGGCTCGTCCTTGATCGTGTGAACCGGTTTCCCCGTGGTGAGCATGCCGACGCACGTCACCAGTTTCCCCACGTGCGTCCCGAGCGTGGTCGCCGGCACCGGGTGAATGGCGCGAATCGTCTCGGCATACAATGCCATCGGGTGGCACGAGGCGAGGTAGCCGAGCACGGTGTACTCGTCGCGCAGCTGCCGGTCGGCGTCGTACTCGGCGAGCGGGGGCAGTTGCAGGGGAGTCGCCTCATCGAGTCCGAGCGCACCCTGCGTCGCGACACCGCGCCGCGGATCGGCGTCCACCTGCCACATCATCTGCGGCCGCGTCAGTCCCTGCGCGATCCCGTCACACGCGCCGCCCTGAACGAGCACGCGGAGGTCCCCGGGCGCGAGCCCGGCGCGCCGCCGCAAATCGTCGAGCGAGCGATACGGCCCGCTTCGCTGCCGCTCGACCGTGAGCGTCGCCAGTCCGGAGGCCGAGAGCCCCTTCAGCGCCATGAGCCCGATGCGCAGCGAACGGTCGCGGCCCGTGTAGCGCACCGCGCTCGCGTTCACGTCCGGCGGCAGGATCGCGAGCCCCATGCGCTGTGCCTCGGCGATGTAGGCGAAGGGAGCATAGTAGCCCCCCTCGTTGGAGAGCACGCCGGCGATGAACTCCGCCGGGTAATGAGCCCGCAAGTACCCCGACTGCAGCGCCACCTGGATGTAGGACGCCGAGTGGCCCTTGCAGAAGGAATAGCCCGAGAAGGAGAGGATCATCGACCAGACGTCGTCGATCACCGTCGGCGCCACCCCTCGCGCGCTCGCCCCACCGCGGAATTGCTCCTCGTACGCGCGCAGTTCTTTCATCGGGCGCTTTTTGGTGAGCGCTTTGCGCACGCCATCCGCCTCCGACACGTCCATCCCCGCGAGCGCGACACACACGTTCACCACGTCTTCCTGGTACACCATCACGCCGAACGTCTCGGCGAGCACGTCGCGCAGCACCGGATGTGGCGGCTCGTAGGGCGCGCCATGCAGGCGCGCGAGATACGTATTGATGTAGCGGTTCGAGGCGGGACGGATGATGCTGGTGTTGAGCACGAGCAGGTCGAATGTGGCCGATTGGCTTTTCTGGCAGAGCAGCCGCGAGGCCGGGGATTCGGTGTAAAACACCCCCATCGTATTGCCGGTGCGGAAGATTTCTTTTGTGCAGGGGTCGTCCGTCGGATCGCTCGTGGTGTAGTCGATCGCCACCCCGGTGTGGTCGCGCACGGCCGCAATCGCGTCGCGAATCACGGCGAGTGAGCGGTTGCCGAGCAAGTCGATCTTCACCAGCCCGGCATCCTCGGTGCCGTCCTTTTCGAACTGGATCGTGGGCACAGGGAGGACCCCCTGCCCGGTGTCGATCTCTTTCGCCGCGAATTCCACCGGGACGTAATTCGTGAGCGCGTCGGGGACGATCACTACGCCGCCGGGGTGCAGCGACAGGTTGCGGGGCAGCCCGACGATCGCCTCGGCTGCCCGGGCGATCTCGGGCCATGCACCGCCCAGGGCCAGCGACTGGAAGTTCGGATGCGAGCCGAGCAGCTCGGTCAACGGACCGCCATCCGACCAGGGAAGCCGCTTGGTCACCGCGGTGATCTCGGTTGCGGGGCGACCGTACACCTTCGCCACCTCGCGCAGCGCCGCGCGCCGCTGAAACGTGACGTGGTTCGCCACCATCGCCGATCGACCGTTGTCGTATTTGCGGAAGACGTACTCGAGCGCCTGATCTCGCTCGTCCCATGGGAAGTCGAGATCGGCATCGGGGGGATCCTTGCGACCAGGATTGAGGAACCGCTCGAACACGAGCCCCTGCCGCAGCGGGTCGACGTGGGTGAGGCCGAGGCAGTAGCTGACGATCGAGTTGGCGACCGAGCCGCGACCGCAGTGCGTGGGGGCGTGCGCGACGATGTCTTCGACGACGAGGAAGTAGTCGGCGAAGCGCTTGCCCGCGATGATCGCGAGCTCGTGCTCGATTCGCTCCCGGACAACCGACGACAGTATCCCATCACCATAGCGACGGTGCGCTCCCAACTCAGTGAGAAACCGCAACTTGGAAAGCGCCTCAGAACCGTGGCTGTCGGGGAGAATCACCCGGCCCTGGGGCGGCTCCCCGCCACATTGCCGCGCCAGCTGCACCGTGTTGTCGAGCGCCTCGGGACAATCGGGGAAGTGCCTGGCCATCTCCGCCGGAGGTTTGAGCCAGGCGTCCCGCGGTGCCACCGCGTCCGCGGGCAGCGTGGACAGCGTCGCGTTGCGGGTAATCGCGGCGAGGAGGCGGTGGTGCGCGTGCTGCTGCGGGTGGGCAAACCGAACGGCGTTGGTTGCGACGGGCGTAAGCCCGTGCCGCCGTGCGAACGCCAGCGCCCGTTCACGGCCGCGACCGGGGACCAGCTCGACGTAGAGGTGCTCCGGTCCGGTCGCGAGCGCCAGATGATCGAGGAGGGCGGTATCGCTCGACACGACCGCCAAACCAACGCGATCAGCTGACAGCTGACGGCTGATAGCGAAGTTGTCTTCGCAGTGCCGCGCCGTAATCGCCCGACACATGCTCGCCCACCCCACCGCGTCCAACGGCAGCAGGACCGCCTGCTCCGCCACCGTCTCAAGCGAGACGCCGAACACCGCCTTGAGTCCATACGCGCGGGTGACGCGGCGAAAGTCCATCGCCCCGTAGACGCCGTTGGTATCGGTGAGCGCGAGCGTGCTCATGCCGCGCTCCAACGCCGCCTCGGCGAGCGCTTCGAGCGACGACGCGCCGCCGCCGCCGCCGATGAGTGAAAATGCGGAGTGCACGTGGAGATGAACGAAATCATCACCGGGCATAGCGGATACTCGTCGTCCCATAGCGGCGCCGCACGCGGTCGAGCGCCGTATTCAGCGAGTGCCGCCGCACGATGGGTGACGGAGGATCGAAGAACGACAGCTGCACGTCGCTCCCCGCGCCGAGCAGCACGGTCAGACCCAGCGCGCTCAGCGCGATGCGGCGCACCAGGAGACGGTCGGCGAGGGCGCGGGCGGCGGCGGTGAGCTCGACGTCGAGGTCGGTGGCGGGCTCGAGCGCGGTAGCGCTCGCGGCGTCGCGGTGGTCGGCGTAGCGCGCGACGAGCTCGAGCCGGTCGGCGGTGACGCGACGCAACCGGAGACCCTTGCCGAGCTGCTCGGCGAGCCGGCGCAGCTCGGTGTGCAGCACGTCCCGGTCGTTCGTTTCGATTCGGAGCGCGGCCTGGGCCCGCAGCGACTCCCGCCGCGCGGGGGGGACGACGGGGCGCGGATCGATGCCGTTGGCGCACGCGTGGAGCACCGCGCCCCGGCGACCGAGCACGCCTTCGACTTGCGCCCGGGTCAGCGCCGCGAGCGCGCCGATGCGCTGTACGTTGTAGCGCGCCAGCTGCTCGCGGACCGCCGCCACGGCGCCGGGGAGCGCCACGAGAGGGTGGGGCGCGAGGAACGCCGGCTCGTCGCCGGGACGCACGTCCACGACGGGCTCCGGCTTGAGCATATGCGCCGCGACTTCGCTCACCACCTTGTTCGCCGCGAGCCCCACCGTTACCGGAAGACCGAGCCGCCCACGGATTTCGCGCCGGATCCTGGCGGCGACGTCGGCCGCGGCGCCGAACAGCTTGAATGTGCCGGTGAGGTCGCCGTAGGCGTGGCCCAAGGTGTGCGGCTCGATGATCGGAACGAAGGGACAGAGGATGCGCTCGAGCGCTTCCGCTGCGCGCCGATAGAGGCCGTACCGGGGCGGGAGGATCACGAGATCGGGGCAGCGGCGCAGCGCCTGGTAAATCGGCATCCCCACCGTGATCCCGGCGAGCGTCGCTTCCGGCGAGGCGGACCAGATGATCGCCCGATCCATTACATCGGGTCCCCCTGGGGCGAGAGCGACCGGGCGGCCCGCGAGCCGCGCGCTGCGGTGCGCTACGCGCTCGACCGCGATCGGGAAGGTGAGCGGATTGACGTACAGAATGGCGCGGTCCATCGGGCATCAACCGGGCTCTGGGAAAGAGAACGTGCCCGAATAAATACCGAAAGTCAAGAAGATGGAAAACGCTGTGTTGTCAGTAAAATGTGACGATGATGTAAAGACACTGATTGAAATACAGCGGCGAGCCTAGCGGTTCCCCAGGTAGGTCCTGACCAGCGGCGCCACCCGCTGCCGCACCAAAGCCGTCTTGAATGCCTGAGCCTCGTCTGCCGTCGTCTCGACCAGCAAACGGGGTTCTTTTCCTTCCCGGACGGCCACCGCAACACCGTCTCGATAGAGCACCCGGTTGCCGGCGAGCCCGGCTACGGCGTCGCCCGGGACGATGATCCCGACGAGATTCAGTGGATCCGCTCCACTCACCACGACGAGTTCTCCCCGCAGCTCCTCCCGCCGCACCGCGCGCAGCGTCCCGACCGCCTCGGGGAGCGCGTATTGCTCGCCCGAGAACCCGCCCACGAACCGCCCGCCGCGGATCTCGCCCCGCGCCTCGAGTCGCCGGAATACGCGCAGCACATCACGCCACGGCACGAGCACCGTCTCACGCTCCACCAAACGCCGGAACACGACCCCATAGCGCCGCAGCAGCATCCGGGCGACCGCCTCGGCTTGCAGGTCCTCGGGCAAGAGCGAACGAGCGCCCACGCGCGACCACCGCCCCGCCGTCTCGACCCCGAATGGCGCGGTCCGGCCGCGACGCCGCAGCCGTCCGATCGACCGGCGTCGCTCCGACGGGACGAGCAACGCCCGCAGACCCGCAAAGCTGTCCGACACCACGAGCCCCCATGCCACCAGCTCTCCCAGCCCCTTCTCCACCTCGGTACGCAGCAGCCCGGTGGCGTTCACCAGGTCGCCGAAAAACGACGCGCCCCGCCCTTCGAGCGCATCGAACAGCGCGCGGGCCGAGTGCGAGAGCGACAGCTGGGCGGGATCAGGCTCGGGATGGATCGCGCGCCAGATGGTACCACGCTCCCGCCGGAACAACGCCAGCGGCGTGGTCCGAATCGGCCCGGACTTGTGGGCGCCGTTGCCCGCCGGCGACGCGGGGAGGCTCAAGCGGCCCCAGGCGATTTCGCCCGAGAGGCAGAGCCCGTCGAGCCACAGCGGATCGTAGTCGGCGACGCGGGCGGGGAGTACTTCGCTCTCCCACGCGCCCGCCGGCAGCTCGAATCCATCCAACAGGTCGAGCACCGCTGCGAGGCCCTCGGGACCCTCCGCGCGGGTTTCGTCGGCGACCCGCTGCCAGCGGAACAGGAACCGCATGAAATCGGCGGCGTTGACCGGCTCGATTTCCTTTCGCAACCGATCGAGGGTGTACCGATGGATGCGCGCCAGCAGGCGCCGCTCGCACCATTCCAGGTCGGTCACGCCGGAAGAGAATCGCCCGCGCAACACGAATCCCTCGTGTTCGAGGCCGCCCAGTCCGAACTCGACATCCGTGACCGGCAACCCCAACGCCGCGGCAATAGCGGCGGCGGTGGTCGGCCCCACGACTTCGAGCCGGCCGCGCACCAGCTCGCGCACCGCGTCCTCGCGCGTCCACGCCTTCTCCCGGTCGCGTTCGGGCGCGACGAGAGCCGGCTCGCAGGTTGCCTCGGGATATGCCGCCGCAAGCATCGGCAGCCGCTCTGCGGCGACCCACAGCTTCGCCTTGGAGTGGAGCGTCGTCGAACGTCTCGTTCCCACCAGCTCATCGAAATGCCCTTGCCATTCCGCATTCCGCATTCCGCATTCCGCACTTGGGATTGCCCCCATGATGAGCAGGGCGTCGTGCAGCTCGTCGGGGTGGCCGACCTCCGGCCAGGATTCCTCGCGCACCCGCGCGATTGCGTCCGCGTCCAGCGCGCCGAACTCCTCCGCGGTTTTCACGTCGAGCGAGCGCCGAGTCACCACCGCCTGCGTGCGGCGCTCCTCGAGCGGCGCGTCGTCGAGGAACGCGTATGGCTTGGCGTTGAGGATCTCGTGTGCGATGGGTGAGGGCTCCGTGGTGTCGCGGGCGACGAGCGTGAAGCGCCCCGCCACGATCCCTTCGAGCACTCGCACCAGTCCGTTCAGGTCCATCGCCTCGCTCAGGCAGTCCTCGACCGTCTGATTGATCAGCGGATGGTTCGGGATCTCGCGATCACCGACCAGGTTCTCGGGGCAGGCGAGCTGATCCGGGAACACCGCCGCCGAGAGATCCTCGGCCTCCATGCGTTGCAGCGGCGTCGGGACCTTTCTGCCACCGCGGAACCGGAGCACCGCCAGTGCCCGAGTGGCGTTCCAGCGCCAGCGGCTCTGGAACATCGGCGCCACGAGCATCGCCTGGATCAGGGTTTCGCGCACCGTGGTTGGATTCAGGTACTGGAACACGCCATCGAGCGGGAAACTGTGGTGCGGCCCGAGCGAGAGCACGATCGCCTCGTCGTTCGCCGCCGCCTGCAGCTCGAAATTGAACGACCGACAGAACTTCTTTCGGAGACTCAGGCCCCACGCCTTGTTGATACGGGCGCCGAACGGGGCGTGCAGCACGAGCTGCATCCCGCCCGCTTCGTCGAAGAAGCGCTCCAGCACGAGCGTCTCCTGGCTCGGAATCACCCCGAGGATCTGCTTGGTCGCCAGGAGGTACTCCACGATTTGCCGCGCCGCGGGCTCGGCGGCGCCGGTCTCCTCGACCAGCCAGTGAATGGCGCCTGGGACGTCGCCCAGCCGTCGCTCGATGTCGCCCCGGAGCCGCGACACCTCGACCGAGAGCTCGTCGGTGCGCGCGGGCGCCTCGCCCAGCCAGAACGGGAGCGTGGGCGGCTGACCCCGGGCGTCCGCCACCCGCACCTGTCCCGACTCGACCCGGAGAATCAGATACGAGGCATTGCCGAGCTGGAAAATGTCGCCGGGCGAGCTTTCGATCGCGAAATCCTCGTTCAGCGTGCCGACGAACGTCTCGGTCGGCTCGAGCACCACGCGGTAATCCCCAAGATCGGGAATCGCGCCGCCCGAGGTGAGCGCCGCGAGGCGTGCGCCGCGCCGGGCGCGGAGGCGGCGGTTCACGCCGTCATAGTGGAGATGGGCGGCTCGGCGGCCGCGCCTCGTGGTGAAGCCGTCGGCCAGCATCCGGACGACATCGTCGAACTCCGCCCGCGACAGGTTGCGGTAAGGGGACGCCCGCTGCACCAGCTCGAACAACGCGTCCTCGTCCCAGTCCTCGCATGCCGCCATGGCGACGACCTGCTGGGCGAGAATATCAAGCGGCTTCTCCGGAATGATGAGGCGGTCGAGCTTGCCCTCCCGGGCCGCCCGCAGCAGCGCGGTGCACTCGATCAAATCATCGCGCGACAGCGGGAAGAGCCGTCCCTTCGGGACCGCACCGAGGCGGTGCCCCGAGCGACCGACCCGTTGCAGCAGCGCGGCGATCGAGCGGGGCGTGCTGAGTTGGCAAACCAGATCCACGGATCCGATGTCGATGCCGAGCTCGAGCGAGGCCGTGGCGACGAGCGCCTTGAGCTCACCGTTTTTGAGCCGGGTCTCCGCCTCGAGCCGTTTCTCCCGCGACAGGCTGCCGTGATGTGACGTGACCTGCTCGGCACCGAGCCGCTCGGAGAGGTGCATGGTGAGCCGTTCGCACAACCGGCGCGTGTTCACGAACACCAGCGTCGTTCGGTGCTGGGCGATGAGCTGGGCGAGTCGCTCGTAGACTTCCTCCCACACCTCGCCCGACATCACCGCCTCGAGCGGTGACGACGGGATCTCGAGCGCGAGGTCGAGCACGCGATGGTGCCCTTCGTCAATGATGTCGCACAGCGGCCGACCGGTCCCCATGAGGAACCGCGCGATTTCCTCGATCGGCTTTTGCGTCGCCGAGAGACCGATGCGCTGCACGGGCCCACGCGCGAGCGCCGCCAACCGCTCGAGCGACAGCACGAGGTGACTGCCCCGCTTGTCGCGCGCCACGGCGTGGATCTCGTCCACGATCACGGTGCGCACGCTGCGCAGCATCTCGCGCGCGCGCTCCGAGGTGAGGATCAGGTAGAGTGACTCGGGGGTGGTGACGAGGATGTGCGGCGGCTGCTTGAGCATCGCCTGCCGGTCGGCCGGCGCGGTGTCCCCGGTCCGGAGCAACACGCGCACGTCCACCTCGGGAAGGCCGTCCGCCTCGAGGCCCTGCCGAATCTCCGCGAGCGGCTCGGTCAGGTTCTTCTGAATGTCGGCGGAGAGTGCCTTGAGCGGGGAAACGTAGACGACCTGGACCCCGTCCCCGAGCGTCCCGCCGAGGCCCTGGCGCAGCAGGTCGTCGATCGCGGCCAGAAACGCGGCGAAGGTCTTCCCGGATCCAGTGGGCGCGGCGATCAGCACGTCGCGCCCCGACCGGATCAGCGGCCAGGCTCGTCGTTGCGGCGCGGTGGGCTCGGTGAAGCGGCCGGTGAACCAGCGCTCCACCGCCGGATGGAAGCGGGAGAGGCTCATGCGGGAAATATGCTGCGGCGGCGCGCCGCAGTGGGAGACCCCGACTTAGCGTACCTTAGGAGGTCAGCAGCGCACGCCAAAGGAGCCACTCATGTATCTCGCGCTGAAGCTGTTGCACGTCGCCGCCGTGGTGCTGTTTCTCGGCAACATCACGACGGGGCTGTTCTGGAAGGCACATGGCGACCGCACCCGCAACCCGGTCATCATCGCCCACACCCTCGACGGCATCATCCGCAGTGACCGCTGGTTCACGATCCCCGGCGTGGTGGTCATCATCGCCGGAGGCGTCGCGGCCGCGTTGGTCGGCGGGCTCCCGTTGCTGCGCACCGGCTGGATCGCGGTCTCGATCGTGCTGTTCGCCATCTCGGGGCTCGCCTTCGTGCTCCGCGTCGCTCCGCTGCAGCAACAACTGCTCGGGCTCGCGCAGGCCACCGGCGAACCCGGCCGATTCGATTGGGAAGCCTACCGCAAGCTGTCGCGTTCGTGGAAGCGCTGGGGAGAGCTGGCCCTCCTCACACCCGTCGCCGCCTTCGTGATCATGGTGTTGAAGCCGACGTTGTAGTCAGCTCGTCGCCGGGGAGAGGGTTGCGCCGCGCGTCGCAACGATTCGCTCGACCGTCTCACCGATCTTGTTGTTCGGGGTAGACGCGCCCGCGGTGACGCCGATCGTCACCGGTCCCGCCGGCAACCAGACGGCCTGCCGAGTTTCTTCCTTCGTGCCCGCGGGGAGATGGCGGATGCTCCCGGTCTCCGGGTCGATGCACAACGCGTCCTCGATATGGTAGGTTGGAACGCGCTTGGCGCAGATCGCGGCGAGGTGCGTGGTGTTGCTCGAGTTGTAGCCGCCGATCACGATCATCACGTCGAGCGGCTCTTCGATGAGCTTCAGCACCGCGTCCTGCCGGTCCTGGGTCGCCGAGCAAATCGTGTCGAAGGTGCGGAAATGGTCCGCCAACGTGGCTTCGCCCCAGCGCCGCGTCATGCTGGCCCGCAGCTCGGCCGCGATGGCGAGCGATTCGTTCGACAGCATCGTCGTCTGGTTGGCGACGCCCACCTTGATCAGGTCGCGGTCAGGATCGAAACCAGGTGAGATCGCGTGGGCAAACTGCGCGAGCAACGCCGACCGGTCCCCTTGCCCCTCAATGTAGCGGCACACCTGCTTCGCCTCTTCCATGTGCCGTACCATCACATACTGCCCGCCCGGGTACTTGGTGACCTGGCTCGAGGTAGCCTTGGTTTCTTCGTGGAAATACTTACCGTGAATGACCGCGGTGTAGCCGTCCTTCGCGTAGGACTCGACCCGTTTCCAGACGTTCAGCACCGACCCGCAGGTCGTGTCCACCAGGACGCAGCCGATCTCGCGCAGCCGGCCGAAATCCTGGACAGTGACGCCGAACGCCGGTAGGATGACCACATCCTCCGGAGTCACGCCGCTGAAGTCGAAGTCGCCGCCGGCGGTCCGAAACAGAAACTCCACTCCCATGGCGCGCAGCTTCGAGTTCACGTGCGGGTTGTGGATGATCTCGCCGACCAGGAAGGTGCGGCGGTCGGGGAACTTGGTGCGGGTCTCATACGCGTACTCCACGGCGCGGTCCACGCCGTAGCAAAACCCAAACTCGCGCGCCAGCCGCAACGTGAGGTCGCCGATCGTCACCGAATGGTCGTTCGCGCGGATCGCGTCCACGACTTGACTATGGTAGTCGGTCGTGAGGGCGCCTTCGATCGCGTCTTTGAGCCCAAAGCCCTTCCGGAAGTACGTCTGCTCCATGTCGGTCAATCTAATCGGACGCGTCCGCTCGCGCGGGCGGCGTCCATCACCCGCTGCACCGCGAGACCGTCCTGGAAAGTCGCGGGTGCTCCGGTAGCGGAGCGCCCTTCGAGGACTCCGACGAAATCCCGCATCAGGCGCACGAAGGACCGCGCCCACATGTTGTTGACGGTGGTCTTCTCCCACAATTCATCGACCACGCTGGCGTCCCGGAGCGGCTCGCCCGGCAACCCGATCTCGAGTTTGGTTTCGCCCGTCAATACGATCGTCCCATTCGATCCGGTGATTTGTCCGAAGTGCCCGGGCCCGTGATGGGCGACGGCCGACACCATGATCGTCGCGACGGCCCCACTCCCCATCCGGAGCACCAGACTCGCGAAGTCGTCCGCGGTGACGGCCTGCCGGACGCGGTCCGCATCCTCGCGCTGCGGAACGTACGTGGCGACTCCGCCGCCCACCTCGACGACTTCGCTGTCCGTCCAATAGCGACACAGGTCGATCAGGTGCGATCCCACCGCCCCGAGGATGCCGCCGCCCTGGCGGGCGTCGGACCACCAGGTCCACGGCGCGCTCGAGGTCTGGGGCCGGCCGTCGCCGCGCAAATACGGCTTCAGCATCAGCTCGATGTGATGGACGCGCCCGATCGTTCCCGCGTGGATCAGCCTGCGCACCTCGCGCCGGTTCGGCTCATATCGCAACTCATGGTCAACGAGCGCCATCCCCGGCCGCTGCCGCGCGACCTCGAGCATGGTCTCCGCCTCGGCGGCGTTCATCGCCATCGGCTTCTCGCACAGCACGTGTTTCCCGGCTTCGAGGGCGGCGATCGCAAAACGGGCGTGCGTGGGAGGCGTCGACGACACGATCACGACGTCCACGTCCGGCGCCGCGGCCAGCTCGACGCCGTCGTCGCATACGCGCGGGATCTTGAACTCGGTCGCCACCGCCTCGGCGTTGGCGCGCCGGCCGCTCGCGATCGCCGTCACCCGGACGTCCGGGACGAGCGCCAACCCGGGCAGCTGCACGCGTCTTGCGAACCCCGTGCCGATAATCCCGACCCGTACGGTCACAGCCGTACCTGACACGGCACCGTGTCGGGCGCCAGCGGCACGCGTTCGAGCACGAGCTCGGCGGTGTGCTGCTCCGCCACCGATAACTCGATCCCGAGGCCACGGACGTTCAATGCCAGCTCCGGTGAGGCCCGCGTGACGCTGGCCGATCCATCTTCGAGCGGCAGGCCGTGCGGCACGTCACCCAGCTGATACCGCACCGCGGCAATCACCCCACGCAGCGCGACGCTGTCACCCCGCGGCAGCAGGGGGTACGCCCCGGTGTCCGGAGGATACGCGCCGCGCAGCCAGACAAGCACCCCTTGCCCTTCCCGCGCGCCGTGCAGCAGGACCCCGCGCCCATCGCCGCAACGCTGCGCCACCACCGGCACCTCGAACCGGACGGTATCCCCCGACCTCGCCAGCACCACACGCACCCTGGCCATCCCGGTGGGTTCGGTCGGCGCGCCGCAGGCGATGGCGAGCAAAACGATCGGCGTGGCCCGGGTCACGGGCTCGATACCCCGAGCGCCGCGCGGGCGCCCGCGACGCTCAACGTGTGGGGGGCAAGCGCCACGAGCAGCTCCGCGGGGAGCGGGCGAGGCCGCAGCCCCGCGCGGTCCACGCAGACCAGCACCATCCATCCCGCC
The DNA here is from genome assembly GCA_036555485.1 of Gemmatimonadales bacterium. Lineage (GTDB taxonomy): Bacteria > Gemmatimonadota > Gemmatimonadetes > Gemmatimonadales > GWC2-71-9 > DASTHG01. The sequence continues at coordinate 8,480 of DATBLG010000050.1, read as the reverse complement.
GCGGCGAGCGCCGGGGCGCCGTCGCGTAGCACGTCAAAATTGAGAGTCATCGAAGTCGTCCCGACCTTGCCCACGTAGGTCGCCACGCGCAGCCGGTCGTCGAGTCGCGGCGGGTAGAAGAATTCGCTGTGCACCGCTTTGCGAGGGAGAAAAATGTCGTACCGTTGGAAGACGTCCTTGTACGCGAGGCCGCACGCGCGGAACAACTCCGTCTCGGCGATCTCGAAGAACCGCACATACGAGCCGTAGAAGATGATTCCCGCGAAGTCCACATCGGACCAGCGGACGTACTCCTCGATGATGTAGGGCGTGGGGGCGACGGAGGCCATCGCCCGGAGAAACTAGAGCCGGCTAGGAAGCGGCGCCAGGATGGAACGGCCCGCCGTACGTTCGGAGGCGGCGCCAGAGCGTCGTGCGACTGATCCCAAGGCGCCGCGCGGCCGCTGCGAGTCGGCCACCGGTCGCAGCGAGCGCTCCGAGGATCGCCTGGCGTTCCTGCTCGGCCAGCGTGGACGCGCCGTCGCCTCCGAGGAATACCACCTCGCCGAGTTCCATCTCGCCATCGCGCAACGGGACCACGCGTCCATGGTGCGCCAGCAGCGCCCGCCGCGGGTCCGGAGGAGGGGCGGCGCCGTTCTCGCCGGCGAGGGCGCGTCGAGCGCCCGGGTTCGCGAACAGCAAGCGACCCCGGGCGTCGAACACCGCGATACCCTGGTCGAGGGATTCCAGTACTGCGCGACCGACCGCGTCCATCGGCACCCTTTACCGCCCCAACCGGGCAAAGGTTTCAGCGGCGGCGGGGGCGCCGCCCCCCGCGCACCAGGCGGGTCCGCTCGACTCGGGGCAAGTCCGTAAGCTGCCCATGCATCTCCTCGAGTGAATCAGCCCGCACAGCAGGACGTTTCCCGCGAATGACCGTGAACCGCACCGGTCGGTCCAGCGCCGGCAGATCCTGCGGCCGCAACCGGCGCGCCTGTCCCTCCTTCAGCCGCAGCCGGACGACGCCACCGGACGGCTCCACGTCATAGTCCAGCGGCACCCGGTCGCCGTAGAGGTGCAACGACGCCGGCAGCGCATCGAGGCGCGCTCGTACGTCCGACGGCACGATCGCCTCGGCGTCGAGCGCCAGCGTCCGGCCAATGAACGCCTCCCAGCTGTCGACGCCGGCAAGCTGCGCGGCGAGCCGCGCCGCCAGGTCATCGCTCGCCGCCTCCGCCAAGCTGCCTCCTGATCGCCGCCAGTACTCTCCGCAGCGCTCGAGGGCACGCCGCACGGCGCGCTGATCGGGGTGAGGCGTGCGGCCCTGGAGCAGTGCGGCGACCAGCGCCGCGCGCGCCGCATCGGCGAGCCCCGCCGGGAACGGGCTGGGCAACGGCTCGACTTCGCGCTCGAGCAGGAAGCCGAAGTATTCCACCGTGCGCACGCCGACGAGTCGACCACGGCCGCGGCGCTCGTCGAACTCGACGACTGGAGCGCCGCGCTTCGCGTAGCGCTGCACAAGCCGCTCCGGGAGCTGCGTTCCCTCGATTCCCGCGCGCGGATTGCCGAACCGGTCGGCGAAATAGCGCAGCGAGCCAGCGATCGCGCCCCAGCTGCCGCACACGGAATTCCGCGACACCCTCGCCTCCCGTCCGTCCGCCGTCTCTTCGTCGATCACCAGGTCGAACGGCTGGATGCGGGCGACGAGATCCTGAAACGCCGCGAGCGTCCGCTCGTCGGCGATGGAAAACCGTTCCGGGAGCGGGAGCTCGAGCTGTCGATAGGCCGACGCGGCACCCAGCGCGACGTCTTCGAGCGCCTTGATGAGCACGCCGCGCCACTCCGCCCAACGATCGATCGTCTCGCGGAACAGGTGCCGCGGCAGCTCGTACACTTCGCCCAGGTAGCCGTGCTTGTTCACCGCCTCGGCGAAGAGGTTGTAGGCGGTGAGGTGATCACTCCCCTGGACGATCAGCCCTTTCAGGTTTCGCGTCTCGCGCGTCATGCGGTGCAGCGAGTCGATGTTGGACGCCACCGCGACGACCGGCACGAGGTCCGTTGGGGCGTGGACCAGCAGCTCGCCCCAGGACCGGTCGACCGGCATCGACTCGACGGCGCGCCCGTAGCGGGTGAGCCGCCCCTGCTCCACGAGCCCGCGCTCGATGAGCAATCGCGTCGCGTCTCGATACGCCTGCCGATCGAGGGGAACCGGGAGATCGAGCTCGGTCGCATCCACGCCCAACGCCGCGCAGGTGATGGCGACCCGCTCGGCATCGCCGGCGAGCTGGAACTCGGGCGGCGTGGGTCGCAGCGCGGAAAACGCGAGGTTCCGGTCGCTCAGGATGTACACCTCGCCGTTTGCCACGCGCCCGTGGACGCGCCCCGCCATCTGGAGCATCTCATTGGCACCGAGATACAGTCGGGTGAGCACGTTGCGGCCACGGTCCACCACGTTGGCGTACCGCGCGTCGTAGATCACGACCGTATCGAGTCCGCGGATGTTGAGCGCCGATTGACCTGCCGCCGTCATCGCGAGCAGGAATGGCCGCTCCACCTCGCCGTCGAGGAACGGCCGAATCACCCGAATCGGCTCTCCACCGTGATAGAACGCCGCCGTGAGCCGCGGCCATTGAGCCCCGAGCCGGCCGGCCAGCTCTTCCACCTCGGCGCGCGTCGGGACGAAGACCGCCACGCCGCGACGCTCCTTCAGGACACGCCGCACGAACTTTTCCTCGAGAAAGGCGAGCGGCTGCAACGGGACCACGCGCACGCGCGCGGCCCGCGCCGGGTCGAAGGCACTGGTTTCGAGCACTTCTGCCGAGTCGAGGTACCGCGCGTAGAAGCTCGGGTCGACCGTCGCCGAGAGCCAGATGAAGCGGCACCGGGCCCGCTTCCCGAGCGCCAGGCAGAGCTCGAGCTCGGCGGAGGTCTGATGGATCTCGTCGACCACCAGGGTGTCCCGCGCCGTGATCAAGCCATCCTCGAACCAGCGGCGCGCAATACCGGTGGTAACGATCACCACATTCCAGCTCGGCGTCTCCGGCGTCGCCTCACGCTCTCGGTTGACGACACCAACCTTGAGTGGAGCGCCGAGAATCCGTTCGGCGATCGGCCGGATAGCGAGCGTCTTCCCCGTCCCCGTGCCCGCCATGATCCCAAAGCCGGTGGACGAGCCGGCGAGCCGGCGGATGTCCTCGCCGTGCTCGCGCTCGAGCAGCGTGTCCAAATGCAGACCCAACGCCAACTCGATCGTCTCGCACGCCGCCCGGGTGGGCGCGATGACGATCACCCGCCCGGTGGCGGGTTTGGCGGCGAGAAAGGCCTGGGGATCGGGAGGGAGGAAATGGTCGCGGGTCTGAGGCACGCGTCAATTCAAAAAGAACGGGCCTGAAAAAGCAAACGGCCGAGAGCAAATCGCTCTCAGCCGTCAGCCGTTAGCCCTCGTTCGCGCGACTACTCTCGGTCATGCCGATCGCGGAATCGCTCGCGGCGTTCGCGGTCGAACCGGTCGCGGCGATCGCGATCGAAGCGCTGATGCCGATGACGATCGACGATGATCACCCGGCGCTCTTGCCGATAGCTGAACGGCGCTGGGCGATAGATGTAAGGTCGGGCGACATGGCGGTGATAGCGGTAGGGACGATAGTGGTACGGCCGGTACACCGACCGCAAATGCGGCCGGCCGACGAACACATAGCCCGATACGTACGGGCGCGGCACCCCGAACCCAAGCGACAACTCAACGCTCGTCTGAGCGGAGGCGGTACCGGCCGCGAGCGCCAATGCGAGCCCGGCCAGCAGCATGGTTTTTCTCATAGGGACCTCCTGGTCGCCCCCTGCCTAGTGGAAGTGCCGTGCCAGCTGGTGGCACGCTCACAACCCATTGACGAAGGACGAGTTGGCGATGTTAAACGAGCTGGGGGGGGTGGGCCGATGTCCTGCGCAGGGTACAACCGACCGCCTGGTTTTCAGTCCCCGAAACTGATGCCGATTTCGCGGGCCGTAGCGATCACGTCGGAATCGAGCGCCACGCGTTTCGGACGGGAGAGGACCTCACCTATGGGAATGGGGACGATGTTGGGCGGCTGCAGCGCCACCATCATCCCGAATTGCCTTGCGGCGACGAGCCGCACGGCGGCCGCGCCAAACCGCAGCCCCAGCAGCCGGTCGAAAGTGGTGGGGCTGCCGCCACGCTGCAGGTGCCCCAGCACGAGCGATCGGGTCTCCTTGCCGGTGATCTGCTCGATGGCCTCCGTCACCTTCTCCGCGATGCCGCCCAGCCGTCGCCGCTCGGAATCGACATAGTTCTCCATGCCGCCCTTCGCGACCGCGCCTTCCGCCACGACCACGATGCTGAAGTGGCGCCCTTGTTCCTCGCGCTGGCGGATCTTGTCGCACACCTTGACCATGTCGAACGGGATCTCGGGGATCAGAATGACGTCGGCGGTGCCGGCGACTCCGGAGTGCAGGGCGATGAAGCCGGCATTCCGGCCCATGACCTCTACCACCATCACGCGCTCGTGACTCTCGGCCGTCGAGTGGAGCTTGTCGATTGCGTCCGTCGCCGTGGACACGGCGGTGTCGAACCCGAAGGTCGCGACGGTGCCGCCGACGTCGTTATCGATCGTTTTGGGAACCCCGACGATCGGAAGGCCTTTGGCCATCAGCAAGCGCGCCAGGGTGAGCGAGCCATCGCCTCCGATCACGATCAATGCGTCGAGCTCGAAAGCGTGAAAGGCGGTGACCAGCTCGTCGGAGCGGTCGCGCTCGACCCACGTGCCGTCGGGGCGCTGCTCGCGCCATTTGAAGGGGTCGCCGCGATTGGTGGTGCCGAGGATGGTGCCGCCGAGATGCGTGATGCCGCGCACCTCGTTCGCGCCGAGCGGCAGCAGCAGGTCTTCGCCCAACAGGCCGGAAAAGCCGCGCCGCACCCCGACGCACTGCCAGCCTCGATTCACCGCTGACAGCACTGCTCCCCGGATGACGGCGTTCAGCCCCGGCGCGTCGCCGCCACCGGTGGAGATGGCGATCTTCACGGCCGAGGGCCGGCCTCCCGCAGCAGGCGCATCACTTCACCGGGTGCGGCGTGTCGTCCCAAGACCTTCTTGGAGAACACACGCCGCCCGTCTAACTCGACTTCGAACACACCACCCGACGATTCAATCAGTTTGACCTCTGCATCGGGGAAGGCGCTGCGGATCTCGGCCGCCAGACCGGCGGCCCGCGGCTCGTAGTTTCAAACGACGCAATACTCGATGTTTACGCGCATGGAGGGAACGATAACGGCGCTTGACATGGTGCGCCACACGGCCGAGTTTGCGCGCATCTCTACGATACCACAGCCGGCATGAGCCTGCTTCACCGTCTCAGAACGGCGCCCGCGACTCTCGTCCCCGGCGTCGTGTCGCTGGGCGCGCTGCTCGCCCTCGGAGTCGCGTTCGCCGGTTATGCGACCGGCCGGTTGTCCACCAGCGGCACCTTCCCGACCGCGCTCGCGGGACTCGTTGCGGTCGGCGCGCTCACCCGTCGCTTCGGCATTGCCCTCCCCGGCAACGGCTTTTCGTCCTATGTGCTCGGCGTCACCACGTTCGCGATCCTCGAGCGTGGCTGGGAGTTCGTTACCCTCGTCGCGCCCTTGCTCACCGTTCTGGGCGACGTGGTGCTCCGGCGCCTGCCGATGCGCCTGGCCGTGTCGAACGCAGCGCACCTCACCGCCGGATCGGCTCTCGTGGGGATTATCTACGAGCGCCTCGGCGGCGCTACGGGGACCCTCGCCCTCGAGGCGGACAACGTCGGACCGATCGCGGCGCTTCTCGTTCTGATGATGGTAATCGTCAACGGGTCTTTCTATCTGGAGCTCGCCCTCAGCCGCTCGATTGCCTGGCTGGACGCGCGGCTCACCGCGCGCTGGGAGACGATCGTCTACGCTGCATCGGCCGGGTTGGCGCTGGCGTGGTTCTGGTTGGTGCACTCCCACCTGCCGGCGGCTCCGTGGCTGGTGGTCGCGACGGGAATGGTGGGGGCCACGCTCGCGTCGGCATACGTGATTCGCCTCGGCGTGCACGCGGACGAGCTGCTGCTGGTCCAGCGCCTAGCTCACGCGATCGCGACCGACATCAACCTGTCGCGGACGTTTGCCCATATCCAAGAGATCACCCGGCGTCTGGTGCCGTGGGAGCATATCGGCTTCGCGCGCTACGATGCGCAGCGACGCGAGATGGAGCTGGTGGCGGACACTGGAATGCGAGACGGCGTGACCGCGGTATTTCGCTTCGATGCCGATTCCGGTCTCACCGGCGAGGCGGTTCGCAGCCGGCGCCCGGTGGTAGCCCGCAACCTGGCTCGCGGCGACACCGTCGCCCCCGGCGGCGATCGCACGGGGTCGGAAATCCTGGTTCCATTGTTCCACGGGGATCAGCTGATCGGCCTGTGGAGCATCCGGCACTCCGATCCGTGGATGTACCGCAATTCGGACGCCGACATCCTCAATCTCGCGGCGCCACACATCGCCCTGATGCTGGCCCTCGAGCGCGCGATCCGGCCGGTGGTCGGCGCCTCCGACCAGGCGACGCAGTACGTGCAAACCCTGACCGCCACGACCCAGGAGATCCACGCGTCGAGCCAGGAGGTGGCTGCCTCGGCGCAGCGGGCCAGCGAGGGCGCGCGCCAGGCCACCCGTCTCGTCGGCAGCGCCACGACCGAGGCCGGAGAGCTGCAACGCGGCGCGGTGGACGTCGCCGCCGCGGGCGATCAGACTCGCGAAGCCGGCGACCAGATGGAGAAGACCGCCGCGCACGTGCGGACCGTTACCCAGGAGGCCGTCCGTCGGCTCAGCGAGCTGGGACGCTCGACGGAAGAAGGCGCCGCTGAGATGGTTCGGCTGCGCGACGTGGCGGCGCAGGTAGAGCGGTTCTCCGAAGCGATTGGGTTCGTGGCGAACCAGACGAATCTGCTGGCGCTCAACGCGACGATCGAAGCGGCGCGGGCGGGCGTGCACGGACACGGCTTCGCCGTCGTGGCGGAGGAAGTCCACAAACTGGCCGAGGAAGCCGGCCGCCAGGCGCGCAACGTCGGCCGATCAGTGCAGGAAACACTGCGGGCGCTCGACCGCGCGGCCCAGCTCCTGGAGCGCATCCGTGCCGAGCTGGGCGAAGTGGTCGTGACGTCCACCGCGCTGCTCCCCGACCTCAACCGGATCGCCGAGGTTGCGGGCAGCACGGCGCGCGCCGGGAAACGCGTGGCGGACGTTGCGCGGACCACGGTGGACCGCGCGGCTCGTATGGCGCTGTCCTTGACCCAGGCCGATGCCGGTGCCACCGCTTCGACTCAGGATTCCGAATCGGTCGCTGCCGCGGCGGGCGAGCAGTTGCGCGCGATCGAAGATCTCGCGCAGGGGACGACGGACCTCGCGACCGTGGCCGAACGTCTGGCGCAGGCCGTGGACTTCATCCGTGGCACCGAGGGCCGCTAGCCTCGCGCTGGGGGCGTTGCTCGGTGCCATCGCGTGCAGCGGCGATGGCTCCGGTCCATCGCCATCGACCCCGCGCATCGACTTTGTCGACGGCGCCATCGAACCGCTGTTGGTGCGCACCGCGTCCACGGTGATCGAGGGCTTCGGCTTCGGCGACATTCAAGGGAGTGGGACGGTGACCTTTGCCCGGGCGGGTGGCGGCAGCGTCCTCGCAGCGGTGGCACCGGGCAGCTGGAGTGACCGCTCGATCCGCGCCGTCGTCCCGGACAGCGCCGCGAGCGGCACGCTCACCGTTACCACGACGGCGGGCGACGGGCTCACCACAACCGTCCACGTGCTGCCGCATGTCGTGTTCGATCCGGCGACGCTCGCCTGGCAAGCCCGCACAGCATTCCCGCGCGCGCCGGTCGGAGTCGCGTTGGCCGTGGGGACCGTGCCCGCGGGCGGTTCGCTGCGGGTGACGCTCTACGCGGCCGGTGGCGCCGAGCCGTTGGGCGGCGATTCGGCGATGGTGCCCGACTCCGCGGTGTTCGTTTCGCGCGCGGCACCGGGCGGCCCGATCGGCACCTGGACCCGGCCCCACGATCTTCCAGCCCCTCGTGCGTTCGCCAGTGCGGCGTTCGCCAATCGCCATAACTCGCGGCTCGACGGCGCGGCGCTGTATCTCATCGGCGGCATCGATTCAGCAGGCCGCGCCCGCGCCACCGTGTTCCTGGCACCGGTCGAAGCGGACACCGCCGTGGGCCCATTCATCCCGATCGAGCCGCTTCCCGCGCCAGTCGCCGGCGCGATCGCGGTGGTGCGACGCGGGCGGATCTACGTGCTGGGCGGCGCGGACATCCTAGGTCGCCCGCAGTCGAACGTATATGTTGGACGCGTCGGAGTGGACGGGCACATTGACGGCTGGTACGTACAACCGGTGCTGCCGGGCCCGCGTGCCTACGGCGGCGGGGTCGTACTCGACAGTCGCGTCGCGGCCTTCGGCGGCATCGCTGACAGCGCGCCGTCTGGCGGCGGTCTCGCGGGCGCC
>DATBLG010000112.1:0-8891 GCA_036555485.1 Gemmatimonadales bacterium | reverse complement strand
GCGCCTCGTGGCGCGGCTCGGCATCCCCCTGACGACCTGGTGAAAAACGAAACGGCCCCGGCATCCGCTCCGGGACCGTTTCGCTACCGGCCCTGAGGCCGGTACCTGCGCTGCTACTGTACGGTGAGCGTGAACTTCATCCCGAGGGCCAGGTGGGGAGTGCAGAACCCCTTGTATACACCCGCTGGCAGTCCGGCGAACGAGACATCATAGCGATCGTTCGGGTTGATCAGGAACGGACCGGCGAGGTTGTCCATCCGGTTCGCCATCGCCGCGTTCAGCAAGTCAGCGGCGCCTGCCGGGATGGAATCCGGGTAGAACGCCACGTTGTGTGGCCCACCTGATACGTTGATGAAGCGTGCCGTGCCGCCCACCGGCACGGTGATCACCGCGGGCTCGAACTTGAACACCGTGCCCGCGCCCGTCATGTTGACCTCCACCACCGGCCCGGTCGGCTGGGCTGCCGCATCCGAGGCGGCGGGCTGAGCCATTTGGTCGGCCGCATTCTCCGCCTTCTTATCACCACATGCCAGCGCGCCGAGCACAACCAGTGCGCCCATCCACTTCCGCTGCATTGCTTATTCTCCCATGAAAATGGGGTACGCGATCGGTTTGTGAACGCCTTCACAATATCGCCTTGGCGACCGAAACGGGAGGCCCCATTGTCCCGTTCCACCCATCAAGGTGACCAGCATCCTGTTCGGGTTCACCATCCCCTCAAGTAACACGCGGCCAGGAACTGACGGGAACACGGCCGCGCTGCCCTGAGAGGCCGTTGGCGTTCTCCTGCGGGCCACGTGTGCATCCCTCCTCCCCTCCGACGTCTCTCAAGGCGACTCCAAGAGGATCGAACCGATGCACACGCGCTCCCGTTCCGCCATCCTGGCCGTGGCAACTTTCGCCCTGAGCCCCATAGCACTCCACGCCCAAGGCTGGATCGAGCCGATTCGACCGACACCGGGCTGGGGGGTCGAGAAGCTCCGCAGTGCCGTCTCCGTCACCGTGCTCGGGCGCGTCGCCCAGGTGACCGTGGAGGAATGGTTCCAAAACCGCGGTGCCGGACTCGGGGAGGGCGACTACCACTACCCGCTGCCCGGCGAGGCAACGTTCGGGAGCTTCTCGTTGTGGCAAGGGGATGCCGAGCTGCGCGGCGAGACGATGGACGCAAGTCAGGCACGCGCGATCTACGAGGAGATCGTGCGCCGCAAACGCGACCCGGCGTTGATCGAGCTGGCCGGGCACGGCTTGATCCGAGCGCGAGTGTTCCCCATCAATCCCGGGGAAACGCGCAAAGTCACGATGCGCTACACGCAGATCCTGGATCGCCAGGGCGATGCCTGGCGATTTCGCTACGCCAGCGGCACCGGCCCCGGCGCCGCCGGGGCGGCGCGGAGCGTCCGGCTCACGGTGGATAGCGCCGACCGCTTCGGCGACCCCTACTCCCCCACCCATCAGGTCCGGACCCGCCGCGCCAACGGACGACTCGAAGTCACCCTGCCGGACACCGGTGCGAGGGGCGACCTCGATCTCTTCCTCCCGCTTTCCCGCGCCCTGGTCGGCCTGTCGCTCGTCACCCATCGACCGGTCGGAGAAGACGGCTACTACATGCTGCTCCTGGCGCCGGGCACCGCTCGTGTCGCCACCGCGTTGCGACGAGACGTCGTGGCGGTGCTCGACATATCAGGGTCCATGTCCGGTGACAAACTGGCTCAGGCACAAACGGCTCTCGAGCAGTTGCTCGGGTCGCTGCGCGAAGGCGATCGGTTCCGCATCGTCGCCTTCTCGAGCGGCATACGCCGCTTCGCCGCGGAGTGGACCCCGGTCACGCCGGACCAGCGGCGGCGCGCCGTGGATTGGGTGCGAGCGCTCGACGCCAACGGCGGCACCAACATCTCTGGCGCGCTGGAGGAGGCCTACAGCCTGCCGCCCGCCGCGGCTGCGCTCGGCGTAGTCGTGTTTCTCACCGACGGTCTCCCTACCGTCGGTGAGCAGGACCCGGAGCGCATCGCGGGACGGGCCGACGAGCGGCGCGGCGGTTACCGGGTCTTTTCATTCGGCATCGGGTACGACGTGAACACCTACTTGCTCGACCGGCTCACGGAGCGGGCGCGCGGCGTCACGGAGTACGTCACCCCCGGCGGGGATATCGAGCAGGCGGTCGGCGCGCTCGCCGGGAAAATCGCGAGCCCCGTGCTCACCGACGTCGCCATCGACGCCGGAGGCGGGGTGGAGTTGTACGACCTGCAGCCCGAAATGCTGCCCGACCTCTTCGCCGGAGACGAGATGGTCGTGTTTGGACGTTACCGGGGCGCGGGACGTAGAGAGTGGTCCGTGGCGGTTCGTGGACGGCGGAATGGCGCCGAGGAACAGTTCCGGTCCGGTACGGCCGGCGCGGGCGACCAATCGGCCAACGACTACATCCCACGGTTGTGGGCAGCTCGCAAAGCCGGGGCGCTTTCGCGCGAAATCCGTTTGCACGGCCAGACGCCGGAGTTGATGAGCGCGCTGAAGGAGCTGGCGCTGCGCTACGGCGTGCTCACGGAGTACACGTCGTACTTGGTGCAGGAGCCAAACGCCGTGGCCACCGGCATGAACGCCCGCGAAGACGACGTTCGCCGCAACGCGCCCGCCGCGCCGCGAGATCAGTCCGGCTCCGGTGCGGTGGCGCTATCGCAGAGTGAAGCCCGGCAGGCGTCGAAGTCCGTCGTGGCTGCCGAGGCGGACCAGGAAGAGTTGGACGCGCTGCTCCGCGGCCGCGCGGGAATCAATCCGACACAACGCATCGGGGGGCGCCTGTTCATTCTGCGCGACAGCACCTGGACCGACTTGCGTCAGGTGGATTCTCTCCCCGTGGTCACGGTCGCGCCATTCAGCCAGGCGTATTTCGCCCTGCTACGCGCGATGCCTGAGCTGGCCCGACCGGTGGGGCTCACCCCGGCGGTGCTGGTGGCGGGCGGGCGCGTGAGCGTCAAGATTGCAGCCGGAGGCAAAGAGACGTGGCGCGCGGGGGAGCTGGAAGCCCTGGTGCGCGACTTCCGGTCGTGAGCGAGGGCGATGCCCGAAGATCTGGCGGCAGTTTACCGCAGCACCTACTCCGCGCTCGTGCGCTTCCTGTACCGCAAGGTATGGGACGCCGAGCGTGCGGAGGACCTCGCGCAAGAGGCGTTCGCACGAGCGCTGGTGCACCAGCCGGAGAACGCACGGGGGTGGCTCTTCGTGGTGGCGGCGAACATGGCGCGGGATGAAGCGCGGCGGCAGGCGCGGGAACGGCGGCATCTCACGCTCCTGAAAAGCGAACCCGAGCCCGTCACCCCGGCGCCGGATGAGGCGTTGCACGACGAGCAAGACCGCGCCCGAGTGCGGCGGGCGCTTGACGACCTGACGCCGCGGGACCGTGAAGCGCTGTTGTTGTGGGATGCCGGCATGTCGTACGAGGAGATTGCCGCGCAGACAGGACTGGCGCGGACCGCGGTCGGCACGACGTTGTCACGCGCCCGCCGCCGCCTGGTCGAGGCATACGAGAAGGGAAGCGAGGCCGAACATGTCGCACGTGGATGACGGAACCCTGCACGCCTACCTCGATGGGGAGCTCACCCCGGTCGAGTCGGAGCGTCTCGACGCCCACCTCGCTGCTTGCCTGGCGTGCCGCGCCCGGCTGGAAGAGGAGCGGGCCCTGATCGAGCGAGCGAGCACACTGCTGAGTCGGGCCGTACCCCCGACCCCGGAGCGCGCGGCACCGCCGCTGCACCAACTGCGGCGGCCGCGCGTGGCGTGGAGACTGCGCATGCCGCTCGCATGGGCGGCCACGGTTCTGATGGCTGTGGGACTCGGCTGGTTCCTCCGAGGCCCGACGGCTGTCTTACGGTCGGCGAGCGACTCGCGGAATGCGCCGCTATCCACCGAAACCTCGGCCGAGGCTCCTCCGGAGGCGCTTGCACTGGACTCTCGACTCGCCCCGATGCCGACCCAACCCGCGGAGCAGCGGCGTTCCAACGAAGCGGAAGCCTCGCGGATGTACCGCGCGGACGATGCCGCAACCGTTTCCTCTCCAGGCGCCGCTGCGGATCGCCCCCCTGCCGTCCCCGCCGCCCGTGAAGAAGCGGACGCACGGCGACAGGTCGCGAAGGCCGCCGATCAACTGGCGCAGGGCTCTGCCGGTGCCGGACTGCGCGACGTGGCACCCGCGCCCGTGGCGGGCAATGCCATCGTGGTGACCGCTGCCCCGAGGGACGCGGCGCGCGACACTCCCGCGCGCCAGCGCCTGTCTTCGGTATGGCCGGTCATCGAGCACCAGCCCGCGCGCGACCTGCTCGGCGCCCCACCGGCCGCGATTCCTGGAGTCCCGATCCGTGCCATGCGCCGTAACCCCGATGCCAGTGAAGTCCTCGTGGAGCAGGACATCGGCAATGGCGTCCTGGTCCAGCTGTTCGAGCGGCGCATGGAGGCGGCGGGGGAGGTGCTGCAGCTTGGGGGTCGCATCGCGAACGAGCGTCTCGCCCGTTTCGTCGGCGGTTTGCGGATCGAGATCGCGGGGCCGCTGACGGCCGACTCGCTCAGCCGCTTGCTCGGGCGGGTTACGCCGACGGCGCCGTAGGCAGCGCCTTCCCGCGACGCCACTGAATCAATTCGGCGACGATGCTGACGGCGATCTCTTCCGGCGTCACCGCCCCGATCGCGAGCCCGACCGGCACCCGCACGCGTGCCAGCGCCGCCGCGGGCACGCCCGCCGTCGCCAGCGCTTTCGTCACGACCGCCTGCTTGCGTCGACTCCCCAGGAGCCCCACATAGCCGGCTGCCGACGCCGCGACACGCTCGAGGATCACCGCGTCGTGACGATGCCCTCGGGTGGCGATGACGAGGGCGTCGGTCGGTCCGATGGGAAAGCGTGACAGGGCCTCGTCTACGGATGCGGCACAGACGGTCACATGACGAGCGAAGCGGCCCGGGTCCGCGAACTCCGCCCGGTCATCCACCACGACGACGCGGAACCCCGCCGCGTCCGCGGCCCGCGCGATGGCACTGCCGACGTGCCCCGCCCCAAACACCAGCACCCGCGGCGGCAAGGACAGCCGCTCGATGAGCGTTCCCCGATCGCTCGACAATTCGGCAAGCGGCGCGATCGCCGCGACCGCGCCGGGCGCGAATTCCTTGCGTGGCCCGGCCGACCAGTCCAGGGCGGTCGTCAGCACCCCTGAGTCCGCGGCCGCGGCCTGCTCGAGCGCTCGCACATAGCCGTCGACGGACACCAACGGCTCGATCACGATCTCGACCGTGCCACCGCAGGAGAGCCCGAGATCGCCGGCGAGATCGGCATTCAAATGGTGAGTGAGGATACGGGGACCGCGGTCCTGGACGTCCGCGGCGGCGGCCAGGACGTCCGCCTCGACGCACCCACCGCCGATCGTGCCCTGCAACCGACCTACGGGCCCGATCAACAGTTTGGTCCCGGCCGGGACCGGAGTCGACCCGGACGTGCGCGCGACCGTTGCGAGCGCCCCTTTCCCAGCGCGCGCGAGCTCCGCCGCCGCGCGCCAGAGGCTCATGACGCTGGCATCTCCTCGAGCCGGGCGACGGCGCGACGCAGGTGGGGGATCACGATCGAACCGCCCACGACGAGCGCAACCGCGAACGTGTCGGGCAGCTCCGGTTCGGTGACTCCCTCTGCGCGGCAACGGCCTCGAGGATGGCAGCGTTCATCTTCTCGCGAGAATGCCGGAAGGACTCGAGGGACCGCTGGGGTTCGCTCATGAAGAAAAGCTAAACTCCCGGGGCCAAAAACGCGCCGGGAGCCATTGTCGGAGGGGGTTAGCGCACGAAAATGGTGCCCTGCATGGTGCCCGGGTGGAAGGTGCAGTGATACGGATAGTCGCCGACCACCCCGAAAGACTTGATCACGACCGTATTCGTTGTGAGCGTCGTATTCAGGTTCCACGTCGAATCCGGAGGCAGAGACGGGTCGGAGGTGACGGTGTGGGTAACGGCTCCGAAGTTCTGCCAGCACACTCGCTCGGTCACGGAGATGGTTGGTGAGGGCGTGTCGAACGTCAGGTTGTCCCGGGCATTGATGGTGACGTCGGAGCCGGTGGACTGACAGCCATTGCCTTGCCCCGCTGGATCCCCGCTGCAGGCCAGACCCAGCACACCCAGTGCGGCGAGCGACAGCAGCGCCGCGGTTCCGATCAACCGTTGTTGGTCAGGGTGCAACATTGTTCGAGCTCCCGAAGGGCTGGACCCGTGCCATTCTAACCCGATCCCCGTCTTTGGTGCCCGCCGACCGACCCCGACCTGCTGCCGGGAGTGAACACGATGGAAACTAGTGACCGTGCTCCCGCTCCAACGTGTCAGCGGCGAGCCGGGGCGAGATCATCGGGTACCGTCCCGCGAACCATGCCACGGCGAGCGCGTACAGTCCGCCGAAGAACAGCAACGCGCCGAGCTCGGGCAGTCCGAGCGCCGGACCGGCGCCGTCGTTGATGGACGGTACAATCTCGAGATAGCGCTCGATCCAGATGCCGGACAGGCTCACGAGCGCCATCGCCAGGAACCACGCCGGCGCTTTCTTGGGTTTCTCCCCGAGCAGCCCGATGAACGGGATGAGGAACACCATCAGGAACACGGCGACCCCGAACGGCCGCCACACTCCCCACAACCGATAGAAGATGAAGTAGGTCTCCTCCGGCAGATTACCGTACCAGATCACGAGAAACTGGGAGAACATCAGGTAGGCCCAGAACACCGTGAGGCCGAAGCACAGCTTGGCGAGGTCGTGTTGCTGCTTCTTTGAGTACAGACCATCCAGCCCCATGCGCGTGCGCATCCGAATGCTCAACACCGCCAGCCACATCAGGGCGGCCAGGAAGCTGCCCATGAAGTAGAACGCGCCGTACAGGTTGCTCACCCATTTGTGGGCGAGCGACATGACGAGGTCGAATGCCAGCAAGCTGTAGCCGAACGCGTACCCGACGACCACGAGCGCGGCATCGCGGTTGATGCGCCCGCGTGCCGCTTCGTTCGGCTCGACCGGGGCACCCCCGGCCAGCTCGGCCACGTCCGGGGCCATGTCTTCGCGCACGAAGCGCCAGGACAACCACGCGAGCAGCGTCAGCAACGCCCCGTTACGCACGTAGAACCAGAACGGCGTGAGCCACCAACCGAGATCGGTGCGCGGCTCCGCGATCCAGGAATAGATGTGGCCGCGCCCGAAGAGCGACGCCAGGAAGAGCACCACGCCCACCGGCAGAAACGCCACCGAAGCCTCGGCAAACCGGATCACGAGCCCCGACCAATGCCCTTTCGCCAGCTTTTGGCTCGCGGCAAACACCACCCCGGCCTGGGCCAGGCCCAGCCAGAAGAGCAGGTTGAAATGATACGCGGACCAGACGCGGTCGGCGTGCCCTCTGAGATTCAGGAGCAACAACACGAGACCGACGGCGGTGGCGCCGAGGCCCACCGCTCGAAACGAGCTCACGGGGAACGTCCGGGCCTTCTGTGCCAGATCGGTCCGGTTCACGGTCGCGGTGCTCACGGGCTTCCCCCGGCGCGGGCCTGCTGTTGCAGGAACCGCATGTGGTTCACGACGTCCCAGCGGTCGGTGCCGTGGATCTGGTCGCCGTAGATCGGCATGAGACCCCGTCCCATGCTGGGCGCGTGGATCACCACGCCGAAGTGGTACCCGTCGCTCCGACGGGCGATGGTGTCGTTCACGAGCGACCGGACGCCAAAGAAGGGACCGCCTGCCATCGCGGAAATCGGCCCGTCGCCGCGGCCTGTCTCGCCGTGACAGACCTGGCAGTACGTCTCGTACACCCACTTCCCGCGATTCAGGGACTCCGAGGTGCGGGTCCGGGGATTGGTCACCCGGTCCGCGGCCGCCAGCCCGATCGAATCGGGCTCCGTGCCGGTCACCGGCACCGTTCCCGGAACGCTCGGGCGCGGCATGCCGTAGGGCCGAATGCTGCGCTGATGGCGCATGGTGGAGAACCAGCCCACGTGGTGCACCACATAGTCCGGGTCGCAGGCGGCGAGCACCATCAGCGCGGCGGCGAGGACCATCGGCCTACGACACATGACGCGCCTCCTCGGCCCCAACTCCCTTGAGCAATGCCTCGACTGCGGCGGCCCGGTCCGTTCCGCACGGGACGAAGATGCCGAACTTGTCGTTGGTGAACCGCGGGTCATAGGCGATCACGCCGAGGCGGCGCCGGGCATGCAGGGCGTTGAAGATGATGCCCAGGATGGTGGAGAGCGCGCCGAACAGGATGGTCATCTCGAACATAATGATGATGTACGGCGGGATCGAGCCGACCGGCTTGCCGCCCACGACGACCGGCCAGTCGTAGGACATGTACAACGTCAGCCACGCCCCGACGCCGCACCCCGTCATCCCGCCGATGAGGGTCCACATGCGCACCGGACTCACCGGCTGGTCGAGCGCGCCTTCGATCTCGTGGCGGGGAATGGGCGAATACACCGTGAGATCCTCGTACTCGCCGCTCTTGAGCTTGCCGATCGCGTCGACCGTGGCGTCCAGATGCCCGAACACGGCGAGCACGCCCGGCGTCATCGGCGGATGAAACATCTCGGTGAGGAACTTAGGGAGCATCAATGGATCCTCCCCTTGGTCAGTTTCGGCGGCGGCAGCACTTCCTTGACCTCGGAGATCGAGACCGCCGGGAAGTTCTTCACGAACAGCAGGAACCACATGAAGAACCAGCCGAAACTCCCCGCCATGATGCCCCAGTCGGCCCAGGTCGGGTTGTAGCCGGCGTTGGACCACTCCGAGTACGGCTCGTACGCGAGGGAGACCACGATAATCACATAACGCTCGAACCACATCCCGATGTTGACGAAGATCGAGATCACGAACAGCGATGTGATGTTGGTGCGGATCT
>DATBLG010000107.1:0-18615 GCA_036555485.1 Gemmatimonadales bacterium | reverse complement strand
GCAACAACTACGTGGCGCAGCCGGGGGACGACGTGCAGCTGATGCCGAAAATCGGAATCTGGGATCACTACGTGATCGACTGGGGCTACCGGCGCGTGCCGGGCGCCACGAGTCCCGAAGCGGAGCGGCCGTTCCTCGACTCGCTGGCTCGACTTCAGGACGCGATGCCGTGGTTGCGGTTCGGCAATCCCGACGGCATCGATCCCCGCACGCAGACCGAGGCCCTGGGCGATGACCCCGTCAAAGCGACGCGCTTCGGTCTCGCCAACCTGAAGCGATTGGTCCCGATGTTGATCCCCGCGGCTACGACGAACCGGCTCGAGGACTACGATCTGCTCGATGATCTGTATGGCCGGCTCATCGGACAGTGGGGACTCGAGATGAATCACGTGGCGGTGATGGTGGGTGGGGTGCTGCGGCACGAAAAGTACCCGTCGCAAGGTGGCGTCATCCACACCCCGGTGCCGCGCGCGCGCCAAGTCGAGGCCGTGCGGTTCCTGAACGAGAACGCGTTCGCCACGCCGACGTTTTTCTTCGATCCCGAGGTGTTGCGGCGCATCGAGCCCGCCGGGTTTGTCGAGCGGGTGCGGGTGCGCCAAACCGCCGTGCTGAACGCGCTGTTCCAGGACGCGCGGTTGTCCCGCCTCGCCGACCAGCAGGCCACGCAACCCGCTGGGGAGGCGTACACCCTCGCCGACCTGTTTGGGGACGTGCGTCGCGGCATATTCGCGGAGTACCGCGGCACTCCCGTCGTGGACGGCTACCGGCGGAACTTGCAAACCGCCTTCGTGGCACAGATGGACCGGCTCCTGAACACCCCGCTCGTGACACCGCCAAGTCCGTTCCAGGGGTTTGCGGGGTTCCAGCCGCCGCCGCCACGACCCGGCGACGCGCAGGCCATGGCGCGCCTCGAGCTGCAAGACGTGGCGGGCGTGCTGCGGGGGGCGCAGGCGCGGGTAGTCGACCGGCCCACGCGGGCGCACGTGGCACAGCTCCTGGCGCGGATCGACCAGATACTGAATCCGAAATAGGCGAGGTCTCATGTCACACCCTGGAAGCGGTTCCGAGCGTGCGCTCCGCGCGTCGTTCGGTTGCGTCGCGCTCCTGCTCTTCGCCGGCGCACTCCCCGCCCAGCAGGTCGCTACCGTCGAGGTGAGTCCCGCGCGCGCGGCGGTGACGGCCGGGGACACGATCCGCTTCCAGGTCACGGCCAAGGATGCGAGCGGCGCCGTGGTGACGGGCGCGCCGACCGTGTGGTTCGCGACGCCGTTCGATATCGCGGCAGCCGATACCACGGGCCTCGTCACCACGACGCGCCCCGGGCAGACGTATGTGTTCGCCCTGGTCGGCGGCAAGCCGGGGTTCGCGGTCCTCGACATTGCGGAGCGGGCGCCGGTGCGGCTCGAGATCGTAGCACCCGACGGGGGCCCCGACTTGGTCGTGGGCGAAGGTCTGCATCTCTCGGCGCGCGCGCACACCGCGGTCGGCGACCCGCTGGACGCGGGCCCGGCGACCGCGGGGATCCAATGGCACTCGCTCGGGCCCAACGTCGCCGAAGTTTCGCCCAGCGGCCTCGTGCGGGCGAAAGTTGTGGGACGCACCACGATCGGGGCCACCCTCGGCGCCTTGACCGCCCGTTACGACATCACCGTCCGGGCAAATCCCGTCGCGACGCTACGGATTCTCGCGCCTGCGCCGGCGCGCGTTGGCGACGTCGTGGCGTTGCGGGCGGAACCGCGCGGGCCCGCCGGCCGCCGTGTGGGCGGCGTGCGGGTGCACTGGAGCGTGACCGGGGCTGGCGCGGAGATGTTCCCCGATGGCCGCCTCGTGGCCCGCATTCCCGGGACCTACCCGGTCACGGCCACCGTCGGCAACCGCGTCGCCTCGGCCGCGGTGCAGATCCTGCCGCGTCGCGACACGCGGTGGGTCGATCTCGTATCCCACACGGCGTTGCCCAAGGATGTCCAGGGCGGGGAGATCTGGCCGGTGGGCGACGTGGCCTACATGTCGACCATCGGGAGCGCGGTGTACGTGTTCGACATCGGCGACCCGGCGGCGCCCAGACTGGTGGATTCGTTGACGGTCGACGCGCGGCTCGTGAACGACGTGATGACCAGCGCCGACGGCAAGATCCTCGTGGTGAGCCGCGAAGGGGCGAGCAGCCGCAAAAACGGCCTGGTATTCTTCGACGCCGCGGATCCGCGGCACCCGACGCCCTTGTCGGAGTTCACCGAGACGGTAACCGGCGGCGTGCACAGCGCGTTCGTGTACCAGCATTACGTCTTCGCAACGGACGACGCGACCGGGTCGCTGCGGATCATCGACTTCGCCGACCCGCGTGCCCCCAAGCAGGTGGCCCGGTGGGAGGTGCCGCGTGACATCCCCGCCGTACCGTACGCGGTGGAGTTCCTCAACATCATTCCGCAGCGCTACCTCCACGACGTGTTCGTCGAGAACGGACTGGCCTACCTCGCGTACTGGCGCGACGGGCTGGTGATTCTCGACGTCGGCAACGGGATCAAGGGCGGTACCATCACGAATCCGCAATTCGTCGCCCGATACACCTACAATCACGCCGGACTCTATCCGCCCGGCTTCATCGCGGGGACGCACGCCGTGTTCCGCTCGGGGAACTACGTCTTTCTGGGGGACGAATCGTATCCCGGGACAGCGGATCTGTTCTCGCGCGAGCGGTTCGCCACGCGGGGGCTCATGCACGTGGTCGATGTGAGTGATCTCGAGAATCCCCGCCCGGTGGCGTTCTACGATCCGATCGAGTTCGGCGTGCACAACATCACCGTGCAAGACGGGTTGGCCTACATCGGGGGCTACGACGGCGGCATCCGGGTTGTGGACGTGAGCGGCGAGCTGCGCGGCGATCTACGGGCCCAGGGGCGCGCAGTGGGCAACCTCTACACCGGGTCGCTCGAAGGGTACCGGCCCAACATGGCGCTCACCTGGAGTGCGATCCCGCACCACGGCTTCATCTACGCGAGCGACATCAATTCGGGGTTGTGGGTGGCGAGGGTGGCGGGGGGGGTAGTTCCGTAGAAAGACAGTCATCAGTGGTCTGTCGTTGACTGCTGATGACTGAGGACTGACAACTGTTCGGCTGCGCATCACAGCTTCGGCAAGGTTATCCCCACCTGCGCCTGGTACTTCCCCTTCTTGTCGGCGTAGCTCTGCTCGCACTCGTCGCCCTCGTCGGCCGTGAAGAACAGCACCTGGGCGATCCCTTCGTTGGCATAGATCCGGGCCGGCAGCGGGGTGGTGTTGGAGATCTCGAGCGTCACAAAACCCTCCCACTCGGGCTCGAATGGGGTGACGTTCGTAATGATCCCGCAGCGCGCGTACGTGCTCTTGCCGACGCAGATGGTGAGCACGTTGCGCGGAATGCGGAAATACTCTACCGAGCGAGCCAGCGCGAAGGAGTTGGGGGGCACGACGCAGGTCTCGCCCGAAAACTCGACGAACGATTTCGGGTCGAACTGTTTGGGGTCGACGATCGCCGAGAGGGCGTTGGTGAAGATCTTGAACTCCGGGGCCACGCGCATGTCGTAGCCGTAGGAGGAGACCCCATAGGAAATCACCCCCGCGCGCACTTGACTGTCGGCGAACGGTTCGATCATGCGGTGTTCGCTCGCCATGCGCCGGATCCAGCGGTCAGACTTGATCGACATGGCGGCGCAATCTAACGGTGGCATCTACACTTACGCCACGTCATTTGGTTGACACGGAGAATTGCGGCGGATAGCTTCTAGGCGCCCTAAGTGAAATTTTTCACGAGTGAAATCTTTCACGAGAACGTGCTCCGAAGCCTGTGCTCCGACCCTACGGCATCTTCCTGATCCTGTTGGCGTTCGTGACCGCGAACGCCGCGCTGATCATCGTGGTCTCCCACTTCGCGGCGCCACGCCGGCCCACGGCCGTGAAGGGGATGCCGTATGAGAGCGGGATGACGCCGATCGGCAGCGCGCGCGAACGGTTCTCGATCAAGTTCTACCTCGTCGCCATGATGTTCATCGTCTTCGACATCGAAACGGTTTTCCTGCTCCCGTGGGCGGCCATCTTCGCGGGCGGGTCGGCGACGGTGACGACCGGGTTTCTATTGATCGAGATGATTGTGTTTATGGTGATTTTGGCCGTCGGGTATGTGTATATCTGGAAGAGGGGGGCCTTCCAATGGAACTAACATCGTAAGGAGAAAGACGTAGGGGGATAAGGCGTACGGAGGAGACGTACGATTTTTCCCTACGATTCTCAACTATACGGTTTTCTCCATACGCATTTAGAGGTTGAGATGAAACACGTTTTGGAAACGAAGGCCATAGCCGCCAGCCCAAACTACCAACTCACCAGATTCGAAGAGTTGGTGAGTTGGGTGCTCAAAGTCACCCACCTCGACAAGCCCGTGGACTGGGCGGTCAACCGATCGCGCGCCAACTCCCTGTGGCCCATGCCGTTCGGCACCGCCTGCTGCGCCATCGAGTTCATGGCGGCGGCGGCGAGCCGCTTCGACTTCGCCCGCTTCGGGATGGAGCGCCAGGCGTTCTCGCCGCGCCAGGCCGACGTGCTGATCTGCGCCGGCCGGCTGCCGTTCAAGCTGGCACCCGTCATCCGCCGCATCTACGATCAGATGCCGCAGCCCAAGTGGGTGATCTCGATGGGGGCCTGCGCCTCGACCGGCGGCATCTTCGACAACTACGCGATGGTGCAGGGCATCGACACCATCGTGCCGGTCGACGTCTATGTCCCGGGGTGCCCACCGCGCCCCGAAGGGCTGCTGTACGGCATCCTGCTGCTGCACAAGAAGATCAAGGGCGAGTCGCTGTTCGACGCGGTCGCGCGCCGTGGCGAGCAGCCGCTCGACGAGCGCGGCCTGCGGCTGCCGCCCGACGAGATCGACGAGATCTCGGAGCCCTTCGGCAACTCCGTCCACCAGTTCCGCTCGGCGTGAATCCGACCGTCGAGCGCATGCGGGCGACCTTCGGTGACGCGATCGGCCGCGTCGCCCTGGCGCGCGACGGTCTGACCGGAGTCGTCATCCGTGCCGACGCGTTGCGCGACGTCATGCGCTGGCTGCGCGACACGCCCGGTGAGCGCTACGACTACCTGGTGGACGTCACTGCGGTCGAGTTCCGCGACCGGGAACGGGCGCTCGAGATGGTGTATGTGCTCCGGTCGCTCGAGCGCAAGACGTCGCTGCGCGTCAAGGTCGAGCTCAACCCGCAAGGCGAGCTGGCGGTCGACTCGGTGACCCCGTTGTGGGCCGGGGCGAACTGGCTGGAGCGCGAGGTCTACGACATGTTCGGCGTGGTGTTCGCCGGGCACCCCGACCTGCGCCGCATTCTGATGTGGGAGACCTACGCCGAAGGGTATCCACTGCGCAAAGACTTCCCGCTGCGCGGCCGCTTCAGTCGCGCCGAGCAGACCCGCCAGGCGTTGAACGCCAACCCGGAAGCGCACTACTCGCTCGAGGAGCTGTCCATCGCCGAGTCCTTCGACGAGCTGCCCGCCGACATGCGCGAGCGGCTGCGCCGCGGGGAGCGGGGGAAGATCGCGGGGTCCGAGTGAGCAAGCGGACCGTCGAGCTGGATCTTGCGACTCCCGGCGTCGACGCGGCCGGACAGCCGGTGCGCGTGCCGCTTGGGGTCGCCGCCGCTCCCACCCCGGGCGACGAGCGGGAGTTGGGCGGCGAGCACCTGCTGATGAACCTCGGTCCCCAGCATCCGGCCACCCACGGGGTGCTGCGGCTGGTGGTGGAGCTCGACGGTGAAACGGTGATCCGGGTCATCCCGCATCTCGGGTACCTGCACTCGGGGTTCGAGAAGCTGGGAGAGTACCGGCACTACAACCAGATCATTCCCCTCACCGACCGCACCGACTACTTGTCGCCGATGGCGAACAACGTGGCGCTGGCGCTCACGGCGGAACGGTTGATGGGGATGACGATCACGCCCCGCTGCACGGTGTTGCGGGTGATCGCCTGCGAGATGAGTCGCATCATCTCGCACATGGTCTGGCTCGGCACGACCGCCATCGATCTGGGAGCGTTCACGCCGTTCTTGTGGGCGTTCCAGCAGCGCGAGCTGATCTACAACCTGCAGGAGATGTGGACCGGCGCGCGCCTCACCACCAGCCTCACCCGCATTGGCGGGATGATGGCCGACATCCCCGACGACTTCGTCACCGGGTTGCGGGAGTTCACGCGGACGTTTCCGGACACCCTGGGCGAGATTGACCGCGTGCTGACGCGCAACGCGATCTGGGCGGGCCGGACGCAGGGTGTCGGCGTGTTGACGGCCGCGGAGGCGATCAACTATTCGCTCTCCGGCCCGATGCTGCGCGCGTCGGGCGTGCCGTGGGACCTCCGCAAGGACCAGCCGTACCTCGACTACGAGACGTACGACTTCGAGATTCCGGTGGGTGAGCACGGCGACGTCTACGATCGCTATCTGGTGCGGCTTGAAGAGTGCTATCAGTCGAACCGCATCCTGAATCAGGCGCTCGACCGGCTGCCCGACGGGCCGATCAACGTGGACGACCCGCGCGTCATCCTGCCGCGCAAATCGCAGGCGATGAGCGACATGGAGGCGATGATCTTCCACTTCAAGCAGGTGATGGAAGGGGTCAAGGCGCCCGTGGGCGAAGCGTACGTCGGCATCGAGAATCCGAAAGGCGAGCTGGGCAACTACCTCGTGTCCGACGGGACCGCCAAGCCGGTGCGCTGGCGCATCCGGCCGCCGGCGTTCATCAACCTCGCCGCGATCTCGAAGATGGCCGAGGGGCACCTGTTGAGCGACTTGATCGCGATCAATGCGTCGGTCGACATCGTGATGGGGGAGGTGGACCGGTGAGCGGCGCGGCGCATCCGCCGGAGGGGACGGAAGCGGTCCAGCCGGTGTTCGTCGGCAAGACGCTCGCGGATCTGGATCGGATCCTGACCCGGTACCCCAACAAACAGGCGGCACTCTTGCCCGCGCTCTGGCTGGTGCAGGGCGCGCGCGGCTGGATCTCCGACCGCGATGTGGCGGAGGTCGCCGAGGTGCTGGGGCTCACCCCGGCCTACGTCAAAGGGGTGGTCACCTTTTATACGATGTACCACCAGCACCCCGTCGGGCGGCACTTCGTGCAGGTGTGCACGACGTCGCCCTGCAATCTGTGCGGGGCCGAAGCGGTCGTGCAGGCCCTGCTCGAGCACACCGGGGCCAAGGAGCTGGGCGCGACCAGCGCGGACGGTAAGTGGACAGTCATCGAGGTCGAATGTCTCGGCGCCTGCGGCTTCGCGACGCCGATCATGATCGACGACGATTTCATCGAATCCGTCACGCCGGGCACCGTGCCTCAGCTGCTCAAGAAGTACTTGTGAGAGAGGATTGCGGAATGCGGAATGACCACAATGCGGAATGTGGAATGCGGAATGCGGGATTGACCGTTCGGAGGTCGAGCGTGGTGGCTCGCCGAGAGGATCGGCCCAGCCCCTTCAATTCCGCACTCCGCATTCCGCATTCCGCATTCGATTGGTTGGGAGGGGGGCGGTAGTGGGCTTCCCCCACAAGCCGCACCCGAAAGAGACCGTCGTGCTGTCGAAGTACTTCGGCGACGCGGAGGCCCGCACCTACAAGGGCTGGGTCAAGCGCGGCGGGTACGAGGCGTTGCGTGACGCCCTGAAGCAGGATCCCAACGCCGTCACGGAAACGGTGAAGGCGTCCGGGCTGCGGGGCCGGGGCGGTGCGGGGTTCCCCACGGGCCTCAAGTGGTCGTTCATGCCGAAGGAAAAGAAACGGGCGCACTACCTGTGCGTGAACGCCGACGAATCCGAGCCGGGCACGTTCAAGGACCGCGAGATCATGCGCTGGACCCCGCATGCGTTGCTCGAGGGCACCGCCATCGCGGCGCACGCCATCCGGGCGGAAGTCGCCTACATCTACATCCGCGGGGAGTTCACCGAGCCGTTCGCCATCATGGAGAAGGCGCTGGCGGAGGCCATGACGGCGAAGGTATTCGGCGATCTGAAGATCCACCTGCACCGCGGGGCCGGCGCCTATATCTGCGGTGAAGAGACGGCGATGATGAATTCGATCGAGGGCAAGCGCGGCAACCCGCGCATCAAGCCGCCGTTCCCGGCCGCGAGCGGTGTGTTCGGGATGCCCACGACGATCAACAACGTCGAGACGCTGGCCGCCGTGCCACACATCCTGAAGCATGGCGCCGAGTGGCACCAGAAGCTCTGTCTGTCGAATCCCAAGAGCACCGGGACCAAACTGTTCTCGGTCTGTGGGCACATTGCCCGGCCCGGCAACTACGAGGTCACCATGGGATTCCCGCTCAAGGATCTGCTGTACGATCTCGCCGGCGGGATGCCGCCCGGCCGGACGCTCAAGGCCTGCATTCCCGGGGGCTCCTCGGTGCCGATCCTGAACCGGGAGGAGACGGAGAGCACGCTGCTCGACTATGAGGGATGCGTCGCGAAGGGCACGATGCTCGGCTCGGGTGGCGTGATCGTGTTCGACGATTCGGCCGATATGGTCTACCAGATCATGCGGCTGGCGCGGTTCTACGCGCACGAGTCGTGCGCGCAATGCACGCAGTGCCGCGAGGGCACGGCCTGGACCACGAAGATCCTCGAGCGCATCCTCGCGGGCCAGGGCAAGACGAGCGATCTCGACCTGCTGCTCGAGTTGTCCGAGAACATGACCGGCAAGACCATCTGCGTGCTGAGCGACTCGTGCGCGGCGCCGGTGGTGAGCGGCATCCAGAAATTCCGCGGGGAGTTCGAGGACTACATCACGGGGCGCCGCAAGCCGGTGATAGCCGCGTGACCAAGATTCGATTGGTGACGCGCGCTGCTTTCCGTGCCCTAAAGGGCCGGCTCGGCTCCGGAGCGCGCCCTAAAGGGCGCCGGGTTTCCGTCCTTCAGGACGGGCCGGTACGCCGAGCCGGCGCTTTAGCGCACGGGAATCCTGGGCCAGGCGATCTCCGTGGCTAACAACGTCATCAACCTGACGATCGACGGCGCGCCGGTGAGTGTCCCGGCGGGGACGCTCGTCATCGAAGCCGCCAAGCAGGCGGGGGTGCTGGTCCCGCACTACTGCTATCACCCGGGGCTCCCGGTGGCGGGCGTGTGCCGCATGTGCCTGGTGCACGTCGAGAAGGCACCCAAGCTGGCCATTGCCTGTGCGACGACCGTGACCGAAGGGATGGTCGTCCACACGCAGTCGGCGGACGCCAAAGCGGCGCGCCAGGGCGTGCTCGAGTTCCTGCTGATCAATCATCCGCTCGATTGCCCGATTTGCGATCAGGCTGGGGAGTGCGAGCTGCAGGATTTCGTCTTCCAGGAAGGCCGCGCCAACACGCGGTACACCGAGTACGCCAAGCGCTTCAATCCGGTGGAGGACTTCGGTCCGGACGTGTTGTACGTGCCGAACCGCTGCATTCTGTGCACGCGCTGCGTGCGCTTCATGGAGGACGTTGCCCAGGAGCCGGTGCTCAACGTCTCCGAACGCGGCGATCGCGCCACCATCGGGATCCACCCCGACGCGCGACTCGATCATCCATGGGCCGGCAACGTGGTGGACCTGTGTCCGGTGGGGTCGTTGCTGTCCAAGGATTTCCTCCATAAGGCCCGCGCCTGGGAGCTCGACAAAACGGCGTCGGTATGCACCGGCTGCTCGCAAGGGTGCAACGTCACGCTCGACCTGCGGGACAACACGGTGGTCCGGGTGCGGCCGCGACCCAACCTCGCCGTGAACCGGTACTTCATCTGCGATCACGGCCGTGCCAACTACCGTTGGATGAACCGCGGCGACCGGATCGAAGCTCCGCTGGTGCGCGACGGCGCCGAGTTCCATGCCGTGGACTGGGACGAGGCGTTGGCGCGCATACAGTCGATTGTCCAGGGCGCCGGCGGCCGGGCCGTGACGATCGCGAATCCCAGGGCCTCGACCGAGGCGCTGTATCTCGCGCAGCGGCTGTTCGCACGGCTCAAATGGACCGGTGCGTTCCAGGCCGTGATGGGGGAGGAGGCGGCGCTCGCGGGCGTGCCCAACCTGGCGTTGCGCGCCGAACGGGCGCCAAACGGGGCCGGGGCCACGCGGCTGGGCTACACGCGGGATTTCGCCGGCGCGCTCGAGGCCGCCGCCACGGCCGCGGTCGTGCTGCTGCTCGACGAGACCGAAGTCGCCGTGCCAACCGCGGGGGCGTTGATTTACGCAGGGACCGTGCTGCCCGAGAGCGCGCGATCGGCCGCTGTGGTGCTGCCGCTCGCCAACATGGCTGAAGAAGACGGGACCTACGTCAACCGGGACGGCCGGGTGCAGCGCTACTTCCAGGCGAAGCCGACTCCCGGCATGGCCCGCCCCGCCTGGTGGGCGCTCGGTGAGCTGTTGGCGACGTTGGAGGGTGGGGAGGCGCCCGGCTCGGCGGCAGAGGTATTCGAGCAGTTGGCCGCGTCCGTGGACGGGTTCGGTGGATTGTCGTATGCGACCCTCGGGCTCGCGGGGCAGACGCTGCCGGTGGGTGCCAAGGTGCCGGCATGAGCTTCTTCCTGATCGCCTCCATCCTCAAGCTCTTGCTCGTGTTCACGGTGATCATGCTGGGCGTGGCACTGATCACCTTGTTCGAGCGACGCGTCTGCGCCTTCATGCAGGACCGGCTCGGGCCGAACCGGGTCGGCCCGCTCGGGCTGCTGCAACCCGCGGCGGATGGCCTGAAGAACATCCTCAAGGAGGAGACCTATCCCGCCACGGCCGATCGCTGGCTGTTCGTGCTGGCGCCGGCGATCGCGTTCATCCCCGCGTTGTTGACGTTCGCGGTGATCCCGTTTGCCGCGCCGCTTCCCACGCGCTGGGGTGACGTGTCGATGGTGGTCGCGGACCTGCCGGTCGGCTTCCTCTACATCCTGGCGATCAGCTCGCTCGGGGTCTACGGCATCGTGCTCGCGGGCTGGTCGTCGAACAACAAGTACGCGCTGCTCGGCGGGATGCGGGCGTCGGCGCAGATGATCTCTTACGAGATCGCGATGGGCATGAGCACCGTCGCGGTGCTGCTGTTGTCGGGCAACGTCACCCTTTCCGAGATCGTGGCGAAACAACAGGGCTCGCTGTTGCAGTGGAACGTGTTTCCGCTCGCCCTGGCGTATTTCATTTTCACCGTTGCGGCGTTCGCGGAAACCAACCGGGTCCCGTTCGATCTTCCCGAAGCCGAAGCGGAGCTCGTGGCCGGCTACCATTCCGAGTACAGCTCGATGAAGTTCTCGATGTTCATCATCGCCGAGTATTCCAACATGGTCACCGCCTCGGCGTTGATGGCCACGTTCTTTTTCGGCGGTTGGGACATTCCGTTCTGGGCGCGCGACAACCAGGGACCGTGGACGTGGTGGCTGACCGCGCTCACGGCCCTCAGTTTTGTCCTCAAGACGAGCTTTTTCATCTTTCTCTACGTCTGGATTCGCTGG
This sequence comes from Gemmatimonadales bacterium, assembly GCA_036555485.1. Classification (GTDB taxonomy): domain Bacteria; phylum Gemmatimonadota; class Gemmatimonadetes; order Gemmatimonadales; family GWC2-71-9; genus DASTHG01. The sequence goes on along the minus strand of DATBLG010000107.1, from coordinate 7,160 downwards.
ACCCTGCCGCGGTTTCGCTACGATCAGCTGATGGCGCTCGGCTGGAAGGTCATGCTGCCGCTCGCCCTCGTCTACCTGATGGTGATCGCCACGTCGATCTGGTACCTGCACGATCGGCTCGGGTGGGCCTATGACGGCCGCTTCGCGGGCGTCCTGTTCGCGATCAACCTGGCGATGGCGGTGCCGTTGTTCTTCCTGTTCGACCGCGGACGGTTGGTGAGCGGCTCGATGGATGGAGGGGAGGCCTGATGGCGATCACCGTGAAGGTGATGAAGCGGCCGCAGGGGGAGACCTCCTACGTGCGCGCGACGTTGAGCGGGTTGGCGTTGACCTTCGCGCACATCTTCCGGAAGAAGGTCACGATGCAGTACCCGGAGGAGAAGGCCAGCGACGACTACGCGATCTCCTCGCGCTGGCGCGGCACGCATCGCATGCTCACCGACGAACAGGGACGGGCCAAATGCGTGGCCTGCGGCCTGTGTCCCCAGATTTGTCCCGCCAACTGCATCAAACTCGTGCCGGGGGAAGACGAGGAGGGGAACCGCTATCCGCTGATCTACGAGATCGACGAATTCCGCTGCGTCTTCTGCGGCTACTGCCAGGAGGTATGTCCCGAGGAGGCGATCCACGTCGGCGTGCACTACGAGAACGCCGAGTTCTCGCGCGATCGGTTCGTGTACGATCTCGAGCGGCTGTGCGCGCAGACACACCCCGTGTCGACCCTGTGGGATCCCTCCGACCCGAAGGGCGAGTGATCGCATGAGCTGGATCGGGGCGCACCTGGTCGAGATCGTCTTCTGGGGGTTCGGGGGGTTCGCCGTCGTCGCCGCCACGTTGTGCATTAGCCGCCGCAGCCCGCTGGCGAGCGCCTTGTGGCTGATCCAAACGCTGTTTTGCCTCGCGGTGCTGTTCACGCTGCTGGACGCGGCATTCATCGGGATCTTACAGATCCTGGTGTACGCCGGCGCCATCATGGTGCTGTTCCTGTTCGTGATCATGTTGTTGAACATGGGCCGCGGCGGCCCGGGGGACGTGCGCGGGTTGTTCGGCGCGGCGGTCGCTGGCGTGCTCGGGGTCGCGCTGCTGTTCCAGCTCAGAGGGCTGGGGCAGGCGGTGCCGCCGGACGCGATCCGGCTGCCGCCCGGTACCCTGGCCGCAGCCCAGCAGCAGCAGGGCGTGGTGAGCGTGGTGGCCGTGCCGCTGTTCGACGCGTTCTTGATTCCCTTCGAGATCACCAGCCTCCTGCTCCTCGCCGCGGTGGTGGGGGCGGTCGTGCTGGCCAAGCGGAAGCTCTGATGCTGCTCGGTCCCTCACTCGCCGTCTCCGCGGTGCTGTTCGTGATCGGCGCCGCCGGTGTCCTGCTGCGCCGCAACGCCATCGTGATCTTCATGTGCGTGGAGCTGATGCTCAACGCCGTGAACCTCACGTTCGTGGCGTTCGCTCAGCAACTCGGGACGAGCGGGCAGATCTTCGTGTTCTTCGTCATGGCGGTTGCCGCGGCGGAGGCCGCCGTCGGGTTGGCCATCATCCTCGCCGTCTATCGGCACAAGGAAACGGTCGACCTGCAGCACATCAACCTCCTCAAAGGCTGAGACCGGCGACCCCGATGGATCTCGTCTGGCTGGTCCCGGCGCTCCCCCTGCTGGGATTCATCCTCAACGCCACGCTGGCGCTGGTGCGGCCGCAGGCCAAGACCGCCGTCTCCGCGATCGGCGTGGGCGTGCTCGTCGCCGCGTTCGGCGTCGGCGTGCTGGTCGTCCGGGCGCTCGCCGTGGCCCATCCGGAAGGCCCGGTGGTGTTTCACTACTGGGACTGGATCTCGGTGGGGAGTCTGCACGTCGGCTACGCGCTGCAGGTGGATCCGCTCTCGGCGGTGATGGTGCTCATCGTCACCGGCGTGGGCGCTCTGATCCACGTGTTCAGCGTGGGCTACATGCGCGAGGACCCAGGGTACGCGCGCTATTTCGCCTACCTGAATCTGTTCGTGTTCTTCATGCTGCTGCTGGTGCTTGGCGCGAATTTCCCGGTGACGTTCGTCGGGTGGGAAGGCGTCGGACTCTGCTCGTATCTCTTGATCGGGTTCTGGTTCTCCGAGAAGGTGAACGCCGACGCCGGGATGAAGGCGTTTGTGATGAACCGCATCGGGGACTGCGGCTTCCTCGTGGCGATGTTCCTGATCTGGCAGTACACCGGCTCACTCGACTACGAAGACGTGTTCGCCAAGGCGCCGGCCGTTCTGCCGGCGGGCGGCGCGGCCGTCACCGCCATCACGTTGTTCCTGTTTCTGGGCTGTACCGGGAAATCGGCGCAGATCCCCCTCTACACCTGGCTGCCGGACGCGATGGCCGGTCCGACACCGGTGTCGGCCCTGATCCACGCCGCCACGATGGTGACGGCGGGCGTGTTCCTGGTGGCGCGCTCCAACGTGTTGTTCGCGCTCGCCCCGGCGGCGCAGGTGGTCGTGGCGGGCGTGGGCGCGCTCACGGCGCTGTTCGCCGCGACCATCGCGCTCAAACAATGGGACATCAAGCGGGTGCTCGCGTACTCCACCGTCTCCCAGCTCGGCTACATGTTCCTGGGCGTGGGGACGGGCGCGATGGCCGCCGGCATCTTCCACCTGGCCACCCACGCGTTCTTCAAGGCGCTGTTGTTCCTCGGTTCGGGTGCCGTGATCCACGCGATGCACCAGGCGTATCACGCCACGCACGCGCACGCGGACGCCCAGGACATGCGGAACATGGGCGGCCTGCGGCAGTTCCTTCCGTGGACCGCCACGCTGATGTGGATCGCGACGCTCGCGATCGCCGGCATCCCGCCCTTGTCGGGGTTCTTTTCCAAAGACGAGATCCTCGCGGCCGCGTTCGCCCGCGGCGCGCTGCAGCCCGCGTGGTACCTCTTCTGGGGGCTGGGACTGGCCGCCGCGGCGCTCACCGCGTTCTACATGACGCGGATGATGCTGTACACCTTCCACGGACCGAACCGGACCGGGGCGCGCGAACAGGTGCACCTCCGGGAGGCCCCAACGGTGATGATCGGCCCGCTCGTGGTACTCGGGGTGTTGTCGGCCGTCGGGGGCGTGATCAATCTCCCGACGCTTGTCGGCGGGGGCGCGTGGCTGCACCACTGGCTCGAGCCCGTCACCGCCGCAGGGGCCGCGCTGGCACCGGCGCCGGAGCTTGCCCATAACACGGAATGGATCCTGATCGGCGTAGCCGTCGCCATCGGCGCGGGCGGCATTGTTGCCGCGCTCCGGCTGCTCGATCCGAGCGCGCTCGTTCCCGCCGCGCAGGCGCCGCCCGAGACGGGCTTCGCCAAGGTGCTGTGGAAGAAGTGGTATGTGGACGAGCTGTACGACACGATCATCGTGCGCCCTGTCCTATGGGTGTCCCGTACGCTGCTGTGGCGCGTCGTGGACGTGGGCGTTGTGGACGGGGCGGGGGTGAACGGTGCTGCCGTCGTGTCGCGCGCGCTTGGCTGGCTCGGGAGCCGGCTGCAGACGGGCGAGTTGGGGTTCTACGTGGTGGTCTTCGTCGTCGGCGTGATCGCCGTGCTGTCGCGAGCGGTGCGGTAGCCGATGTACGACCACGCCGTCCTCACCGCGCTGCTCGTCTGGCCGCTCATTGCCGCGGCCGGCCTGTGGGCCGCGCCGGAACGGTACGCCAAGCACCTCGCGCTGGCCGCGAGCGTCGTGGAGTTCCTGGTGTCGCTGCCGCTGTGGTGGCGCTTCGTCCCCGCGGCGGGGATGCAGTTCGAGGTGACGCGGCCGTGGGTGACGGGCTGGGGGATCAGCTATCACGTGGGCGTGGACGGGATCTCGCTCTTCATGGTGCTGCTCACCACGTTTCTGGTGCCGCTCTCGGTGCTGGGCAGCTACAGCTACATCACGAAGCGCGAGCGGGGGTTCTACGCCAACCTGCTGGTGCTCACGACCGGCATGATCGGGGTGTTCGTCTCCCTCGACCTGTTCCTGTTCTACGTGATGTGGGAAGTGATGCTGATCCCGATGTACTTCATCATCGGGATCTGGGGCGGGGAGCGGCGCCTGTACGCGGCGATCAAGTTCTTCATCTATACGATGTTCGGCTCGCTCTTGATGCTGGTGGCGATCCTGGGGCTGTATTTCGCGGCGGCGGCGCGCACCGGCACCCACTCGTTCGACTACGCGTTCCTGTTGGCGAACGTCGGACCGCTGGGGACGTCCGCCTGGTGGTTCTTCGGCGCGTTTTTCCTCGCGTTCGCGATCAAGGTGCCGATGTTCCCGTTCCACACGTGGCTGCCCGACGCGCACGTCGAGGCGCCCACGGCGGGCTCGGTGATCCTCGCCGGCGTGCTGCTCAAGATGGGCACCTACGGCTTCCTGCGCTTCGCGCTGCCGTTCTTCCCAGAGGTCGCGCTGCATCCCACCGTCCAGTCCATCATTGTGGCGCTGGCGCTGATCGGGATCATGTACGGCGGCCTGGTGGCGATGGTGCAGCCAGATCTCAAGAAGCTCGTCGCCTACAGCTCGGTGTCGCACCTGGGCTTCGTGATGCTGGGCATCTGGGCGCTGACGCTGCAGAGCGTGCAGGGCGCGCTGCTCGTGATGATCAATCACGGGCTCTCGACCGGCGCCCTGTTCTTCCTCGTGGGCATGCTGTACGAGCGGCGGCACAGCCGCCTGATCGCGGCCTACGGCGGGATCGCCAAGGCGGTGCCGCTCCTGGCGACGGTGCTGACGATCGTGTCGCTCTCGTCCATCGGGCTCCCCGGCACGAACGGGTTTGTGGGTGAGTTCCTGGTGCTGCTGGGCGCGTTCCGCACCTATCCGGTGGCCGCCGGCATCGCCACGGCGGGGGTGATCGTGGCCGCGCTGTATCTCCTGTGGGCGCTGCAGCGGATCATCTACCAGAAGCTCGACAAGCCCGAGAACGAGAAGCTGCCCGATCTCACGCCGCGCGAGCTCGTGGTGCTGGTGCCGATTCTGCTCGGCATTTTCTGGATCGGCGTGTACCCCAAGCCCATCCTGGCGCGGATGGAGCCCGCCGCGCAGCACCTGATCGACATGGTGAAACCCGCGACGCCCGCGGCGCTGCGATGAGCATCGATCTCTCGACCTCGCGCGAGCTGTTGTTGGCGCTGCTCCCCGAGCTGGTGCTCACCACATGGGCGATGGTGCTGCTCGTCGTGGTGGCCTGGCGCCACCGCACCGTGCAAGACCTGCGCATCGCCGGGTGGATTACCCTCGCGGCACTGGCCAGCACCGCCATCGCGGTGTGGTGGCTGTGGTGGAATCAGGTCCATAGCGACGGCATCACGCCGATGATCGCGGTGGACGATTTCCGCTACGTGGCCGACTGGCTGTTCCTCGGCGCCGCCGCGCTCACCACCATGTTCTCGATTCACTATCTCGAGCGCGAGCAGCTGCTGGCGCCCGAGTACTACGTGCTGCTGGTCTTCGCGACGCTCGGGATGATGTTGATGGCGGGTGGCGAAGATCTCTTCGTGATCTTTCTCGGGCTCGAGCTGATGTCGGTGGCGGTGTACGTGCTCGCCGGGTTCGATCGCAAGAGTCCCCGGTCCGCGGAAGCGGCGCTGAAATATTTTCTGCTGGGCGCATTCGCGTCGGCGTTCCTGTTGTACGGCATCGCGCTCATCTACGGGGCCACCGGAACGACGAACCTGACGCTGATCGGCGTGCAGGTGGCCTCGCTCGGGCTCGGGACCAACGTGCTGCTCCTGCTCGGGCTGGGGTTGCTCCTGGTGGGATTCGGGTTCAAGGTAGCCGCGGTGCCGTTTCACATGTGGGCGCCGGACGTGTACGACGGGGCACCGACGCCCGTGACGGGCTTCATGGCCACGGCCGTGAAGGCCGCGGCGTTCGCGGCGCTGGCCCGGGTGCTGATCGAGGCGTTCGCGGACACGGTGGCCTGGCAGGGGATCGTGGTGGGACTCGCGGTGGTCACGATGATCGTCGGCAATCTCGTGGCGCTGGCCCAGCGGTCCCTGAAACGCATGCTCGCGTACTCGTCGGTGGCGCACGCCGGCTATCTGCTCGTCGCGGTGGCGGTGGGTGATGCCCAGGGCACGGCGGCCGTGCTGTTCTATCTTGCCGCCTACGGCCTCACGACGGTGGCGGCGTTCGCGCTGCTCTCCGCCAAGGGTCGCGCGGGCGAGAGCGAAGTGCAGATCGACGACCTCGCGGGGCTGTCGGCCGACCGGCCGTGGCTCGCCTTCGCGCTGGCCGTCTGCATGCTCTCGCTGCTCGGGTTCCCCGGCACCGCCGGGTTCATCGGCAAGTGGTACATCCTCGTGGCGGCGACCGCGGCGGGGAAAGCGTGGCTCGCGGCGGTCCTGGTCCTGACGAGCGTCGTGTCGGCGGGCTATTACCTCCCGGTGATCATGGCGATGTACATGCGCCCGACGCCGTTCGCGACCGCGCACGCCGGCGTGCGGTTCGCGCGCCTGGGGCAGGTGGCCCTCGCGGCGTGCATCGTGGCGTTGCTCTACTTCGGCATCCGTCCGAACCGGTTGCTCGATTTGACGCGTACCAGCGGAGCGGCGATCCGGCCCGCCGCCGCCGCCCCGGCTCTTCCGACCGGCAACTGAAGACGGGCAACGTGAACGTTCCCGCGACGATCTTTCGCCAGTACGACATCCGCGGCACCGTAGGCGACCAGCTCACGGTGGACCTGGCGCGAGCGGTGGGCGGGGCGCTCGTCACGCTGGCCGTCGAACGGATGGGGCGGCCGCCACGCATCGCCGTGGGGCGCGACAACCGGCCGTCGGGCCCGGACCTGGCCGGCGGCATCGGCGACGGCATCCTCGCCGCGGGCGGGAGCGTGGTGGACGTGGGCATGCTGCCGACACCGGCGCTCTACTTCGCGACGCATACCCTCCCGGTGGACGGCGGGCTGCAGGTCACCGGGTCGCACAATCCGCCCGAGTTCAACGGCTTCAAGATGGTGCTCCGCGGTGACGCGGTGTACGGCGACGACATCCAACGCCTGTATGGCATCATCACTGAAGACCGCATCGTCCGGGCGGGCGGCGGCTCGCGCTCGCGTGAGGGCTCGGTGCTCGGGGCGTATCGCGACGCCATCGTGGCCCGGAACACGCCGCTGGCGCGCCGGGTGAAGGTCGTCGCGGATTGCGGCAACGGCGTGACGAGTCTCATCGCGATT
>DATBLG010000022.1:0-50838 GCA_036555485.1 Gemmatimonadales bacterium | reverse complement strand
GCGGATCGAGTCGGTGCGCGCCTTGATCTTGGCGGCCGAATCGGCGACGATCGGATCGTAGCGGAAAAAGCTCGCCCCAATGGACCAGGTGGCGAGACTGCCGTTCGCGCTCCACCCGATGAAGTCGCCGCCGATGCGCGTGAGTCGTTTGACCGGGAATGGCGCCGAGGATGGATCGGACACATTGATCGTCGGCGTCTCGCCGCCCACCAGCGGTACCGTGACCATGTAGACGTTGTTGCCCTGGAGTGCCAGCACCCGGTCGCTGTCGGGGCTGATGATGATCTCCCCCGCCGGATCGGGCTCGGAACCCGGCCCGGGGTAGGTATAGCCGTTCACCTTGACGTGGCTGCGGCGATCGGTGCCATCCCAACGCACCGAGACGAGTCCCTCGGTCCCAGCGTGGTAGTAGATCCGAGTCCCGTCACGCGTGAAGTGAGGTCGCCCCACGCCGTCGTACGGGGTGATGCGAGTGAGCGGCCCACCACCCACCGGCACCCACACGAGGTCGTATCCGGGTCCGAAGCGTTCCCGGATGCGCGGCTGGCGCGGCCCCTTCACCGCCACGACGCGCTGCCCGTCCGGTGACCAGACTGGCGCATCGAAGAATGCCGGATCCGGTGCGAGGCGCGTGCGAGCCCTGCCGTCGGCCCGGACCTTCATCAAGGCCCCACCCCGACTCGACGACCAGGTGACATAGGCCACCCATTGCCCGTCCGGCGACCATGCCGGTCCCTGCTCGTGGACCGTGTCGTCCGTGAGCCGGCGCGGCGTGCCGGCGGGCAGGTCCATCACGTACAACTTGTCGAGCGCACTGAATACGATCCGCTGGCCGTCGGGCGAGAGTCGCGTGTCCCGAATCTGGCGCACGCGCACGTCACCCGTGTCCACGCGGTTCGTGAACTGGACCAGTGGGCCCAACCGCTGCTCCACGTGCGCGGTGAACGGAATCGCGGTCGCCTGTCCGGTTGGGATATCCACACGCCAGAGTTTGCCGCCGTAGGACGTGATCAGCGTCTTGGAATCCGGGGTAAACGCGCTGCCGGGCATCAGGTCACGCGTGTAGCGCGATTCCTGGTCGTCGCGAGTGACCGGGTAGACCAACCACGTCTCATCGCCCGTCGCGAGGTTGCGCAAGCGGAGGCCGTTCTCGGCGTCATACCGCGTCGCGTAGACCAGCCACTTTCCGTCGGGTGACGGGATGGGCCGGATCGCGCTGCCGTAGAGGTCGGTCTGCTCGAAGATCTTGCCGGTCTGGCGGTCGTAGATCGCCACCTGCCACAGCGGGAAATTCAAGTCATAGCCAAATCCACCGCGGTGTCGGGACACCCAGACGTACCGCGGGTCGGCACCGAAGGCCGCGCCGAGGGTGTTCCAGCCGGGACCGCGAAACGGTCCGCTGCCCGGGCCGCCGCCGGTCGCCTTGATCATCGCAGTGCCGGAGCCACCGGTCTTGTGATACAGCCACAACTCGTACACGCTGCCCAAGACGCCGGTGGTTCGGGACGCGACGACATAGTTGCCGTCCGGGGTCCACTCGGGGCTCGCGTACAGATGGGCTCCACCCTTGGTCAGCGCCGTGGGGTTCGTGCCATCGGCGTCGCAGGTCCAGATCTGCTCGGATCCGGACCGGTCGGTGAGGAACACGATCCGCTTGCCGTCCGGCGAATAGCGGGGTTGCGTGTCGAACGCCGGCCCCGACGAAATGCGTGTCGCCGCGCCGCCCGTCACCGGCAGGGTGTAGAGGTCGCCCAACAGCTCGAAGACGATCGTCCGCCCGTCGGGCGAAACGTCGAGTGACAGCCAGGTCCCCTCGGAGACGTCGAAGGAGACCGTCCGGGTCGGGGTGAGCGGCAACGAGTCATTTTTCTTCGTGGTATCTCGAGTCGTGTCAGCGGCCCAGCCCGGCGCCCCGGCTACGCCGCCAGGGGCGCGGATGGAGAACAAGGGAATGACGGCGGCGAGGAGCGTCGCGGACAGGACTCGGCGCATTGAGGTGACTCCAGGTGGTGAACAACGGAGTTGAAAAACGAGTGGCGTAAGGTTGAAGACGTATGGAAAAAACGTCAAGGGAACACGCCATTTCCTTACGGGTTCCCCCCTTACGTCGTTTTCCTTACGCCCTTCGCTTCGGCCATCTGCGTCCTGAGCAGTAGCGTCGTCCCCACGAGAACAATTACCGCAAAACTGAACCACTGTATCGCATACGACAGATGCGGGCCGTTGTCTGGCGCGCGCGCGCGCCAACGGAGCGGCGTTGGACCGGTCACGCGCGAATCGGGGACGAGCTGTACGACGAATGGGAGGACGGGATACGGGAACGAATCGGCGAGCGCGGCGGGATTCACGTCGCCCCGGTCCCGCGGCGCCGCGAATCCGAGCCCCACGACGTCCGCGGTGTCGGACTCCCGCCATGCCGCGTGATTCACGCGCCGGGCATCAGGTGAAGGCGCAAAGCCGCGATCGACGAACACCACCGAGCTGTCGGGGAGCCGCAGCGGCGTGAGCAGCGCCACCCCCGGCGCGCCGTCCCAGGTGCGGCCGGGCCACACACGCTCGTGCGTCCAGTCGTAGATCCCGCGTGCGTGAATGCGCCGATCGTGCGCTTCGTCAACCGTGACGGTGCGCCCACGCAGCTCGAGCGGCGGTTGATTCCGTGCCGCGAGGATCTCGGCGTTGCGGGCGCGGCGTACCTCCAGACGGGCCAGCTGCCAGATCCCCAGTCGCACGCACAGCGCGGCCACGGCGAGCGCGAACAGCGCGGCGATGACGTCGCGTCGGCGGAGGCTCATGGCACGGCCGCCAACAACGCGAGCTTCGCCGCCCGCGGCAGCCGCTTGATCGCGGCCTCGCGTCGCAGCGCGGCTCCCCGCGTGGCGCGTGCTTCGCGATATACGAGCCGAACCGGCAGCCGCGCCCGCGTGTAGCGGGCACCCGTCCCCGCGCGGTGCGCGGCGAGTCGCCTGTTCAGATTGTTCGTGACACCGGTGTAGAGTGAGCCGTCGCGACAGCGCAGCATGTATACGACCCAGCGCCGGGCGCGCGTCAGACCCGCTCCAGCGCCTGCGCCAGGTCCGCGATCGTGTCGTCCGGGTGCTCGATACCGACCGACAGGCGGATCATGCGGTCGCTGATCCCCGCCGCGTGCTTCGCCTCCGGCGTGACGTCGGCGTGCGTCATGGAATAGGGGTGCTCGGCGAGCGACTCCGTCCCGCCCAGGCTCACCGCCAGCTTGACGAGCCGCAGCGCGTTGAGGAACCGGAACGCCTCCGCCTCGCCACCGCGCACTTCGAACGACACCATAGCCCCGGGGCTCAGACACTGGCGGCGATACACCTCGTGCTGCGGCTCGCCTTCCCGGAGATGGCCGAGATAGTAGACTTTCTCGATCTTGGGGTGTTGTAACAGGAAGTCGGCGACGTAGCGGGCGTTTTTCATCGCGGACGTCATGCGCAGCTTGAGCGTCTCGAGGCTGCGCATCAGCAGCCATCCGGTCCACGGGTCGGCGAGGGTGCCGAAAAACGTGCGCAGCACCCGCACCGGGTCCATGACCGCCTTCGCGCCGAGTGCCGCACCGGCGATCACGTCGCTGTGCCCACCGATGTATTTCGTGGCCGAGTAGATGACAATGTCGGCGCCGTGCTTCAGGGGTTGTTGCCACAGCGGCCCGAGAAACGTGTTGTCCACAAGGACCAGCGGGCGTCGCCCGCCCTCGGTGTGTCGACGCGCGAATTCGGCGCATGCTGCCAGGTCCACCAGCGCATTGGTCGGGTTCGCCGGGGTCTCCACCATGAGTACCGACACGCGACCCGACACCTTTGCCTGCGCGAGGCTCATGTCGAGGTCGTCCGCGCTGGCGCACGCCGACGCGCGAAACGGAACCGGCGTAACCCCGAACCCGGGGAGCACATGTTTCAAGAGGTGGTCGGTACCACCGTACAGCGGCGTGCTGTAGAGCACCAGGTCACCCGGGCGGACGAACGCCATGAGGGTCGTCGCAATCGCGGCCATACCGCTGTTGAACACCGCGCACGACTCGGCGCCGTCCCACAGCGCCAGCCGGTTCTCGAGGATCTCGAGGTCGGGATTGTTGATGCGGCTGTAGATCAGTCCGACCGCTTCCGACTCCCCGCGTTCCCGCAGCCCGTAGGCGATCTCGAAAAACGCCTTGCCTTCCTCCGCCGTCTTGAAGACGAAGGTCGACGTCTGGAAAATGGGAACCTTGAGCGCGCCTTCGGACAATTCCGGCTTGTAGCCGTACGTCATCATCAGGCTTTCCGGGTGGAACGCCTGCTTGAGCCGGACGAATGTCTCGGAGTTACGGTTGCGTTTGGGCATCTGGTAGAGTTCGCGGGGCCGTCAGGGTCCCGTCACAACGAAGTGCACCGTGTCCGCCACCATCGGCTGCAGCGGCACGTGCCACGCGTCCCCCAGCACCGCGATGATCCGGTGGGGTCCCGGGGCGACGCTGTCCCAGTGAAACTCCGTTTGCGCCTGGCCGCGATGGATGATCCCGGTAACCCCGGCGGGGATGGTATCCGTGGCCGGAGTGGGATCCACGTCGAGGAATAGATGGTGGTGCGCGATGCCGGGACGTTGCTCCGACGCCGGGGCGAGCTCGATCCCCGTAGCGCCGAGCGTGATGTGCACGGCCGGCCCCGGGACCGTGTCGCCCTCGGACGGGCTGGTGATGGTCACGGACACGGCGGACTTCTCCCGGCACGCCACGAGCAGCAGTGCACCGACGGCGACCACGCGCCACACGCCCCGTTTCATTGTTCTCATTCGAGCCCCGCATCGAGAGTGATCGTCACGTTCCCCTTGAGCGCCCGCGAGACGGGACAGTTGTCCCGCGCCCCTTCCGCCGCTTTCTGAAAGCCGGCCTGGTCGAGCCCGGAGACCCGTCCCCGCACCTTCAGGGCCATAGTGGAGATCGTCGGCTTTCCACCTACGGCTTCGATGGTGCACGCCGCTTCAGTTTCGACACGGGTGGCCGGGGTGCCAGCCTTTTCCAGATCCGCCGAGAGCGCCATGGACAGGCAAGACGCAAAGGCGGCCGCGATCAGCTCCTCGGGAGTGGAGCCATTGGCTCCTTCGAAACGCGTCTGAAACGAGTAGGGGCTGGCGAAGGCGCCGCTCGACGCGCGGTAGTTACCACTCCCGTCCTTGAGTTTCCCTTCCCAGACCGCGCTGGCTCGACTGGTGGTCATTCCACACTCCGCGACGTGAGGGGGTTGCCGTAATCTGGCGGGGCGTTGCACTAGACGCTACGCTATCTGCTGACTCGCTTTCCCGGAGAACACCATGGCCACCAAGCGCAAACCGAAGCGCCCCGCCAAACGCGCCCGGCGCCCCGCCTCTCGTTCCGCACCGCGACGACGCAAGCGGCACCGCCCCGAAACAGCTCGGGCCCGCATGCTCACGGCATCGCTCACCGTGGACGCCCTGACGCGCAGCGTCGCCTGGTACGAAGGGGTGCTCGGTTTCACGGTAAAGGACCGGTGGGAAACCGACGGCGTGCTGCAAGGCGTCGAGCTCGCGGCGGGCGATACCCAGGTGACCTTGAACCAGGACGACTGGGCCAAAGGTCGGGATCGCGTCAAAGGCCAGGGCGTGCGGTTCTATTTCTCCACCGTGCAGAACATCGATCAACTGGCGGCCGACATCACCGCCCGCGGTGGGGTGCTCGATTCCCCGCCGCGCACGATGCCCTGGGGATCACGCCTTTTCGCGATCACCGATCCGGACGGCTTCAAGCTCTCGTTCGTGCAGCAGAAGCCCTGACGGGTGGACCCGGGCCCGGTGCTCCGTGCCCTCGCGGAGACGTTTGTCCCGGGGGCGGAGGCCGTTCGTCTCGCCGACCACCTGGCTGAAACGATCGCGGCTCTCCCCCACCGTGCGGATCGCGAGGAGCTGGCGCGCCTGCTCCGCCTGATCGAGAGCCCCGTGGTGAACGCGCTGTTGACCGCGGTGCCGCGCGCGTTCACGACGATGTCGGCATCCCAGCGGGAGCGGTATTTGCGCGGCTGGGCCACGAGCCGGTTGCCGCTGCGCCGCAAGGCGTTTCAGGCGCTGAAGCGCATGACAACGGTGATTTATTATACCTCTCGCGACGCCAGCGGCCGCGGCAACCCCTCCTGGCCACGGCTCGGCTACCCCGGACCGCTCGGCCCTCCACCCGCCACGCCCAAACGCATCCGGCCCCTTGAGATCACTGACGACGAGACGCTCGACTGTGACGTCGTGGTCGTGGGCTCGGGCGCCGGCGGCGGTGTTGTGGCGGGCGAGCTTGCCGCCAGCGGGAAGAACGTCGTAGTGCTCGAGAAAGGCGGCTACTACAACGAAGCCGACTTCACCCAATACGAAGGCGACATGCTGTCCCGCCTGTACGACGCCGGTGGCCTGCTCACGTCCCGCGACCTCGGCTTCATCATCCTTCAGGGCAGCTGCCTCGGCGGCGGCACGGTCGTCAACTACACGACGAGCTTCCACACCCCCGACGCCGTCCGCGAGCAATGGGCCCGCGAGCACAGGCTCCCCCATTTTGCCGCGCCCGAGTTCACGCGATCACTGGACGCGGTGGCGCAGCGCATCGGCGTGACGACCGGGCAAAACCTCCCCAGTGGACGCGATACCGTCCTGATCCGCGGCCTCGATGCGCTCGGCTGGCACCACGGGCTGCTCCCCCGAAACGTGCGCGGGTGCTCCCAGGGCGACGATTGCGGCTACTGCGGTTACGGTTGTCGCCGCGGCGCCAAACAATCGACGCTGGTCACCTACCTCCAGGACGCGTTCGACCGCGGCGTGCGCATCATCGTGGGTGCGAGCGTCCGCCGGGTCGTCATCGAAGGAGGGCGCGCCGTGGGGGTCGAGGCGGTCGTGCGGCACCCGCGGGCTCCACGACCGTTCACCCTCGCGGTGCGCGCCAAGGCCGTCGCCGTCGCGTGCGGCGCGATCCATTCCCCGGCGCTACTGATGCGCTCAGGTGTTCGCCTCCCGGCGCTCGGTCGACACCTCGCGCTCCACCCGGCCACGGCGGTGTTCGGTCTCATGGACGAAGCGGTCCGCCCCTGGACTGGGACCATCCAGGCCCACTATTCGGACCAATTCGCCGACCTCGACCACGGCTACGGGTTCAAGTTCGAAACCGCGCCGCTGCACCCGTCCCTGTGCGCCCTCGCTACACCATGGGAATCGGGCGTCCAGCATGCCGAGGCAATGTCCCGTCTACCCCGTACCGCCCTCGTGGGGATTCTGCTGCGCGACCGGGACGGCGGACGGGTGCGCGTCGACGGCGAGGGACACGCCGTCGTGTCGTACCGCATCTCTCGCTACGACACCCAGCATCTGCGCCGCGCCGTCCTCGAGGGAGCACGCCTGCTCGAAGCGGCCGGGGCCCAGGAGATCTGGTCTACCCAGCCGCGCTGGTTGGCGTATCGGCCCGATGGGACCGGGACGGCCCGCGCCCGCTGGATGGAGTCGGTGGACCGCATCGGGTTCGGCCCCAACCAGCTGCTGCTGGCGACGTTCCACCAGATGGCATCGTGCCGTATGGGCACGAGCGCGCGCGACTCGGTGGTGACGCCGGAGCACCAGGTGTGGGGCATCCCCGGGCTCTTTGTCGCCGATGCAAGCACATTTCCGTCGGCTTCAGGAGTGAACCCGATGTTGACGGTGATGGCGATCGCGCACCGTGCTGCAGGAGTAATTGCATCGAAGCTGTAAACGAGGCGCAATCGGCTTTCGGCGATCGGCTTTCGGCTTTGCCGACGGCCGAAAACCGACGGCCGATGGCGCCGACTCAACAGGAGTGCCGATGCTTCTCTTCCTCACCGTAACCACGCTGGCGCTGCAGCAGTCCGTCGCCGATTCGTCTCCCTTCCGCTCCCTCGTCCTCCCCACCCCGACGCGCGTCCGGTCGAGCTCGGGCGGGCCAGGTCCGGACTACTGGCAGCAACGGGCGGACTACGCGATCCAGGCGACGCTCGACACCGCCACGAACGTGATCACCGGAACCGCCCGCATTCACTACGTGAACAACTCCCCCGATTCCCTCGGGTTTGTTTGGGTCCAGCTCGACCAGAACCTCGCGGCGCCGACATCCGTCGCGCACATCCTCAATCAACCGCCGCTGAAGTTCGCCGGCGGTCTGGTATTCGACTTCTCCCCGAAGGGGTTCGTCGGCGGGATCACCGTAAACCGGTTCGCTTCGGGCGGCCGAGAGCTCGCACGCACCGTCACGGGGACGATGATGCGTGTGGACCTGGCGACACGACTCCCGCCGGGCGGCCCGATCGACTTCGATGTCGCGTGGCGCTTTCCTATTCCACCGTATGGCGCCGGGCGAATGGGCCGGGTCGGCTCGCGATTCTACGAGATCGCGCAATGGTATCCGCGTCTCGCGGTGTACGACGACGTCCGCGGCTGGAACACGCTGCCCTACATCGGGTCGGGAGAGTTCTACCTCGAGTACGGCGACTTCGACGTCACCCTCACGCTTCCCGCCGGCTACGTCCTGGCCGCGACGGGGACGGTCATGAACCCGACGGAGGTGTGGACGTCGGAGCAGCGCGCGAGGTTGGAGCGAGCCAAGACGGCCGAGGACCGCGTGCAGATCATCACGAAGGCCGAAGCGGCGGCCAATGGCACCCGGCGGGTCTCCGGCACCAAGACCTGGCACGTGGCCGCGCACAACGTACGCGACGTCGCGTGGGCGGCCGGAGCCGATCTCCGGTGGGATGCGAGTGGCTGGAACGGGATTCTGATCCAGACCTTCTACCACCCCACCGCGGCCCCCTGGGAGGAGGCGAACCGCATGATGCGCTCGGCCATGCGGCACTTCAGCGAAACCTGGGGGACGTATCCGTGGCCGCAGTTCACTACCGTCGAGGGTCTCATCGAGGGCATGGAATACCCGATGATCACCTTCTGCCCGTCGCTCGAGAAGCGCGAGGATCAGTTCTGGATCCTGATGCACGAGCTCGGCCATCAATGGTTTCCGATGATGGTCGGCAACGACGAACGACGGTACCCGTGGATGGACGAGGGGTTCAACACTTTCATCGATTACGGCGCCGCTGAGGAGTACTTCGCGGGATCGGCGTACGCCGACACGGTACGCCGCGAGCTGCTGGCCGCATACCGGCTCGCAGCGGTGCCCGGCGTCGAGCAACCGTTGATCACCAGGCCCGTCGAGGTGCGCGAGCTGTATTGGGGGGCGTACCAGAAGCCGGCCCTGATGCTCACCCTGCTCCGCGACGCCGTGCTGGGGCAAGACGAGTTCCAGCGCGCGATGCGGGAGTTCGTGCGGCGCTGGTCCTTCAAACATCCGCAGCCGGCGGATTTCTTCCGGACCATCGCCGATGTGACCGGCACGGACCTCGACTGGTTCTGGCGCAACTGGGTGTACACCACGGCCCGTCTCGATCAAGCCGTGGACTCCGTGCGCGCGTCGGGGAATGATACGACCTACATCTACCTGTCGAACCGTGGCCAGATGGTGCTGCCGCTCACGCTGCAACTCCGATTTGCAGACGGTACGAGCGAGCCGCGCGACCTGCCGATCGAAATGTGGAATCTGGGGAGCCGGTTTGTCGCGCGCCTGGCCACGGCAAAGCAAGTAGTGGGTGTGGTGGTGGATCCGGCGGCGATGTATCCGGATGTAGATCGGGCGAACAATAGATGGGGAAGGTAGTCATCAGTCATCCGTTGTCAGCTTGATGCCTCGGACCCACGACAGGCACATCAAGCTGACTGATCACTGATACCTGACGACTTCTTTTCTACCGGCATCTCCGCCGCCAGCCACACATCCCAGCCCCCGACGAGCGCACGCGCGTTGGGGAAGCCCGCCTGTCGCAGCTCTCGCGCCACCCGGGCGCTTGTCGCTTCGTTGTGTCAGGCGCAGTAGGCGACGAGCCAGTTGTGTCGCGGCAGCGCCAGCTCCGCGGCGCGGGTGCGCGCGTTGTCGGGCGGCAGCCTGACTGCCCCGCGGGCTTGCAGTTCACTTTCCTCCCACGCCCGGTCCTTCCGCACGTCGATCATGATCACGCGCTCGCCACGAGCTTGGAGCCCCTTGAGCTCGTCGAGCGTGATCCGGTCCCGGGAGGCCACTGCCGGCTCCCGACCGGCAGGCCGGAGTGCAGCCGGCGTCGCGGACGAGACCCGATTCGATCCCGAACGTGTGACCATGAGGGCGCCACCGTGCACCACCACCGACAACAACACCACCAGCGCGGTGATGGAGAACAAACGCTCGGCACCCGGAATGCCCGCGAAGATCGGGAGCAACACGAGGAGCAACGACGCGAGCCCCCGCGGCCCGTACCAGGTTATCAGCCGCCGGCTGCGCGGTGTGAGGCCGGCGCCCGCCAGCGCCGGGAGGAGGACCAGCGATCTCGCGCCGAGGGCGACCGTGGCGAATGCGAACGTGCGCCACTCAAAGCCCCGTAGGCCGGTCCAGATGAGTGACGTCCCGAACGCGACGAAGGTGAGCAACAGGAACATCTCCGCCGTGGCTTCGCCGTAGTCCAAGAAGCAGTCGCACAGCTCCGCGTCGAACGCGGCGACCGTCAATCCCGCCGCGAACGCCGCGAGAAACCCGCTGCCATGCACGGCCTCGGCGGCGGCAAAGGCGGCGAACGCTACGCCGAGCGCGTAGATCGACTCGTAGTCCCGGCGGATGCCGACCCGGCGTCGCATCCCTTCGAGCAGCGCCACCGCCGCGAATCCAACGACGACGCCGGTCCCCGGGCCCAGCACCAGCAGTTGGAAGCCGACCTGACCCCATGCCGTCGCGGCGTCCGGTGCCTGGCCAGCCTGGATCGCCATCGCAACGAGCACGATCGGGAGCAGCACCAGGTCATTGAGCCCGCTCTCGAGCCGCAACGCGAGTCGCGCGTCATCGGGCAGGTCTGGACCGCGCAGCAGGCCCCGCACCATCACGGGATCGGTGGAGGCGAGCGCGGCTCCGAGCACGGCGGCGAGCGCCGGCGGAAGATCGAGCATGCCCCAGGCCACCACTGCGATGAGCGCCGCGGTGAGCAGGGTTCCAGGACCGAGCACCAGAAACGCCAGCCGGGCGTGCGTGCGCACGGCGCGCAGGTCCACTGACACTGCGTCGGTGAATAACACCAAGACGAGCGCCAGGGTCGCGATGGACTGGAGCACCGGAGAGGTCAAGGTGAAGTCGACGAGACGGAGTCCCGCGGGGCCCAACGCCGCCCCGAGCGCGAGGAACAGCGCCACTTGAGGAAGGCGGACGCGTTCGACCAGCCCGGACAGAAGCGCAGCCACGATGATGACGACGCCCACGAGCGCGAGCGTCGCGACGAACGGGCTCATCTCAGTGGAGGCCGCCGCCCGCGAACTGCTTGACCAGCTCGCCGATCACGCCCTTCGCGTCGCCGAACAGCATCCAGGTGTTGTCCTGGACGTACAGCTCGTTGTCGATTCCGGCGAACCCGGGGTTCTTGCTGCGCTTGATGGCCAGCACCGTCCTGGCCTTGTCCGCGTCGATGATCGGCATGCCGTAGATCGGCGAATCCTTGACGGTGCGGGCCGCCGGGTTGACGACGTCGTTCGCGCCAATGACGACGGCCACATCGCACTGCGGCATCTCTGGGTTGATCTCGTCCATCTCGACGAGCGCCGAATAGGGGATGTCGGCTTCGGCGAGCAGCACGTTCATGTGACCCGGCATGCGGCCCGCGACCGGATGAATGGCGAACTTGACGGTCACGCCGCGTTTGGTGAGCTGGTCGTACAGCTCTCGCACCTTGTGTTGAGCCTGCGCCACGGCCATGCCGTAACCCGGGATGACGACAACGAGCCGCGCCTGCTCGAGGAGTTGCGCCGCGCCCTCGGGCGATTCCTGCTTCCAGACCTTCTGTTCGGCTATCGCCTTCGACTTCTGCACCGTACCGAACGCGCCGAACAGGACGTTCGTGAACGAACGGTTCATCGCCCGGCACATGATGATCGAAAGGATCAGCCCGCTCGAGCCGTCGAGCGCGCCGGCGGTTACCAACAGCTTGCTGTCCAGCACGAAGCCCATCGCCACCGCCGCCAGCCCGGCGTAGGAGTTCAGGATCGAGATGACGGTGGGCATGTCAGCCCCGCCGATCGGGATGATCAGCAGCACCCCGAACAGGACGGCGAGCCCGATGATGATCGGGAAGACCGTGGTCGCCCACGCAGCCGTCGGGTGCAGCACCAGCATCACGCCGAGCACGGCGGCGGCCCCCAACACCCCCAGGTTGACGAAGTTCTGCCCTGGATAGGTGACCGGCCGTTGCGGGATCCAGCGAACCTCTTGCAGCTTCCCCGCCGCCATGAGGCTCCCCGTAAACGTGAGGTAGCCGAGGATCACCTCGACCACGAGGGCGCTCATGCGGAAGATCGTGAAGTGCTCCGGCCCCTCCCGCAGCCACAGGTAGTACTCGGCCGTGCCGACCAGGCCGGCCGCAAGCCCACCGAAGGCGTGCGACAGCGCGGTCCGCTGCGGCACCGCCGTGAGCGGCACGCGCGACAGCGGCACGCCCACGAGAAATCCGGCGGCGATCGCCAGCACGATCCAGCCGTGATGCAGGATCTCAGGCTGGATCCACGTCGCCACGACGGCCACGGTCATCCCCGCCACGCCCGCGTACACGCCCCGGCGCGCACTCTTCGGATCGTTCATCCAGTACAGGGCGAAGATGAACAGCGCCGTCGCGGCGATCGCCGCGAACTGGCCGATGGCGTGGGTCATTGCTTCTTGAACATCTTGAGCATGCGGTCCGTGATGAGGAACCCGCTGACGATGTTCGTCATCGAGGCGAACAGGGCGACCGCCCCCAGGATGCGGATCGTCTTGGGGTAGTCAGCACCCGCTACCACGAGGGAACCGACCACGGCGATCGCCGAAATGGCGTTTGTCAAAGACATGAGCGGCGTGTACAACAGCCGGGACACCCGCCGGATCACGCCCAGCCCGATAAACGTGGCGAGTACGAAAACGAACAACATCGACCAGTAGTCGGTCATGGCTGCAGCACCTTTCCGTCGTGGGTGACGCACGTCCCCTTGGTGATCTCGTCGGTGAAATCGAGCTGGAGCTTGCCGTCCTTCACGATGTGATTGAGAAAGCTCGTGACGTTCCGGGCGTACATCTGGCTGGCATGCAACGGCAGCGTGGCAGGCAGATTGGTCGGCCCGAGGATCGTGACGCCCTGGTGCTCGATCGTGGCGCCGGCTTGCGTCAGCTCGCAGTTACCGCCCGTTTCCGCCGCCAAGTCTACGATGACCGAGCCCGGGCGCATGGCCTCTACCGCGGTACGCGTGATGAGGATCGGCGCGCGCTTCCCCGGGATCGCCGCGGTACTGATCACGACGTCGGCGTCCTTCACGCTCCGGGCCAGGAATTCGAGCTCGCGCCGATGCTGATCCTCCGACAGCTCCTTGGCGTAGCCGCCCGCCCCTTCGGCCTGCACCTGCTCCTCCATCGTGAGGAACTTGGCGCCCAGGCTCTCGACCTGCTCTTTCACCGCAGCCCGGACGTCAAACGCAGAGACGATGGCGCCGAGCCGCCGGGCGGTGGCGATCGCCTGCAGACCGGCCACCCCGGCGCCCAGGACCAGGACCCGCGCCGGCGAGAGCGTCCCGGCCGCCGTCACGAGCATCGGAAAGAACTTCGGCACCGTTTCCGCGGCGCGCAGCACTGCCTTATAGCCTGCAGCGGTCGCCTGCGAGGAGAGCACGTCCATCGACTGCGCACGGGTGATCCGCGGCAGCAGCTCGAGACTGAACGCCGTCACCCGCCGCTGGGCCAGTTGCCGCACCAGCTCGGTACTGGTGGCCGCTTGCAGCAATCCGACCAGCGCGGCGCCCTCGCGCAGCTTCCCAGTCTCGGCCGCGCTTGGTTTCTGGACCTTGCAGACAAGATCGGCGGCCCATGCGTTACCAAGACTCGCGCCGGCGGCCTGGTAGGCGTCATCCGTGAAGCCCGCGGCGACGCCGGCCCCCTGCTCCACCACCACCGCGTGTCCGTCCTTCACGAGTTTCGCGACCACGTCAGGTACCAGCGCCACACGACGCTCGCCGGCGAGGGTCTCTTTCGGGACTCCGAGCTTCATCCAGACCTCGTGATTGGGCGGTGTGAAGAAGCTATAAGGTATGGACAAAGATGAAAGGTTGATGGAATCGGTCGTAAAGGCATCTTTATTCCGATGAGCGGATCGAAGGCTGGGAGGTGGAAGCCCCCCGCCGTGCCGGGCGCGGCCCGCGCGCCGCGCCGAACAGTGACCCACCCCGTTCTCGGAGGAACGTCATGACACTGCGTCCCCACCTCGCCGGGGCCCTAGCCGCGTTGCTGGCCGCCGCCCCCGTCGATGCCCAAACACCAAAGGACATCGTCGCCCGCGCCCTCGCCGCCATGGGCGGCGAGCAGGCCCTGCGCGGAATCCGCGCCGTGACGACTGACTACTACAGCATGACGTTCGCATTGGGCCAGGAGGAAACCCCCGAGTCGCCGGCGCGCGCATCGGTCCAGGTCGGCCGCCTCACTGCGGATTACGCCGGCAACCGGAGGGTGGGCAGCTTCGAGGTGCGGACGGTCGCCGGAGCCGTGAACCGGCTGCGGCGCGTCTCCGCGGGCGGGATCGGCATGCTCGAGACCAACGGCAACCTTGCCCCGGACCAGCCCGGCACGGTCGCGAGTGAAGAAGCCTCCCTGCGCCGGGCCTTGGGGCGACTGCTGTTGGCGGCACTCGACAACCCCGCGGCGCTGACCGCTGTACCGGAGAAAACGTGGCGCGGTGCGCCGCACGACGGCCTGCGCTACGCCACCGGGCCCGACACAATTGACCTCTATTTCGACCGCCGGTCCGGGTTGCCCACGGTGACCGTGGTCGTTGCGGATGACCCAGTCCTGGGCGACCGCCGAACGGAGAGCTGGTTCACCCGCTGGCAGGAGACCGCGGGCGTGCGGTTTGCCCGCCAGTCCGACGTGTACGTAAACGGTCGACTCAATACGCACTCGGTGTTCACGGCGGTCACCGTGAATCCGGAGCTCGCGGAGTCGCTGTTTGCGATTCCGGAATCGATCGCGACGCGGGCGCAGAAGGCGAACCCCGTGCCGCCGCCACCCGTGGTCACGCTCGCACAGCTGGCACCCGGGGTGTGGCGCGCGGAAGGTGGGACGCATCACTCCCTCGTCGTCGAGCAGTCGGACGGCTTGATCGTCGTGGAGGCGCCGCAGACATCCCGGCGTTCGCAGGCGGTGCTCGACACGCTGCGCGCCCGGTTCCCCGCCAAGCCCGTCGCGATGGTCGTCAACACCCACCACCACTGGGACCACTCTGGCGGCGTGCGGGCCTATCTCGCGGAGGGCACGCCGGTGGTGACCGCAATCGGGAATGCCGCGTTCGTGCGCACCATCGGAGTCGTCCCGAAGACGGTGGCCCCCGACGCCCTATCGCGTCGCGGCCGGCCACCCCAAGTCCGGACGGTCGACGACAGTCTCGTGATCGGCTCGGGCGCAGGTCGCGTCGTCGTGTATCGGCTCCCCACCGCGCACGTCGAAGGCATGCTCGCGGCGTACGTGCCCTCCGCGCGCCTCCTGTTCAACAGCGACGTGCTGTCGCCCGGTACGCCGCTGGCACCGGCGGGGAGCAAGGAAATCGTCGCCTTCGTCAGAGCGCGGGGAATCACCGTGGAGCGAGTGGCGGGAGGGCACGGAGGCATCGCCGCCTGGGCGGATCTGGAACGGGCGGCGGTGCAGTAGACCACGGAGTCGCTGCCCGGTTACGACCCTTTCGGCAACCGATCCCGTTCGCGCTGCTGGGTGAGGAGTCGCTCGGCGAAATCGACCCGCTCGGCGAGCTCACCCAGCTGGCGCTGCACCTGCTCCATTTGCTGCGTGAGCTGCTGCACCTGCCGCGTAGACCCGGCGCTGACGCCGGCCACGGTTTCGGCCACCTGCCAGTTGCGCAGCGGCAGGTCGTCAGCGTCGCGAAACTCCCCCGCAACGATGGTCACCATGTCGTACAACCACCATAAGCCCAGGCCGCCAAAGGTGAGCACCATCGCCACACCGCTCTGCGCGCGCCCGACGTAGAAGCGATGAAACCCGAACACCCCCCCGAGGAGCCCCAGGACCAACGCCACGCTGCGTGAGCGTTCCGAGACCTCGGGAAGCTCGACTTCCTCCGAGTCTTGTGGATCGTAGCGGCCGGGCAAGTTCGCGGTCATGCGAGCAAGATACCTCCCGCACCGGCGCTGTCACTTCGCGAGCGCGTCGGAAACGAGCGCGTCGAGTCTCGCGCGCGGCACCGCGCCTGTCTCCCGTGAGGCCTCGCGCCCCCCAGTAAACACGATCAGCGTCGGGATGCCGCGAACGGTGAATCGGGTCGTCGTGACGGGATTCCGGTCGGTGTCGAGTTTCACCACAAGCAGCTCGCCCTTCCGATCGTGGGCCAGCTCGTCCAAGATCGGGGCCATCATTTTGCAGGGGCCGCACCAGTCGGCATAGAAATCCACGACCACGGGAACGTCCGTTCCGGCAATGACGGGTTGGAACGACGCGTCCGAAACCGAGAGCGGCCGGTCGAGCAGAATAGGACGCCCACACTCCCCGCACCTGGGATGATGATCGACGCGGGAGAGATCCACGCGGTTGAGGGTGGAACAGAACTGGCACGCGACGGTCGCCTTGCGCTCGGTCAGCGGGGCTCCAGCCATGGAATCGACGGTCATGATGAATTCCTCACCGAGTGGTAACGGTTCGACTATCACGATCAACCACCGCGGACCACCAGCCGTACCCGCTCCTCGTCGTAGGTGACGAGCAGCACGCGCCGGACTCCGAGGGTGATCGTTGTGTCGAGGGCAAGCCGCTGTTGCGGCGCAGGGCGCGCTTCATCCCCACCGTCGTGGTCGCTGTCGTGCTGCGCCGAGGGTGCCTCGAGCGTGAAGCGAACCGAGATGCGATGGACACCCGGCTCGACGATCAGGTCCTGAAACACGTACAGTGGCCGGTCTTCCCGCGCACCGGCCCCGTGCACGAGGCGATCGACGAGCGAGTCGCCGTCGAGCGCCACTACCAGTCGGTACGGCAACAAGCGTCCTTCGCAGACCTCCTCCTGCCGCATATGCAATGGGAGCTGCGCCATCTCCTCGGGGCTTCGCCGCCGGCAGTCGCGCACCTGTTCGCCACGCGCCCGCCAGGCGAGTCGTACGACCGCCCCGATGTCCCGCTCGGCTGTGTACGGAGTGAACGAGAGCAGGCGCACGCCTGCCAGGACCGAAATCGCAACGACCGCGCCACCCGCGACCTGAAGCATTCGGCTCATCGCCGCACCTCCGCCGAAATCGTGGAGACCTCGCACTGGTTCTCGAGCACGATGTCAGTTTCCGCGGCCGCTGCGTCGAGCGCTGCGATCGTCGCGCGAAATGCCTGGAGCGCGGCGCGCACGGCCCACCGCTCCGCTTCGGCCGCATAGACGAGTCGCACGCGGCGCCGATCCACCCGGTCATGCAGCTCCGCTTCCCGCTCGTGATACAGTCGCTGCTCGAGCCACTTCGGCCCCTCGCGGTTGCAGCAGTCGCGCGGCGGGCAGGACACCACGAGCACGCCGCCTGCGCCGGCACGCAGCAGGTACTCGATCACCGACGTGTGCAGGTTGCCCCCGCAGCTCACGGGGTAGACCAGCGCGCCCTCCACCTCCGTTCCCGCCGCGATCCCCCCTGCCCCTCGTTCGCACGCGACGATCACCACGTCCCGGCCGCTCGGGCGCCGTTCGACCGTGAACGCCCGCACCGTCGAGAGCTGTGCGCGTCCCGTCCGTCCCTCGGGGCCAACCCCCATCGGTGCGCAAGAGCCGGAGCAGATCCCACAGCTCACGCAGCGCGCCGGATCAACCCGCGCCATCACCGCCGAACGGCCGTCCGCGACCTCCGCCGGGTCGCGGTCGATCATCGCGATCGCCTCGTACGGGCAGTCGAGGTAGCACTGCTCGCAGCCCGTGCACAGGCGCTCGTCCACCCCCGATGCCGGTGGCCGGCGCGAGAGCGAGGGCCGCGTCCACCACGGCACGGCGAGCGCCACCGCCGACAGCGCGAGTCCCAGTGCCCACGCGCCCTTCGGTCCGAGCGCCCGCGCAGCCGGGAGCCAGAACGCGTAGAAGACGTCGTACGGGGCCGGGCCGGGGAGGGTGAACAGGTCGGCCGGGGGCGTGTTCGTCACCGGCCATACGACGGCCAGCGCCAGCAACAGGCCGATGACCCCCCACATCAGACGTCGCGGCGGCAAGAGCGCCGGTCGCGCGACGCGCGATACGTGAACCCAGAGCAGGATCCCGAGTCCGATCGGCAGCGCGACGTGGGCGAACAGGTTGAGGAAGAAAAACGCCCCGGGCAACGCCCGCTCCCCGGTGAAGGCTCGGCTGATCGGCTCGGAGAAGATCGGGACGACGTCCAGGAGCCGCGCACCCGCCTGGGCGAGCACCTGCCCCTGGACATCCCAAACCATCACAAACCCCGTCCAGCCACATAAGAACGTGACGAAGAGCAGTATCAGCCCGGAGACCCAGGCGAGCGTGCGCGGTCCCCAGGAGCGCCCTTGCACGAACATCCGCAGAACGTGGAACGCCACGGCGACTACTGCCGCGTCGGAGCCGTAGCGGTGCACACCACGCATCCACCGCCCCACCCAGACCTGGTCGGTGATCCGGACGATCGAGGCGTAGGGGGCACCGATGCGATACAGGAACAGCAGGTAGATGCCGGTGACGAGCAGCACCGCGAACAACGCGACGACCAGGGCCCCGCTGTGATACAGCGGGTTATAGCGCCACCCGTATAAGCGGTTCGTCGCGGCGTCCGCCCCGGCCAGGAGCCGACGCAGCAGCCGTTGGAAGTAGGCCAATCGCCTCATGGCATTTCTTGGGTCACTGGGGTTGCAGAGCCTAAATTATCATATTATCATGATAAAGACAACGCACAGACCTCATGCTATCTCAGACCGCTGAATATGCGCTGCGCGCGGTGCTCTACCTCGCCGATTCGGGCTCCGATCAGCCGGTGCGGGTCGGCGAGATGGCACGCGCACTCGCCATTCCCCAGAACTACCTGTCCAAGATCCTGCACCAGCTGGCGCGCGCCCGTGTCCTGACCTCGAACCGGGGCAAGCTTGGCGGGTTCCGGCTCGCCGTTGCACCCGAGAGCATGGCGCTGGCGCAGATCGTGGTGCTCTTCGACCGTTTGGACGAGCGCCGCCGTTGCCTGCTCGGACGGCCGCAGTGCAGCGATGGCACCGCCTGCGCGGCGCATACCCGGTGGAAGGATGTCGCCGAGCGCGTCAGCGTGTTTTTTCGCGAAACCACGGTCGCCGATCTGTTGCAGCGCAACCCGGCCGTGCCAGTGTGACCAACCCCTTCGACTGGACGAAAGGAGACAGCGATGGCCGACAAGCCTGACGCTCAATCCAAGGGCGCGGAGCCCGTGCCGCTGGGCCAGCGTCTCTTCGACAACCCGTTCCTGCTCCTCGTAGCGGGGATCGTCGTCGTCGCCCTCTTCTACACGGGGTGGGGGCTGTACGAGATCCTCACGCTTCCACCCGCCCCCCTGCCCTGATCAGAGGAGCCGACTCATGCATACCGGGATCAGTTCACCGCCGCGCATCTGGTGGAAACCGGCGCACGGGACGGAACGCCTTTGGGTGGCCGTCGCCTTCGGGTGGTGCATCGTGCTGTTCGCGATGATGCCGCTGTGGCACTTGAAGGGCCAGCAGAATCCGTCCGGCATCCGCCACCGCGTCGACCCCACACGGTACTACCAGCGCGTCCAGGAGTTCATCGCGACCTACAAAGTCGGCGAAGAAGCGGGCTTTCCGATCGTCGCGCCGCCACCCGGCAGCGATGTCTATTTGCTCGCGCAGATGTGGAACTGGACACCGATCCTGAAGCTCCAGAAGGGCGTGGAGTACACGCTGCACCTCTCCGCGCTCGACGTGAACCACGGATTCAATCTCAACCCCGTGAACATCAACTTCCAGGTCGTCCCCGGCTACGACTACGGGCTTCGCGTCGTCCCCACGGAGGCGGGCGACTTCCGGATCGTGTGTGACGAGTTTTGCGGCATTGGCCACCACGTCATGGTGGGCAAAGTCATCGTGACCGATAGTGCCGTCGTCCCCGCGACCCCGACTGGAGGTGCCCAATGACTGCCGCGGCCGTCACCGCGGATGGCCGTGTCTGTCCGGCCACCGGCCTGAAGATCAGCGCCACGGCGGAACGTCTGATCCGCGCCAACGCCGTCGCGGCCACCGTAGCCCTGCTCATCGGCGGCATCGCCGCTATCCTCGTCCTGCTGACCCGCTGGCAGGCGGTGCACCTGCTCCCGGCGAGCTGGTTCTACCGGATTCTCACCGTGCACGGGATGAGCATGCTGATTTTCTTCATCCTGTTTTTCGAAATGGCAGTGCTCTACTTTGCGAGCGCGGTGCTGCTGTCCAGCCGTGTCGCGACGCCGCGGCTCGCCTGGGCTTCGTTCTGGCTGATGGTGCTCGGTGCCGTGATGGTGGAATACACGATGTGGGCCGGCAAGGCCGACGTCCTGTTCACATCGTACGTCCCGCTCCGCGCCGATCCCCTGTTCTACCTCGGTGTCATTCTGTTCGCCGTCGGTGCGCTCATCGTCGTAGGGATCTTCTTTGGCACGCTGGTGGTGGCGAAACGGGAACGGACGTACGAGGGTTCGGTGCCGCTCATCACCTTCGGCGCCGTCACTGCCGCGATCATCGCCGTGATCACCCTCGGCCACGGCGCCGCGATCTACATCCCCACCTTCCTCTGGTCCCTGGGCATCATGCAGGTCGACCCAGAGGTCTACCGCATGGTATGGTGGGGCCTAGGTCATGCCTCGCAGCAAATCAACGTGGCCGCCATGGTGTCCATCTGGTACCTGCTGGGTGCCCTGACGATCGGGGCCCTCGTCTTGAACGAGAAGGTCAGCCGCTCCGCTTTCGTGTTATACGTGCTGTTCATCTCGATGGCGGCCGCGCACCACCTGCTCGTCGATCCGGGCCTCTCCCCCGCCTGGAAGGTCTGGAACACGAGCTACGCGATGTACCTCGCCGTGCTCGCGTCGATGGTGCACGGCTTCACGGTCCCCGCCGGCATGGAGTTGGGCCAGCGGGTGCGCGGCCTCACCAAGGGGCTGTTCGAGTGGCTGCGCAAGGCGCCGTGGAGCGATCCGGGTTTCGCGGCCCTCATCACCTCGATCATCATTTTCGGATTCGTGGGCGGTATTACCGGTGTGACGTTCGGGACCGAGCAGATCAACATCATCGCCCACAACACGCTCCGCATCCCCGGGCATTTCCACGCGACGGTGGTGGCCGGGACGGCGCTCGCGTTCATGGGCGTCACCTACTACGTCATCCCGCTGATCTTTCGCAAGCGCGTGGCGTTCTGGGGACTCGCCAAGGTCCAGCCGTGGCTGTTCGCCATCGGGATGTTCGTCTTCTCCACTATGATGACGTTCGCGGGCACCTTCGGGGTCCCGCGCCGGCACTGGGACATCACGTTTTCCGGCGCACCGTTCGGCGTGCAGTTCAGCCCCGCGGTGGATCTCGTCATGGGCATCACGGCGATCGGCGGACTCATGGCCGCGCTGGGTGGTGGCATCTACATCCTGATTACGGTGTGGTCAGTCTTCTTCGGCCAGCCCTTGCCGGCCGACGGCACGTTCACCGGGCCGGGCCTGCCCCACGGGCTCACCCACCCGCCCAAACCGTTGCCGCCGGACGCCGACCGCCACAGTAAGAAGACGCCGGGCACGCTGGTGCTGGTGTTCGTATTCCTGGCGGCGTTCATCGCGTACTATTTCATCAACTGGAAACTCCTGTCGGTCGTATGGAGAATCGGCTGACTTCGCGGCTCGCGACGCGCCACTGGGCCACCCTGGTGGCGCTCGCGGCCATCCTCGTGATCACCCTGCTGTGGTGGGGGCTCGCGCTCTGGCCCCTGCCGACGGACGCGCCTCCTTGGATCGCGCGCGCGCGCTCGGTCTGCTTCGGCACCACGCGGACCGGCCTGCCCGACGGCACCGGGTGGATGACCCTGATCGGCCAACCGCTCATGATGGGCCTGTTGCTCGTGTCGATTTCGGGCAGCATCACCATGCGGGAGGCCCTGGGGGGCGTGACACGGACGCGGGTGGGACGCCTGGGCTTCCGCTCCGTCGTATTGCTCGGCATCGCGCTGGTGATCGCCGCCGGAGCGCGCGTGGCGCACGGATACGGACTCGTGCGGCCGCAGGCTCCGCCCGAGGCGGCGCTCGTCCTGCCCATCGAGTACCCGCGGCTCGATCGCCCCGCCCCCGCCCTCGGGTTGGTCGATCAGCTCGGCGATACGATCACGCTGACGCAGCTCCGGGGCCGGCCCGTGCTCGTGACGTTCGCCTTCGCGCATTGCGAGACGGTCTGCCCGTTCGTGGTGCACGAGGTGTTGCGCGCGCGCGCCCGACTCGAGGCGATCGATCCGGCGGTGGTCGTGATCACCCTCGACCCGTGGCGCGACACCCCCGCGCGTCTCCCCACGATAGCCGCTCAGTGGCGGCTGCCGGCCGGCGCGCGCGTGCTGGGGGGTGAGGTGGCGGCGGTGGTGGCCGAGCTCGATCGCTGGAATGTGCCCATGGCGCGCGACCTACGGACCGGCGAGGTGACGCACCCCAACCTGGTCTATGTGGTGGACCGAACCGGCATGATCGTGTTCGCGACGATCGGCGATGCGGATGCGATCGAGCAGCTGGTCAATAGACTGTAGCAACTCCCTGCGAGCCGCGCCGATCCGACTGCCCTACATCGGCGAAATCCCAGACGCCCTCGTCCGCACCCAGATGT
The DNA here is from genome assembly GCA_036555485.1 of Gemmatimonadales bacterium. Classification (GTDB taxonomy): domain Bacteria; phylum Gemmatimonadota; class Gemmatimonadetes; order Gemmatimonadales; family GWC2-71-9; genus DASTHG01. Next base: position 27,956 of record DATBLG010000022.1, on the reverse strand, counting down.
TCAGCGCCATGGTCCCTGCGGCACCCAGCTCGGCGACCCGGCCCAGGACCGCCAACGACGGGGGGCCAACCAGGGCGGCGGCACACACGAGCCATACGCCGGCATTGAGCAGTCCGAGGGCGACCCAGGCGAGACCCTCCCGTCCCCGCGCGGCCGGGCTCATCCCGAAGCGCGGGAAAATCCAGTAGGCGACCCCCATCACGAGCTGGACGAACCAGCCTACAAGCAACAACTCGAGGTGCACCGGCAGCCAGCGCCACAGTCCGGGCGCGAGCCCAATCCCCTTGTTGACCAGCAACAATGCCCCCACAGTGAATCCTGCGCCCAAGTAGGACAGGGCGGCGCGCACGAACCACACGCTCACGCTCGGCACTTACCGCTCCTTCACGCGGGGCCACGTGTTCACGATGAACCCGAGGCCGGCGAGCCACTGACTGATGGCCGAAAGGACCAGCAGCAGACCAGCCTGCAGCGGCTCGGCCACGATCCGTAACAGGAGGCCGGCGTGGAGCAGCGCAAAGGTCGCGACCGCGAGCCCGTTCACTCCACGGGGCTGTTCCTTGGAGAACTTCGGGAACATCCAGTAGGCTACGCCGAAGATCATGCCGGTGATCCAGCCAACTACCAACAGGTGGATGTAGATCGGCGTGAGCCATAGCGGCCCGCCGGCCGCCTGCCACACGCTGGCCCCCAGGGCCGCTACAAAGTAGACGAGCGAGAGCTTGATGTACCAACGGGTGAGCGGTGGCACGGTTATCCGACGATCGCCTCCGCTTCGATCTCGACCAGCATCGCAGGATCCACGAGGCCGGATACCTGCACCATCGTGCTCGCCGGGCGGATGGCGCCGAAAACCTCACCGTGCGCTCGGCCGACCTCCTGCCAGCGCTTGATGTCGGTCACGTACATGCGGGTACGCACCACATCCTGGAGCGTCGCGCCTGCACGCACGAGGGCGCGTTCTATGTTGCGCAGCGCCTGGAGCGTTTGCGCGTACGCATCGCCGACGCCGACGATCGCCCCCCGGGCGTCCGTCGCCGTCGTGCCCGCGACGTGGATCACACGGCCGACCCGCACCGCGCGCGAGTAGCCGACGACCGGCTCCCACGGCGCACCGCTGGAATAGTTGTGTCGGTTCAGCACAGCATCCTCCTCGAGAAACGCCATCGGCAATTGGCCATGGGCTACAAGCCGATGGCCGAAGGCCGACTGCCTTATTTGCCTAACACATGTCGCATAGCCGGCTCGAGCTCCGGATAGCGAAACCGGAATCCGGTCGCAAGCAGCCGGGCCGGGACGAGTCGCGCGCTGGTGAGCATAGCCTCGTCGGCGGCGTCGCGGCCGAAGATGAGCCGCAGGGCGAACGGCGGCACCGGTAGCAGCGCAGGACGTACGAGCACGCGCCCCAGCATGCGGGCGAATTCCGCGTTCGTGACCGGGTTCGGGGAACCGGCGTTCACCGCGCCCGCCAGACCATTCGTCTCGAGCGCGAACCGGTACGCCTCCACGAGGTCGTCGATCGCGATCCAGCTCCAGTAGCGCCGGCCTCGCCCGATCGGCCCGCCCAGGCCGAGGCGGAACGGCCACAACAGTGGCCGCAGCAATCCGCCGTGGGCGGACAGGGCCAACCCCGTGCGCACGTGCACCACACGGATGCCGGCGGCCCGCGCCGGCGCCGCCGCTTCCTCCCACGAGCGGCAAACCTCGGCGAGGAATCCGCGCCCGGGGACACTCGCTTCGGTCAGCAGCTCCTCGCCGCGATCACCGTAATAGCCACTGCCGGACGCGCACACCAATACACGCGGCCGTCGCGTGAGCTGCGCGAGCGCCGCGGCGATCAGCGCGGTGCCGTCCAGCCGGCTGGCCGCAATCCTGTGTTTCTTGGCCGCCGTCCAGCGGCCCAGAATCGGCTCGCCCGCGAGATGCACGACCCCATCCACCCCCTCGAGTACGACACTATCGATGCTGCCCCGATCCGGATCCCAGGTGACGTCGCCTGGTCGCGCTGGAGTGCCCGGCCGCACCAAGCGGACGACCTCGTGGCCGGCCCGTTGAAGCGTTGGGATCAACGCGGAGCCGATGAGCCCGCTGGAGCCCGAGACGAGAACTCGCATCCGGGAATAACCTACGCTGTCTTCGAAGCACCGCAAATCGCGAAGTGGCAGTGAGATACGGCCCTCTTGACGAATCACCACGATTGTCATACTGTATCGTAACAATAATACAGTTGTGGACACTCGTGTTCGACCAGATTGATCCCCGCAGTCCGACGCCGTTGTACGCGCAGATCGCCACGCGCCTCAGGTTGGCCGTGGCGGCGGCAGAGCTGCGCCCCGGCGACGCGCTCCCCTCGGTGCGACACCTCGCAGCGCGCCTGCGGGTGAACCCGGCCACGGTCGTACAGGCGTACCGCGATCTCGAGACGGAGGGGTTCGTGGAGATGCGACAGGGGGCGGGGACATTCGTGCGGGACGTCCAACCGGACAAGCGCGCGAGCGAGCGCGCGCGCCAGGCAGCGGCCCTCGTGCGCCGCATGCTCGCAGACGCGGGCCGGCTCGGCGTATCGGTCGAGGAGTTGCACACCGCCATCGCGGAGGAAATCGAAGTGAGCACGCCATGAGCAACGCGATCGAGTTGCGGAATCTCCATTACCGCGCCGGGAAATCGTTCGCCATTACGAATCTCAACCTGCACGTCCCCACCGGCTCGATCTACGGCTTCTTGGGCCCCAACGGATCGGGGAAGACTACAACCATCCGTCTGTTACTGGGGCTGCTGCGACCGCGCGCCGGCCGCATCACCGTGCTCGGGCTGGGCATGCCGGCGGATGCGCCGAATATTCTGTCCCGGACTGGCTTCGTCCCCGAGCAACCCCATCTCGATCCCACGTTGACGGTGCGCGAGACGCTGCGCTTTCAAGCAGCCTTCTACAAGAGCTGGGACCGAACCTGGGCCGAGCAGCTGCTGCACAGTTTCAATCTCGACGAGCGACTCCCGTTCGGCCGCCTGTCCAAGGGTCAGAAGGGGAAAGTGATGATGCTGGTCGCCCTCGCTCAACGGCCCGAATTGCTCGTTCTGGACGAGCCGACCGACGGGCTCGACCCGGTGGTGCGCCGTGACATGCTGACTGCGCTGGTTGACTATGTCTCGCAACGCGAAGCGACCGTGTTCATCTCGAGTCATCTCGTCCACGAGCTGGAGCGAATCTGTGACTGGGTCGGCGTGATGGACAACGGCCGGCTCATCACTGAGTTGCCGATGGACCAGTTCAAGAGCGGCATCAAGCGGCTGAGAGTGGTTGCGGCTCCGGAGCAGGTCAGCGGGACACCGTTCGCGCTGTTGGCGCGGGAGTCGAACGGAGGCACCTCCGAGTCCTGGATCGTGCGGGGGTGGGAACCGGACATGACCCGGTACTTCGACGGCATCGGCGCCTCACTGCAAACGGTGATCGATCTCGACCTGGAGGAAGGCTTCGTCGAGCTGCTCCGGACCTTCCGCACGCCGAAAGGCTAGGAGAACCCCATGTTCCGCGTGATCCTCTACAGCCAATGGAAATGGTCGCGGCTCATAGTCGGACTCGGCACGGTTGTGGGATTCGGCCTGCCGATTCTGTCCGTCCAGAGTGCAACGCGGACCGGAGACTACCCTCTGCAGGCCGGCGAGCTGTTGCAAGCAATCCAGTCTTGGGGGGTGCTCTACCCCGTGCTAGCCGCGGCACTCGCCGTCCTTGTGGCGATCGCGACATGGGCGCCCGACCATCGCGGCCGGCACGTGCACGCGCTCACCCTCCCCTTGCCGCGCTGGCGCTACGCCCTGCTGCGCTTCGGCGCCGGACTCGCGCTCCTCGCGCCACCCGTTCTCGCTGTCCTGATTGGCGCCGGGCTTGCCACCGCTCTGGCGGCGATCCCGCCTGGGCTTCAGGGATACCCGGTCGCGCTTGCGGCGCGGTTCGCGCTGGCCGTCGGCGTGGGCTACGCAGTGTTCTTCGCGATCTCCGCCGGCACGACCCGGACCGCGAGCGCCATTCTGTTGGTGATCGGCGCCCTGATTGTGATTCAAGTTGTGGCGCGTGTCGCGGATGTCGATCTCGATGTAGTCACTCGACTGCAGGTCATCTTCGTGAACTGGCCGGGGCCGTTCGCGATCTTCACTGGCCGTTGGATGCTGATCGATGTCTAGCCGTAGATGCCGCATCCTGATCGCGACGTTGTTGGCCGCACCGCCGCTCGTTGGCCAGACTATGGGCGAGTTGCGAGCGCGCTCCGACAGCCTGGCACGCGAATGGCGCCAGGCAAACGCCCTGGCAGACCTGCAGGATACCCTGCGATACATGGCGAGACGGTCAGGTCGGGACACGATCAGAGTGGGCGCCCTGACGATCCTCGCCAACGATTCCCCGCTCCCCCTCCAGGAAGCGGCTGCCAAAGCGTGGCCCGCGATCGAACGCCTCTACGGACCGGCCGCGCAGATTATCGCTGAACATCCGATCGTGATTCAGGCGGTAGACCCGGATACGGCGGTGGACCGACCACCGATCGGCGAGGGTCTGCACGTAGCCTGGAACCTGTCGGTTCGAGAACTATCCCGATTGCTGGAGAGCCGCGTGGATTTCGGGCCGACCGATCCCGCGCTACGCGAGTGGCTTGGCGGCTCGCTTCTCCTCCGGGGCGATGCAGCCCCACGCCGCTCGAAGGTCTACGTGCAACTGGTCACCGCGCCGTCCTTGGCGGTCCGGCGGTGCTTTCTCGGAGCCGTGGCGGCCTGCCGCGAAGCGCTGTCGTTGTCGGACACGCCGGACATCTTGACCCGCTGGTACGATGCCGCCGAGCGTCGTGCGCTCGCCATGCGGATGTTTCATTTCAGCCCCGGCCCCCGTCAGACCATGGTTCGTTCCTGCGGCGTCGGGAACGACTCGGCATGCCTTGATCTGCTGGAATCCTCGCCTCCAGGGACAATCACCCGCCCGCTCGACTACGAAGCCCGTGTCACGCTCGTGGAGCTGGCGCTCCAGATGGGTGGTCGCGATGCCTTCTTGCGTCTGGTCGACGCGAAGCCCCGCCGTGTAGTGGACCGCTTGGCGGCGGTTGCGGGTGTCGGAATAGATTCGCTCGTCACTCGCTGGCTCGGTCAAATCCGCGCGGCGCGGCCCGTCTCCACCGATGTACCACTGTTGGGAACATGGGTGGCGCTCGGCTGGATTGGCGTGTTCGCCGCCTTTGGACTCAGGAGCTCCCGGTGGCGCGTGACCTGAGATGGTGGATCGCCGCCACGCTGTTCGCTTGCAGCGTTGTGGGACTCGTGTACCTGCCCCCGAGGGGTAGCTCGGCGACGCGTCAGCGATTCCTCGAGCTGGAGCCGCCGACCCCATACCGTCTTCGGGCGCGCGCCCTCGCCGACCAGTGGCGCGCTACGTCGCTCCAGGTGGATCTCATGGAGTTACGGGAACGGATTCGCCCGGAACTTGCCCGGCGACGCGCGGCGGACCTCCCTGGTGTGTTTCTCGTCTTCACCGGGTCGGATACTGTGTCGAAAGCCGCGCGCCGTTTCGTGGCCGCGCAGTTCGACACGATCTGGTCAAGGCTGGGACTCGGCGCCACGAAGGTTTCTGTCGCCGTCGTCCTGCGGCTCGGTCCGGCTACGGCGCGAGCAGGCGAGCCGCTGGAGTCCTCTGAAAGCGCAACCGCCTACCTCTTACCGGATTCCACCGACCGGAGCACCTGTGTCGTGCTCCTCTCGGGTCGGAATTGGCCCCTCGCGACTTTCGCCCAACCGGTCGCCGCTTCGAATCGACGGTTCACCGATTGGCTCGAAAGCGGCCTCGGCCCGTGCGCGTTCTATGCCGCGTTCGGCCGTCCGGGGCGTGAGATCGGCCGCTGGCTGGGTGCTCGCAGGTTCGACCTGGCGCTAAATCCTTGGTGGAACCGTGACCTCCGTGAGGGACCGCACCGGCCGCTCTACGACGCTCTCGACGCCCGGCTCAACCGCTGGTTCTTGATGGAAATCTACCGGTTCCCACCGGACGCCATCGCCTGTCTTGGCGGACGCGAAGTACGCTGCCGGGTCGCCGTCCTCGCCGGAGCCGGTGGCGCCGGCGCCGCGCCTCACCTGGTTACCACCGAGTTTTGGTGGCGTCGCCAGCGGCTCCTGGCCGGCGATCACTACCTCGCCGACGTGGCGCGCGAGATCGGCCGGGAGCGGTTCCAGACCTTTTGGAGCTCCGAGCTCACGGTTGACACAGCCCTCGCCGCCGCCCTGCGGAAGCCGGTGGGCGAGTGGACGGCGCAATGGCAGGGCCGGCTCATTCCACCCATTCGGCTCGGACCCGCCGCGCCCCCGAGCGCGGTGTGGTTGGGCTTGCTGCTTGCCGGGTTGGCCGTGGGACTGGTCACGCGCACCGTTTCGCGCCGCGAGGTTCGATGAACCGACATGTCGGGGCACTGCTGTGCCTTGTGCCAGTGTTCCCGTGCGTGCCGTCGATAGTTGAAGCACAGGGTAGCCACTGGGAGCGTCAGGTCCAGCGATACATTCGAGAGACCACAAGGAAGCTCGGCAACCAAGGGTACGAACCGACCGGTGAGAATCGGAGTGGCACGCTCAACACGCGCGAGTCGACGTCGTTCACGGTGACGTTTCAAGCGGGGGACAGCTACGTCGTGACCGGCGTCTGTGACGATGACTGCACCGAGCTCGATCTCGCACTCTTTGCCGCGAATGGCTACGAGGTCGACGCAGCTCGGCAAGCCGGCAATGCGCCGATCCTGCGAGTCGCCCCGCGAGAGACGATGGCCTATCGCGTGAAGGTCTTCATGGCGAGCTGCCGGATGAACCCCTGCGCGTACGGTATCACCGCGTTCCGCAAGGCCCACGCCACACCCTGATGGCTGACGGCTGACGGCTATTTGCCCGCAAAGACCGGATAGATCGTGGTACGAGCGCGCGCTATGTTCTCCACCGTGACTCCTGCCCCGGCCGTTTTGACCCTCGACGCCACGCGCCGTTGGCGCATCGTGCTGGCGCGCGACCGTCGCTACGACGGGGCGTTTGTGTATGCCGTCCGCTCGACCGGCATCTATTGCCGTCCGTCCTGCCCGAGCCGCCGGCCACGTCGCCCGCTGGTCGAGTTCTTCCCGATTCCAGAGGCGGCCGAAGCCGCCGGGTTCCGCGCCTGCCGGCGCTGTCGTCCCGGCGTGGCGCCCGCCCCCGACCCTGCCGTGACGGTGGTGCGGGACCTGTGCCGCGTCATCGATGGCCAGCCGGATGGCCCGGCTAATCTCGCGAGCCTTGCCCGACGCGTGGGGCTGTCCCCGCATCAGGTGCTGCGCGCGTTTCGGCGCGTGCTGGGCGTGAGCCCGCGGGAGTATCGCGACGCTCGGCGCCTCAGTCGGCTCAAATCATCCTTGAAGGAGCATCGTCACGTGAGTCCCGCCATTTACGACGCCGGGTTCGGCTCCTCCAGTCGCGTCTACGAGCGCGCCCGCACGGCCCTCGGCATGACCCCGGCGAACTATGGGCGCGGCGGCCGCGGGACCACGATCCGGTACGCCGTCGTCGACAGTCCTTTGGGCAAGCTCCTCGTGGCCGCGACGGAACGCGGCGTGTGTCGCATCAGCCTCGGCGACGCGGTAACTCCGCTCGAGCGCGACCTGCGACGGGAATACCCCGCCGCCGACATCCGGGCGGACGTCGGCCCACTGACCGGCTGGGTGAACGCCATTCTGCGCCACCTCGAAGGGCGCGAGCCGCATCTCGATCTACCACTCGACATTCGCGCGACCGCATTCCAGCGGCGCGTGTGGCGGGAGCTGCAGCGGATTCCCTACGGCGAGACACGTTCGTACGGTGAGGTGGCGCGGCGCATCGGACGCCCCAGGGCGACCCGAGCGGTGGCTCGCGCCTGCGCCACCAACCCGGCCGCGCTCGTCATCCCCTGCCACCGAGTGGTGCGGGAGGATGGGACCGTGGGCGGGTACCGGTGGGGGCCGGATCGAAAGAAAACGCTGTTGAAACGGGAAGCGGCGGGTTAGTTCACCGGAATCCAGTAGCTCACCTTTACCGCGAAGAAGTTGTCTCCCTGGGCTCCGAACGCATCGCCCAGGTCGCGGAACCCTACCAACCGCCCGCTCGGGTCGAACCCGAAGCGGTCCTGCGCCCACACGAGAAACAGCGTGCTCCCCGGTCGCCATTCCCAGCGCAGCACCACGTTGCTGCGGAACGAAAGGATATTGAAGTCCGGGTTGCCGATGTTGCGGCGATACCCGGCCGCGTCGTGAATGACGTAGTCGCCGTTCGCATCGCGGCCGATGCTCGGCGCAGTCGTGGTATCGGAGCCGTACTGCACCAGGTCCATGGTGCGGGCGGCGGCGAGGTGGCCGATCCCGTAATACCGCCCGCTGGCCGCGAAGGGCTCCCCGTACAACTCGAGCGTCAACTCGGGGCCGATCGTGTAATTCGCGCGAAGCTGGATCCCGAACGTGCTCTGGTCGATCGCGCCGAACACGTAGCGGCCGCCGAAGGTGGCGGCCGGGCCCGAGTCGAGCGTGGCGATGTACTGCCGTGGCGTGATGTCGCGCAGATAGTTCGGCGTCGCGGAGAACTGGAATCGGGTCGAGGGCCGGATGGAGAGCCCGCCGCTCAGCCGGTACGTCTCGCCGCCCAGCTCATCCTCGCCATAGTAGACGCGCGCGTTCCAGGACGTCTTGGCCCCGAAGGCACTGCTCAGCTGGACGACATAGTTCCACGATTGCGGCGTCGCCATCGTGGGTCCGCCGCGCGTCGCGGAATGGTCGAAGGCACGCGGGAAGAAGTCGAAGTACGTGTTCACCGACCAGAAATTGCGGAAGGTCGCGTCGGCGTACAGCTCGGCCACGTGGTACTGGCGGTCCCCGCCGAAGTCGAATTCCGTGCCGTTGTACAGGCCGACGCCCCAGTTTTGGAACTTGCCGCTCGGCTTGGTCTGCCGGTACCGCACGTTCACAAACCCGAAGCGTCCGTCGGCATTCCCGAGCCGGCCGGCGTCGTTCGGATCGTATCCCGGGGACTCCCATCCGGATCCCAGGGTGTACAGCCAGCTGCCGCTGGTCTTGCCGAACTCGAGGTTCGCCACGGTCCCTGTGAGGGACGTGCGAGTCGTGTCGAAGTCGATGTAGTCCGCGTCGGGGCGCTGGAAAAAGTGGACGCCCGAGCGCTGCACCCGGTTGATCGCCGCGGTGTCACCCTGGATGTGGCTGAACCCGAGCCAGCCGCGCAGCTGGTATGCCCCCTGTTTCCAGCGGAGCACCCAGTCCGCGCCGCCCGAGTAGGCGCGCCGATTGTACCGTCCGGCAAGTGGGGAGCCGACCTCGAGGTCTCGCTGTACCGTAGTGAAGGTGAGACCCACCACCGAACGGGAGGCACCGAACTCCTGCTGGACCCGCGCGACGCCGTAGCCCGAGGGCGGGGCCACTTCACTCCGGCTGAAGGTTCCCACCCCGAGCGAGTCCACGGTATACGACTCGGCTGACTCCCGACCCGTCACGGCCGTGAGCAGGCCGAGCGACATCCCCGACGCCAGCCGCCCAGTGACCTTGGCGGCGCCCAGGATCGTCGCGTTTTGCGGGCAGTCCGTGAAGTCGCCGACGCTGGGGCAGCCCGGCGCCGCGCCGATACGCCGCGAATAGAAATAGCTCGGGCCGTTGCCGCGGAGCAGCTGACCGCCTTCAGTGAAGAACGGCCGTCGTTCGTCGAAAAACACCTCGAACGCCGAGAGGTTGACCACGGCCGGATCGGCCTCGACTTGCCCGAAATCGGGGTTCACCGTGGCGTCGAGCGTCATGTTGGGACCGAGGCCCATCTTGAGGTCCGCGCCGGCCCGCCCCCGCAGGTTGGCTCCTTTGTCGAACGGGTCCCCGGCGACGGTCCCGCCCGTGACGCGCGCATCGCTTGCCGCGTAGGGCAGGAGCTCCAGGCGCCGCGTCGGCTTGATGCCCTCAATGCCGACCAGCTCACCCATGTAGGAGGACCACCCCGTGCGGTTCGTCGGCACGGGAATCCAAAACACATCTTCGCTGGTCGCGGGGTTCCAATGGTCGGCGTTGAACCCCCACAACTGCACCGGTTGGTCGGTGAAACGGAGTTGCGAGAACGGAATGCGCATCTCCGTGGTCCAGCCGAGGGAGTCGATGATGGCTTTCGCTTCCCAGACGGGATTGAACCCAGCGTCGAGGTCGAATTCGTTGTCGCTCGGGTGGTACCAATCCATCCGGACACCCGACGCCGTCACCCCGAAGGAGTACGCCGTGCGGCGATCGTGGTACGTGTCGAAGGAGACCCACAGGTGGTCGGCTTGCGACGTGTTGTCACGCCGGGACAGCGGGGCTTGGAGCTTGGAGGGGTCCCGGCTGTACATCCGGGCTCCGACATACAGCGCGGCATCGTCGTACAGAATCCCGATGCGCATGCTGTCACTGGGCGGCGCGCCTTCCACAGGCATCTTCTGCACAAAGTCCCGAATCCAGGAAGCGTGCTCCCAGGCGGGATCATCAAGGCGGCCGTCGAGTCGGAGTCCCTCACGGGTCATCCGCACGGCGGTCACCTGCTTGCGTGGCGGGTCAGAGGGCCGCGGCGGCTCCGAGGTTCCTTGACCAGCGGCGGGATCGATCGAGATAAGGACGCAGGCCACGCCGCCCAGCCAACGGCGCATCGTGCCCATCAGGGCTTCGGCCGCTGCCGTACGACTTGCCACTGCCCCCGTTGGACCTCGCGCGACTGCTCATGCAGGGACGTGTAGGTGCCGGCGAGGGTGTCGGCGCGCAGGCGACCGACAAAGGTCGTCCGAAGCGTGCAGCCACACGTCGGGTCGCTGTAGGGCGCCAACGCGCCGCTGACTTGCCCTCCCGTGACGCGCACGAAATTGATGGATAAGGCCTGGACCGTGCCTGGCATCGCAGGACCAGTGGGTTGGACCTCGCCCGTTTGAGGGCGGGCATTGTACCGCGGCGACATGATGACGTCCCCGGTCGCGGTGTCGCTTCCCGCAACGAGCTTGAAGGAGATGCTGCCGCTCCGACCGCTTTCAACACTCGAGTACTCGCCGAACCACTCCCCGGCGAGCTGTGAGACATCGGCGTCCTGCCCGACCATGGGCACGGGAGCTTGGGACCCGCCGCAGGCAAGGAGGAACGCGACAGCGACAAGGGTGGAGCGGTTCGAAACGATGCTCATCGGAAGCCTCAACAGTGGGCGGGTCGAGCTACTAGACGCTTCGGACTGATAGAAGGTTGCATGCCGACGTTGAATACTAGTGTTGGCGGGCAGAACCGCCTCACGAATTCCCGAACCCTGACGCGACTCTAACTTGCCTTGCCTGCCACAGGTGCCGCCGGTCGTGGGCCGCGAGGAACGCGAAATAGCCCCCGAGCGGTATGCGAAACAGCTTCGACGCGGGCGAAACGACGATAGCCCGTTTGAGATCGAGGCCGGCGGCGCCCTGGATGCGCGCCAGCAAACGATCCCGAGATGCAGTCAATGTCTTCAGCACATCATCACGCGATAGGACGCCGCCGGCGGGTGTAAAGATGGGGAACGTGCGCATGCGACGCTTCGGCGGCGGCTCCATGGAGCCGATCATCCACCGGGTAAACCACCCATAGCGGAACGGACCGGAGGCAAGCCACCCGTGGGTTCGCGCGTTGTCGATCGCCCGGTCGATTGCTCCGAGCGCCTGATCCGTCGTCGCCAGATGGGCCAGGCACTGGCCGATCGACCACCGCTCCGGTGCCGGCCGCCAGTTGAACTGTTGCTCGGTAAGCCCCCCAGCGAGCTCGACCGCTTTCTTTTTGGTGTCCTCGAATTGGCGAGCGGGCGCGTGCAGCCCACCGGCATTCGCGTCCATACGGTCCCTCCACCCGGGTTCCCCCAAAAGATATCGCGCAGTGTAGGTTCTCGACGTGCTTGCTTCCGTCCGACCGATCCTGCGCGCGATCGGCGCCACCGTCGTGCCCGAAGCCGGCCGGCTCGACGAGGCGGAGTGGACGGCGCTCGAGCGCATTGTCGCCGATGCGCTCGCGGCCCGTCCCAGGGCTGTGCGGCGTCAGGTGCTCCTCTTCGTTCGGCTCGTGCAATGGCTCCCCCTCGTGCGGCACGGCCGCCGCTTCACACAGCTGAACGCCGACGACCGGACCCGATTTCTCGAGACCCTCCAGAACTCCGCGATCCTGTTGTTGCGTCGCGGCTGCTGGGGCGTGCGCACCCTCCTGCTGATGGGTTACTACGGTCGGCCCGAGGCCGCGCGCGCAATCGGGTATGCGGCCGACCCGCGTGGCTGGGAGGCGCGGAGGTGATCGCGCGCGGCTACGACGTGGTGATCGTCGGCACCGGGGCAGGCGGCGGAACCGTGGCGCAGGCGCTCGTTCCGCTGGCAGCCGCGGGACACCGGGTGCTGGTGCTCGAAGCGGGGCCGCGGTTTGCCGATAACGAGTTCAGCGGCCGCGAGCTCGACATGGCGCCCCAATTGTACCGTGACGGCGGCGGATTTCTCACGGCCGACGGCACGATGACGCTCGCGTTCGCGCAAGGCTACGGCGGCTCGACACTCGTCTATACGGGGACGTCTTTGGCCGCGCCGGAACGGGTGATTCGCCGCTGGAACGTTCCCGGTCTCGACCACGCAGACGTGGTACGCCGCTCGCAACGTTATCTCGTCGAGAACAACGTCCACCTGCTCCCACCGGATGAGATCAACGACAACAATCGTCTGTTCGCCGACGGCGCTCGGGCAGCGGGATTTGAGGTGGAGCAGTTCCCGGTCAACGTACTGGGGTGCAAGGGTAGCTCGTTATGCAACCTTGGCTGCCCGAACCAGGCGAAGCAGGGCACGAACCGCGTGCAGCTGCCCGCCGCCGAGCGGGGCGGCGTCGAGGTGGTCACTCGGGCGCAGGTAATGGAGATCGGCGCCGACCGGTCGCTCACGGTGCGCGTCACGCCAAAGCCAGCAGGCGCGAAGGGGGCGCCATCGGAGTGGCCGCCGGGTGTGTATCGCGTCCAGGCCGGCGCGGTGGTACTGGCAGCCGGCGCCGTGGGTACTCCCGAGCTGCTGCTGCGCTCCCGGCTGCCCGGCGCCCCAGCGCGCATCGGCGCCGGTTTTACCTGTCACCCGGCCCTGATTCTCGTCGCCGAGCACGCGCGGCCGATCACCAACGACGTGGGACATCCCAAGAGCTACTTCGTCGATCGCGCCGCCGAAGAAGGGTTCGTCCTCGAAACCTGCATGTATTTCCCCTTCACCACGGCGAAGGCGCTCACCGGCTTCGGCGCCGCGCATAGCGCCATGATGCGCGCGTTCCCACGGTTACAGCAGATCCTCGTGCTTGCAGTGGACCACGCCACGCTTGAGAATCGGGTCGCCGTCGATCGCAACGGCACCGCAGTGGTGCACTATCGGTTCACACCGGAGACGTTGAACGGCCTGGTGCGAGGTAATCGCGCGGCGGCGCGGATCTTCTTCGCGTCCGGAGCGGTGCGGGTGCACGCCCCGTTCGCCGACCCGCCCGCGATGACCGGGGCCGACACGGAAACGCTTGACCGGCGCATCGCCACCGCCCATTGGCTCCCCGGTAAGCAGACCATCTCCGCGGCCCATCTGATGGGCGGCTGTGGCATGGGGCGTACGATGGCCGACTCGGTGACAGACGCGTGGGGACGGGTGCACCAACTCCCCTGGCTGCGGGTGGCCGACGCCTCGCTGTTTCCAGATGCGCTTGAAATCAACCCCTACGTGACCATCATGGCGTTAGCCGACCGCGTGGCGGAGGGACTCCTCGCCGACGCGCCCGCACTGCTCGATTGACGGGTTCAGGCCCGCGCGGAGACAACGAGGTTCGGCCGGCGGTCCCGCTCGAACAGGTGCCGTTCGATCCAATGCGCCTCGCTGCGCGGCACGGACGCGCTGGCGGCAAGCTGAAGGCCGGCACCCGCAATGAAGGCCACCGCCTCTTGGACGATTTCCGGCGCCCGCACGATGGTGCGGTGCCCCAGTCCCGACGTCGTCACCAGTCGGGCCCCCGGCCACGCCGCCGCGATCGCCCGCCCGTCCTCGGGCGGCACGACGGTATCGCCCGCGTCATGGATGATCAGCAGGGGCGCTCGCCGCCCGCGCGCCATCGCCGGCACGTTCAGGTCATCCCACTGGAACGCCAGCCGGCGTTCGCTCCGCGCACGCATGTCCGCCACGACCGACGGGCGCAGCCCGATCAGCTCCGCCCAGCGGAGGGAAAAGCCCACGGGATCGGCCGCCGGGGCGACGAATACCGCCCGCTCGACGGGCACCCCCCAGTGCATCGCCAGGGTCGTAGCCGACGCGCCAAGAGAATGCGCGATCACGCCATGGGCCGGACCAATCGCCGTGACCACCGCGCGCAACGCGCGTGCGAACTCCGGCATCGAGCTCAGGCGACCTTCCGAAGCGCCATGCCCCGGCGCGTCGAACGTGACGACCTGGAACCCCGCGTCAACGAGCGGCCGCACGAATGCCGCCAGCCGACCGCCGCGCGAGCCCCACCCGTGGACCAGGTAGACGCACGGTCCGTCCCCCCACGTCCAGGCGGCGATGCGCCTTTCCTGGACGACCAGCGAGATCGGCCGAGCCAGCTCGAGTTGCTCGCGCTGAGGGTGCGTCAACCGCGTCCGCGGTGCCGTGAAAAACACACGTTCGGCGAACACGGCGGCCCGGGACGGCGCGAGGAGCTGCAGCACGCGAAACACCAATCGAAGCAAAGACATCAGCTATTCTCCGGAGGGGCGGCGCGCGGCCGCGAGGAGCGAATCGAAGGCTCGGCGGGCGCGGGATTCCGCTTGGGAATCGCGCAACAGCCGCGAGGCGTGGTGGTAGCCAAGCATGACGCCATACATATCGTGAGCGAACTGCTCGGGCTCGGCATCGCGGCGGAAGACGCCGAGGTCGACCCCTTTTCGAAACGATGTCGCGATCACGTCGAGCCACTGTCGTTGGAACTCCACCAGCCGATCGCGCACGAGACCGGGGCGGTCGTCGAGCTCGGTCGCGGCCTGCACGAAGAGGCAGCCGCCCGGCAGCGGGCTTGACCGACCCCAATCGAGCCAGCGCTCGAACAAGGCCCGCATCCGCGGCTCGCCGCGCGGCGCGGCGAGCGCCGGGCGCACGACGTGCTCGACGAATACCTCGGCGCCGTGCTCCAACACCTGGATCTGCAGTGTTTCTTTGGAGTGGAAATGAGCGAACAGGCCGCTCTTGGAGAGATCGAGCTCGGCGGCCAGCTCGCCGATGGAGAGCCCGCCGAGCCCGACTTTACTCGCTAACCCAGTGGCGCGTTCGAGAATCGCCTGTCGGGTCGTTTCGCCCTTTCGCATGGGAATTAAATAGCACGAACGTTCGTTTATGTCAATGCAGTGATGTAACTTATTGCTCAATAACAATATATACGCTAGCCATCCAGCGGAAGCTCGCGCATCGCTGGGCCGCCCGCGCCGATATCTTTCCCGCCCATGGCCGCCCCCCTCGATCCCATCCTCCGGCCCAAGTCCGTCGCCGTCATCGGGGCCTCGCGCTCGCCGCACACCATCGGTCATGAAATCCTCGCCAATATCGTGAACCACGGCTTCACCGGTGCGGTGTTCCCCGTCAATCCGAACGCGCCGTCGATCCATTCGATCAAAGCGTATCCGAGCGTGGGAGCGATTCCCGATTCGATTGACCTCGGCGTGATCGTGGTCCCGAAAGAACGGGTCCCGCGTGTCGTCGAGGAGTGCGGCCAGAAAGGTCTTCGCGGCTTGGTGGTGATTTCTGCCGGATTCAAGGAAACGGGCGGCGCCGGCGTGGAAGCAGAGCGTCAGCTCGTCCACACGGTGAAGCGCTATGGGATGCGTATGGTCGGTCCGAACTGCATGGGGGTGCTGAACGCGGACCCAACGGTGTCACTCAACGCGACCTTCGCCCCGACCATGCCACCGTTCGGCCACGCCGCGTTTGTATCGCAATCCGGTGCCCTCGGGGTGAGCGTCCTCGACTATGCGGTGGAGTACGGGATCGGCATTTCGCAGTTCGTCTCCGTTGGCAACAAGCCGGACGTCAGCGGCAACGATTTGCTGCTGCAATGGGAGAACGACCCCACGGTCGGCGTGATCCTGATGTACGTCGAGAGTTTCGGTAATCCGCGCCGCTTCCTCGAGATCGCGTCCCGCATCACGAAACGGAAGCCGATCATAGCGGTGAAGTCGGGGCGCTCCAAAGTCGGGGCCCGGGCCGCATCGTCCCATACCGGGGCGCTCGCGGCGAGCGACGCGGCCGTGGACGCGCTGCTCACCCAGGCGGGGGTGTTGCGCGCGAGCTCGATCGAAGAACTGTTCGACATGGCGATGGCGTTCCAGGGCCAGCCGCTGCCGCGCTCCAGCCGCACGGCGGTGCTCACCAACTCTGGAGGACCGGGCATCCTCGCCGCCGATGCGCTCGAGCCGCAGGGCATGGACCTCGTCGAGCTGTCACGCGATACCATCACCCGGCTCGAGCCGCTGTTCCCCGCCGAAGCGACGCTGCGCAACCCGCTCGACATGATTGCCTCGGCCACAGCAGCGGACTATCGCACCGCGCTCGACGCGTTGCTGGCGGACGCGAATGTGGACTCGGCCGTCGCCATCTTCGTCCCGCCGCTCGGTATCCGAGCCGAGGACGTCGCTGAAGCGATCGTCACGGTGGCCAAGCAGTACCCGGCCAAACCGGTGTTGGCGGTGCTGATGGGCCGCGCCGGGTTGCCCGCGGGGAAGGCGGAGCTGCACCGCGCGGGGATTCCGGCCTACATCTTCCCCGAGTCCGCCGCGCGGGCGCTCGGCGCCCTGCGCCGCCATCGCGAATGGCGAGCCCGCCCCGAGGTGCACGTCCGGGAGCTCCCCACCGAGCGAGATCGCGCCCGACGCGTGCTCGACACGGTGGCGGCCAGCGGCCGGCGCAAACTGTCCGAGCTCGAGGTACTCGGCGTGCTCGCCGCCTACGGCATTCCGACGGCGCCGGCGCGTCTCGCGCGCGACCCCGAGGAGGCGGCCCGGGTCGCTGCGGACATCGGCTTCCCCGTCGTGCTGAAGGTGGTCTCGCCCCAAATCATCCATAAGACGGAAATCGGCGGGGTGCGCACCGGTATCGATACGGCCGTGGAGCTGAAGCAGGCGTGGGTAGAAATGCTCGACGGCGTGAGCCGCGCCGCGCCCCAGGCCGCCATCGAGGGAATGCTGGTTCAGCGGATGGTCCAGGGTGGACGGGAAACGATCGTCGGGATCAGTCGCGATTCCACCTTTGGCCCGCTCGTCATGTTCGGACTGGGCGGTATCTATGTCGAGGCGCTGGGAGATGTCCGGTTCCGGGTCGCCCCCATCGGCCCGCTGGACGCCCATGACATGTTGCACGGCATCCGCGGCGTGGCGATTCTGAAAGGCGTGCGCGGTGCCCCGCCCGTCGATTTCGCCACGTTGGGTGACACCCTCCAACGGGTGTCCCAGCTCGCCGTCGATTTCCCCGAGATCGCGGAGCTGGACATCAACCCGCTGCTCGCGTTCCCGACCGGCGTGATGGCGGTGGACGCGCGCATCTTGCTTCAGGATCATTCCTGAATCGCCCTCGGAGCCGGATGTGAACGTCGTCACTGCCGAGCGACGTGTCCCTGCACCAGTGCCCACGCCGTGGCATGCGCTCGCCGCCGTCGAGGTATGCCGACGGCTCGACACGACTCCGGCGGGACTCGACGAGTCGGACGCGGCGGTGCGGCTCGCGCGTGTCGGACCGAATGAGCTCCTCCCCCCTGCCCCCGCTTCCGCCTGGCGCATCCTCGCCGAACAATTCCGGAACGTCGTCACCTTGCTGCTCGTGGCGGCGGCCGCCGTCGCCCTGATCAGCGGCCATGCGATCGACGCGGCAGCGATCATCGCCGTGCTGGTGCTCAATGCAACCCTCGGATTCCTGACCGACCTGCCGGCGCGCCGGGCGCTCGAGGCCCTCACGACGCTGCAGGTAGCCCGGGCGACCGTGGTTCGCGAGGGTCGCCCGCGGGACATCGAAGCGCGCTCGCTCGTGCCCGGTGATGTCATCGTGCTCGAGGCCGGTCAGGCGGTGCCCGCCGATGCCCGTCTGATCGCCGCAACCGAATTCCGCACCGTCGAGGCAACGCTGACGGGGGAGTCGCTCCCGGTGGAGAAGGTGGCCGCAGCGGAGCTTCCCGCTGACACGCCGCTCCCCGACCACGACACGATGGTCTACCAGGGGACGACGGTCGTGGCGGGCCGGGCGCGGGCGGTGATCGTGGCGACCGGCACGGCCACAGAAGTTGGACGGATCGGCACGCTCGCGGCGGCCGTGCCGGAGCGACAGACGCCGCTCCAGCGACACCTCGATGCCCTCGGTCGCCGGCTTGCGCTCGCGGCGGTGGGCGTGGCCGCCGTCGTGGCCCTGCTGGGGTGGCTGCAGGGCGTTCCGGTGACGGCCGTGCTCGCATCGGCGATCGCCCTCGCGGTTGCCGCGGTCCCGGAAGGCCTCCCGGCGGTCGTCACCGTGACCATGGCGGTGGGCGTGCGCCGCATGGCCCGGCGCCGAGCCCTCGTGCGGCGCCTGCCGGTCGTGGAGAGCCTCGGCTCGGCAACGGTGATCTGCACCGACAAGACGGGTACCCTCACGACCGGCGAGATGACGGCGACGATGGTGTCCCTGGCCGGCGATCGCGAGCTGACCATCACGGGGGTGGGGTACACGCGCAGCGGTCACTTCCTGGACAACGGCGTGCCGGTCGATCTCCGAGCCGATCCGCAGCTCACCACGGCGTTGCGCATCGCCGCACTGGCCAACCGCGGAGGACTGGAGGAGCGCGCTGGCGCGATGCAACCGCACGGTGACCCCACCGATGTCGCCCTCCTCGTTGCCGCGGGCAAGGCCGGGGTTGATCGCTCGGCATTGCTGGGGTCCGCACCGGAGATCGCGGAGCTCCCGTTTTCGAGCGATCGCATGTACATGGCCACCTTCCACGCCAACGGGGACGGAGTCCGCGTGTACCTCAAGGGCGCCCCGGAGCGCGTGCTCGAGCTGTGCGACCGCGCGCTGACCCCAACGGGGGAGCAGCCATTGGGAAGCGCCGCCCGCGAGACGCTGCACCGGCAGCGCGAGGCGCTCGCGGCTCGCGGGCTGCGAGTCCTGGCCGTAGCCACCGGCGAGGTCGCGGAACCCAGGGAAGACGCGATGCGCAACCTCGTGTTCGTCGGCGCCTTCGGATTGACCGATCCGCCCACACCCGGCGTGCAGGAAACGGTCCGGGCGATTCGCGCGGCCGGCATCCGGACGGTCATGCTCACCGGCGACCACCGGAGGACCGCGGAAGCGGTGGCGCGCACACTCGGCGTGCTGAGCGGAGCCGACGAGACCCTCGACGGCCGCGAGCTCGCTACACTACCGCCCGCGACCCTGGCCGAGCGCGTCACCAGCGTGGGGGCGTTCAGCCGCATTGGCCCGGAGGACAAGCTGCGGATCGTCGCAGCCTACCAAGCCAGCGGCGAGGTCGTGGCCATGCTAGGGGACGGCGTGAACGACGCTCCAGCACTGCGGCAGGCCGACATCGGGGTCGCGATGGGCCGGCGCGGCAGCGATGTGGCGCGGGAAGCCGCCGACCTCGTGCTGCAGGACGACCGACTCGAAACGGTCGCCGCGGCCGTCGAAGAGGGACGCGTGATCTTCGACAACATCCGCAAGTTCGTCTTCTATTTGTTCAGCTGTAACCTGGCCGAAGTGCTCCTGTTCCTCGGCGCCGCAGTCGCGGGGTGGCCGTTGCCACTCCAGCCGCTGCAAATCCTCTGGCTCAACCTGGTGACCGACACGTTCCCGGCGCTGGCGCTGGCGCTCGAACCGGCCGAACCGGACGTCATGCGCCGGCCGCCGCGCGCCCCACGCACCGCCATCCTATCGGGCTCGATCCTGCGGGCGACAGTGATCTACGCGATCCTCATCGCCACCTGCGCACTGGTCGCGTTCAGCTGGGGGCTGGTCCGATGGCCCGACGACCCGGCGCGGGCCATTACCATGGCATTTGTCACGCTCGGGCTGGCGCAAATTTTCCACCTGGGCAATGCCCGGAGCGGCGGCCCGGTTCTGACGACCCGACGCGCGCTCAGTAACCGCCACGCACTCGGCGCGGTCGCTCTCTCGCTCGGGCTCCTGTGGCTGGCAGTCTCCTGGGGGCCCCTGGCACGCATGCTCAGCGCACGACCGCTCACCGCGCCCGAATGGGCTGTGGTCGTGGGACTCGGGCTCGTACCGGGGGTGCTGGGTCAGGCCGTCAAGAGCGTGCGCGACGGGTGGACGGGGACTATGCGCCGCGCGGCCGGATGAGCAGGATCGCTGCCCCTGTCGCTCCGCGCAGCACTTTGTCACACACACTGCCACGCAGCAGCCGCCCCAACCCGCCACGGCCGTGCGAGGCGATGGCGATGAGGTCCACGCGGCCAGCCGTGGCAGCGCGAATGATGGCCCGCGCCGGGTCGGCGTGTGACACGACGCGCGTGGTGACCGACACTCCCTCCCCGCGCAGGCGATCGGACACTCCTCGCAAGTAGCCATCCGCCTGCTGCCTCTGGCGGGCGAGATCCGCCCGATCGAGCCGGGTCACGGGCGCCGGGCGGGCGATGGCCAGATGGGGGGTAATGACGCGCAATAGCGTGATGCGCGCGTTCCAGAGCCGTGCCGTGACGACCGCGGGAGCGAGGGCTTCCTCCGCGAGAGCGGAGCCGTCGAGCGGCGCCATCAGGTGACGGAAGCGCCGCGCCTTCCCGATTCCCAGGCCGCGCCGGCCGGGACGCACCGCCAGCACCGGTACATTCGCGATCCGGAGGAGCTCGTCAGCGACGCTCCCCAGCCAGAATCGGCTCACTCCGCCCCGCCCATGGGTGGCCAACACGATCATGTCCGCACCGGCTTCCCGCGCGTACGCCGCGATCGTCTCGCCGGTCCACCCGAGACGGATCGCCACGCTGACCTCGAGTTTCCAGCGCGCACGAATCCGTCCCGCTAGCTCCTGGAGGGTTTCTTCGGTACCCGCCGCCCGCTCCGCGGCCAGCGCCACATCGACCGTCGGCGCGCCGGGGAAGTCGACGAGGGGAACGGGTGGGGACTGTACGTGCACGAGGTGGAGCGCCGCGCGGGAGCGCGCGGCCAGACCGAGCGCGACCGGAAGCGCCTGCAGCGCGAACGGCGAGCCGTCGAGTGGAACGACGATCGCGCGGAGCACCCCCCGCTCCGGTCGCAGCAACCCCACTCGTCGCTACTGATTCCCGGGCAGGGTGCTCGTGGCGGCCGCCGGTCCCCCGCCGTACTTCTGGAACCAGCTCATCATGTACAGCTGCGTCCGCATGAAATTGGTCGGCTTCGAGCTGGTGCCGTGGTACTCCCCGTTGAACCGCAGCATCGCCGTCGGCACGCCGCGGTATTTCAGGGCGGAGTAATACTCGTCGGTCTGCGCAATCGGCGTGCGCAGGTCGAGCTCGCCCGTCATCAGCAGCGTCGGTGTGGTCACGTTGCCGACGTACATCAGCGACGACTGCTTGAGCCATTGCTCCGGCTTCTCCCAGAACGGCGCATCGAAAAAGTTGTACGTGAAGTACGGCACGTCGGTTTGCCCGGCCATGCTGATCCAGTCGCTCACCGGGCAGCGCACGGCGGCGCCGGCGAATCGCTGTGTGTGCCCGATCACCCAGCTCGACAGCACGCCGCCGCCCGAACAGCCGGACACGTACATCCGCGTGGTGTCCACGTAGCCACGACCGATTACGGTGTCGACGCCCGCCATAAGGTCGTCGTAGTCGACGCTCGGGTACGCACGGAAGATCGCGTTCCCAAACGCCGACCCGTAGCCGGTGCTGCCGCGCGGGTTCACGTACAGCACGACGTAGCCGTTCGCGGCAAAATTCTGGAACATGTAGCTGAACCCGACGTTGTACATCGCGTGCGGGCCCCCGTGGATCTCGAGGATCAGCGGATACCGTTTGGTGGCGTCGAAGGACGGCGGCTTGACGATCCACCCTTGCACCCGTGCCCCACCGCTCGAGGCGTACCACACCTCCTCGACCTTGGCGAGCCGGATGCGACCGAGCAGGTCGTCGTTGACGTTCGTGAGTCGCGTGATCGGCTCCGGCCGGCGCAAGTTGAAGCGGACGATGTCGGCCGGATTGGCTGGAGCGCTCCGCGTCCCGACGGCGTTCAGGTTTCGGTCGAGCGAGCTGAACGACAGCATGTGCTCCCCGGAGGTCACCTGACGCGGGCCGCTGCCGGCGGTCGCCGCAAACCACACATTGCTCGTCCCGTGGTGCCCGACGGTGAAGTACAGCCCGCTCCCGTCCGGCGCCCAGCGCGCCGTGCCAGGATCGCGATCCAGGGTTCCCGAGATCTTGCGCATGCCGGCGCCGTCCATCCCGATCAACCAGATGTCGGCCGCGTGATAGCTCACGTCAGCCGAGTCGTAGCCGGCGAAGGCGACGGTGCGGCCGTCGGGAGACACGACAGGGCTGGTCCACACACCGGGCCGCGGCGTCAGCTGACGCACCGTCCCGCTCGCGACGTCCACCAGATAGAGCTGTGAGTTGCGGTAGTTTCGGTCGGCTTGCGGGTCTTTCAGACCGTCCAGGACGATCGCCCGACCATCCGGAGTCCAGTCGTACCCCACGCCGGAAGAGAGTCCGTCGAACCGGGCGCCGACATTCCACTCACCGCTTGTGAGCTGGCGCGGTGTACCGCCGTCCGCCGAGACGCTGAACAAGTGCAGGTAGCCATCCTCCATGAAGCCGCGGCGGTCCTGACGGTAGTGCATCCGATCCACTACCCGCGGCGCCGCCGTCCAATTGGCGCCCGTCGGGGCCGTCGGCATGTCGATCTTCCACGGAGTAGACTTGCGCACTAGCATCGCGAAGCTCACCCACTTCCCGTCCGGCGACCATTGCAGATCGCTCGGCGTCTCGACCACCCGTGTCACCTGGGAGGTGGCGCCTTCGGCATCCATCCAGCGGACGAACAGCTGCGTGCCCTTGGGCTCGCCGTCGGCGAAGTAGGCGATCCGCGATCCGTCCGGGGACCAGCGGGCGTTCGATCCCTTGGTGAGAAAGCGGTTCTTCGTGCCGTCGGCGCTCACGATCCAGAGCGCCGACTCCCACTTATCCTCGAGTCGGTTGACCCACGAGCGCGTGTAGACGATCTGCGAGCCATCCGGAGAGAGCCGGGGGTCGCTCACCTGCTCCCAGTCGAGATAGTGGTTGACGGTGAGCAGCGTGTCGGACGCCGTCTCTTGGGCTTTCACGGGGCCAAGCAACCCGACGGCAGCGGCCATCACGAGCGTTGTGACGCGGTTCATGGGTTCTCTCCTCTGGGTGCAAGCTGACGACTGACGGCTGACAACTGACGACTGTCTACGGTTTCAGCACGATCCACTCGACCTTGTTCAGCAAATTGACCACCTCTTCCGCCGACTCGCTCTGGTAGGTGAAGCAGCGTCCCGTCGAGTCTTCGGCCACCCGCTGCACGCCGGCGAGTTGCGCCGTCGCTTCGGTCACCCAGGGCTGATACGTGGCGCGCATGCAGAACGCGACGCGATAGGGCCGCTCGAACCGCAACGGCTTGAGCTCGCCCAGCCGCACCCGGCGCACCGCGCGCGCCGCGGCGCTGCGAATCCACCGCTGCACCGTCGCGGGGTGAAACACGGCGGCGGCGCTACGACTCTGCGCGAGCTTGGTCGTCACCGTCTCGAGCGGTCCGACCATCGTGCGCGTCTCGGCCGTCAGCACGTTGTCGCCCGCTGCCAACGCCAGGGGAACGCCCATTTCGCCGCCGATGAACGCCGTGATCCCCGCTTCGTTCAGCGCGACCCCGTTGACCGTGAACGAGTCGAACGCATAGTTGTGCGAAATGATTCCCGGCGTGCCGGCGTTCGCGTGCGCGCCGATGATGAACAGCGCGTCGACGCGCGGGTTCATGCCCGTCTGCATCACGTTCGGCTTGGGGTAGCCACGGATGAGGATGGCCTCCGGATCCAGATCCTCCGGATGGATGTTCCGGAACAACGTGCCGCCGTGCCCCTCATTCACCACGAACTGGGTGGCGCCCGCGGCGCGCGCGCCCGCGATCGCCGCATTGACTTCGTCAGCGAGCTCCTTGCGGAACGCCTCGTGCGACGGGTCGTGTCCGCCGCGCGCCCCGGGACGCATCTCCGTCCCGTTGCGGACCGCGCCCGCGAGCCCTTCCATGTCGGCCACGATGTACACGGTGAACCCACGCGGCTGCATCAGGGCCTCGAGCTTCTGGCGAGCGGCGACGTACTCGGTGACCCCGTAGTACGCCTCGGGAGGCGTGGTGTCGCGCGGCGCTGGTGATTGCTGTTGCGGCTGCTGCGCGGGGAGCACCACCGGCACGAAACCGAGCGCCAGGAGGCGCAAAGCGCGCCGGCTCAATGGAGCACCACGCGTTCGATCGCGTCGAGCAGGTAACCGATCTGCCGCCCATCGTCGGTGGTGAGGCGATACGAACGATTCCCGGTCTTCTCGAGCCCACGCCAGTTGAGCGAGTCCACTCCCTGCACGATCGCCTCAGGGTAGCCGCGGCGCAGCGTTAGCTCGACGCGATACGGCTTCTCGAGCCGGAACGGTGTGAAGTCGCCTCGCATCGCCCGCCGCACCGCCACGGCCGCCGAGTCAGCGAGCATGCGGCGCACGCGGGC
The DNA here is from genome assembly GCA_036555485.1 of Gemmatimonadales bacterium. Lineage (GTDB taxonomy): Bacteria > Gemmatimonadota > Gemmatimonadetes > Gemmatimonadales > GWC2-71-9 > DASTHG01. The sequence goes on along the minus strand of DATBLG010000022.1, from coordinate 3,228 downwards.
CGGGCTGAACGTGATCGCCGCCATCCGTCCCACCGCGTATTTGGTGATGATCCCGATGAAAGCGCTTCCCAGAATCGCCCTCGTCTCGGCGATCTCGGCGTCGTCCCCGGACACGAGCGAGACGGCGACCCCGAACTCCGCGGCGATCAGCGCGTTGATGCCGACCTCGTTCAGACTCTTGCCGTTCACCGTGAACGAATCGAAGGCGAAATTGTGCGCCAGAATGCCGGGGTGGCCGGGACCCGCGTGGGCCCCGGTGAACATCAACGTCCCCACCGTCGAGTCGATCCCGGTGATCATGAGGAGCGGCTTCGGGAAGCCACGTATTAGGATCGCCGCGGTGTCGAGCTGCCAGGGGAGGACGTTTGCGAACAGGTTGCCCCCGTGCCCCTCGTTCACGACAAAGGATCGGGCGCCGGCCAATCGGGCGCCCGCGATCGTCGCGTTCACCTCACGGGTCAGGAGTTCTCGGAAGTGGTCCCAGTAGTCCGGGCTGGTGAGCGTCCGGTACTGCTCCCCTTCGTTCCCGGCGATCACTTCATGAATGTCCACCGCGCTCCCCATCCCCTCCATGTCGGGGACGATGAACACGCGAAACCCGCTGGGGGCCGGGAGGTGTGGTGGCGTGTAGGTGGGGGCTTGGGCGGCCAGGGCGAGACCTGGGGCGAGCAATCCGATAATGACGACGTGGCGCCAGTTGAGTCGCATGAGGGCGATACTACAGCTTTTTCGCGGCTTCCGCTACAAAAGCAACGCCCGCTCGCCGTCGGGTCCTTACAGTCCGGCGCCGAGCCTCTGGAGGGCAAGGCGCGCGAGCGCGACAGCCCGGGCACGCGCGGCCGGTGGGCCGCCGGCGACGACCGCGTTCATCGTCACGACGAGATAGAGATCGTCCCTGGCGAGGACGGCCAGCTTGCGGAGGGCCGGAATCCAGACCGCCGTGATACCGAGGCTGTCGACGGGGCTCACGCCGGGGAACAGCAGATTGGTCTCGTATGCGTTACGCGCGCCCGGCGCACCTCGGGCCATGGCAACGGTGACCGTCGGCGGCCGATCGCCGCCGCCATAGGTGCATTGCGCGCCCGCCCTCAGGTTGCCCGACGGGAATGTGTTGGTAACCCGCACCCCGGTGACTTCCGCGATCTGATCGAGGGAAACTAGGCTGCAGGGACCGGGCGGGTCCTGAGCCATCGCGGAAGAGGTGACCGCAGCAACCGCAATCGCAAGCACCAGCATGAGGCGGGTTGCTCGGCGGTCGAACATGGTACTGTCTCGTGTGGAAGTGATGGAGGTCAGGAGCGGCAGGACGGGGCAAGTATAGAGCGAGCGAAGGGCCACGGCCAGCCTCGTCGCCGCCACCAAGGCACGCTTCAATTCAGATGCACGTTGACCAGGGGCAGGACGCGCAGCAACCCTCGGTTGTTGCGCGCATTGTTGATGAGGCCGAGCTGCACCCCATGCAGGCGCTTGGCGTAGTTGTACAGGCCAATCGCGAGACCGAACTGGTCTCCTTTGATCCGGTTGTAGCCGGCGACCGATACGCCGCGCATCTCCCACGTTCGTATCCGGATCGGGCTCACGGCCAGCCCCCGGATCTCCCCGCCCTCCACGTGAAATCCACCCATGGCCACGCCGCGCAGCTCCTGTGACCCGACCACGACGAGGCCGCCCAACGCGAGTCCGGTGAAGTCCCCGTTGGAAACCACCGCGAGGCCGGAAGCGCTCACACCTCGTACCCGACCGTTGCCGACCACGGCGAGCCCACCCACGCTAATCCCGTCAACGTTCCCGTTCGACACGACGGCGAGGCCGCCGGCGGAGATCCCCCGGACCGACCCGTTCCCCACAACCGCAAGTCCCGCGACGTTCACTCCGGCCACCGGACCGTTCGAGACCAGCGCCAACCCACCGGCCGAGATCCCCAGCAACGCCCCGTTCCCGACGACCGCGAGACCGCTCAGGTTGAGTCCCCTGAGGGTACCGTCCGAAACCGTCCCGAGGCCGGAGACGTTGATGCCATCCATGCCGCCGTTGGCCACGACGCCCAAACCCGCCACGTTCAGCCCGCGCATCCTGCCGTTCGCGACGGTGCCAAGACCCGATACGTTCACCCCCTCCAGATCGCCATTGGAGACGACGCCGAGTCCAGCGAGCGTGATGCCGCGCGTGTTCCCGTTCGACACGGCCCCAACCCCTCCCACCGTGATGCCCTGGAAGCCGCGCTCAGCGACCGCACCGACTAGTCCCACCGTGACGCCGTTGAATCGCCCGCCGACCGGTCCCGTGACCCCGATCGCCAAGCCGTTGACGACCATCGTTTCGTTGTTCTTGGCGTTCCAAACCGTGAAGTTCACGCCATTCACGCGATCCACAGCGTGATCGCGGAAGTTGATGCGCAGGCCAGTCCAGCGACGGGAATTGCCGATGCTGAGCCCCACCTCCGAGATGCCGAGGTTCAGGCTACGGTAGCCGGGCCTCCGATAGGGCTCATTGGAATCAGGATTCTGGGCGGGCAGGCGGGATGGAACGACAAATGCAGAGACGATGATCACCAGGACGGTGGGAATTCGACACATGGCGTCCCGTACGGCACGCGCTGCGTCGGGGTTCCATCCGGCACGACCGGGGCGACGTACATGATGGAGGCTGGACGCGCCCAGAAACGCCCAGAGACGTTAGATTGGCGACCGATGAGCACACCTAAACAGTTGCTGGCCAAGTTTATCCAGTGGTTCGACACCGCGGCGCCCCCCTCCGTAGACAGGCCGGCGGAGCACCGCGTGGATTGGGTGCGCGTCCTGCCCTTCGTGGGGATGCACGTCGCCTGCCTGGCGGTGGTCTGGGTGGGGGCAAGCTGGACGGCGGTGGGGGTGGCCGCTGGTCTGTACGTCGCCCGGATGTTCGCCATTACGGGGTTCTATCATCGGTACTTCTCGCACCGCACCTACGAAACGTCCCGGCCGATGCAGTTCGTCTTCGCGGTGCTTGGCGCAACGTGCGTGCAGCGCGGCCCCCTGTGGTGGGCGGCCCACCATCGCAAACACCACCGCGTCGCCGACACCGAGGCGGATGTCCACAGTCCGCGCCAGCACGGGTTCTGGTGGAGTCACATGGGGTGGATCACCTCGCCCGAGAATTTCCCAACCGATTTGAAACAGGTCCCGGACCTGGCCAGGTACCCCGAGCTTCGCTTTCTCGACCGATTCGACATCCTGGTGCCGCTGCTGC
>DATBLG010000003.1:0-2819 GCA_036555485.1 Gemmatimonadales bacterium | reverse complement strand
GGCGTCCTGGATGGGCGTGTCGCTGGCCGAGGTGCCGGTCAACCACCGGCCGCGCACCCGGGGGCGGAGCAAGTACGGGCTGGGCCGGACCGCGCGCGTCCTGGTCGACCTGTTCACCGTCAAGTTCCTGCTCGCCTACGGAACGGAGCGTAGGTGAAACAAGGACGATCCGCCAGTCAAGCCGCGTCGTCGCGCGGGCCGTCGCCCCGGGCGGGGTGGTAGGGAGACGGGTCGGGGAGGCGGAGGCGCCGGAGATTCGAGTACGGAAAGCGAGTTCTTCGGGGATATGCTGTTCCAATGAGGTCATCACGCGATGGAGTCCAGATCGTCCGTGGTGCCTGCGGGCACGACTGTCCCGACACCTGCGGTTGGATCGTGGAAGCTCGGGATGGCGCCGCGGAGCGGCTGTACGGCGATCCGGGCCATCCGTTCACGCGGGGGACGCTCTGCGCAAAGGTCAATCACTACCTCGAGCGCGTCTATCACCCTGACCGCGTGCTGCACCCGCTGAAACGAGTGGGTGCGAAGGGCGAAGGCCGGTTCGCCCGTGTCACGTGGGACGAAGCGCTGACCGATATCGCCTCGCGGTGGCGTGCGATCGTCGAGGAGTCCGGCGCGGAAGCGCTCCTTCCGTACAGCTCCGCAGGCGTGCAGGGGCTGATTCAGCAGGCGTCCATCGACCGGCGGCTGTTCGGATCCATGGGATGCAGCGACCTCGAACGGAACATCTGCGGCGCCGTCGCCGCGGCGGGTCTCTCGGCCACCATCGGCACCGGGACCGGGATCGATCCGGAAGAGATCGTCCACAGCCGATTCGTCGTGCTCTGGGGCACGAACACGATCGTGACGAACCTGCATTACTGGCCGCTGGTGCGCGAGGCCCAGCGCCGCGGCGCGAAGATCGTGGTGGTCGATCCGGTTCGCACGCGCACGGCGGAAGCGGCCGATTGGTTCCTGCCGATCAAACCGGCGACCGACGCTGCACTCGCGCTCGCGATGATGCACGTCATCATCCGCGACGGACTCGTGGACCAGGAGTACGTCTCGCAGCACGCGACTGGATACGAGCCGCTGGCGGAACGCGTGCAGCGGTACGCTCCTCAGAGAGTCGCCGAGACGGTCGGGTTGTCAGCCAGCGAGATCGAGCGCTTCGCGCACGAGTACGCGACGACGCAGCCATCGCTGGTCCGGGCGCTCATCGGCCCGGAGCACCATCGCAACGGCGCGATGGTGTTCCGTACGTTGGCCTGCCTGCCGGTCCTGACGGGCGCGTGGCGCCACCGCGGCGGCGGCCTCGCGCGATCCACGCACAAGCTGCACTTCGCCGTGCTCGACATGGACCGAGTGGAGATGCCCGAGCTGCAGAAGGCCGGCGTCCGCGTGCTGAACATGCGCGACCTCGGCAAGGATCTCTGCGACCGCGGGCTGCAGCCGCCGATTCGAGCGCTCATGGTGTACGGGGCCAATCCGATGGTGTCGATGCCGAACCAGAGCCGGATCCGCGAAGGCCTCCTGCGCCAGGACCTGTTCACGGTCGTGCACGAGCTGTTCGTCACCGAGACGGCGTTGTACGCCGACTACGTGCTGCCCGCCACGAGCCAGATCGAGCATCTGGACCTGTCGCCCGCGTGGGGTCATCTCTACCTGGCGCTGAATCGGCCGGCGATCGCGCCGCGCGGCGAATCGGTGTCGAACACGGAACTCTTCCGACGGCTCGCGAAGGCGCTCGGCCGCTCCGAGGCGTACCTGTTCGAGGGCGACGAATCCATGCTGCGCGGCGCGCTGGCGAGCGGCCACCCGTGGCTAGAGGGGATCACGTACGAGCGGTTGTGGGACGAGGGCCACGCCCGCCTGAATCGCCCGGAAGACTGGCGGCCGTTCGCGAACGGCGGCTTCCCGACGGCGTCCGGCAAGGCGGAACTGTACTCCGAGGCGCTGCGCGCGGCGGGCCACGATCCGTTGCCGTCGGCGGGTGAGGTCCACTCGAACGGCGGGTTGCAGCTGATCACCGGGAAGCAGCTTCACTTCCTCAATTCCGGCTACAACAATCAGGACCGGCACCGCCGCCGCGCCGGCGAATTGTTCGTCGAGATCCATCCCGACGATGCAGAACGCAGAGGAGTGCGCGCGGGCACGTACGTCCACGTCCGCAACGAGCGAGGTGAAGTGCGCGCGCTCTGCCGCGTGTCGGAACGTGTCCGACCCGGCGTCGCCTGGATGCCGTTCGGCGGTTTCATGGATGCCGGCGGCGCCCGGCACTCCGTCAATCTCCTGACCGGCGAAGAGCCGACCGATTGGGGCGGCGGCAGCGGCCTGTACGACGCGTTCGTGGAGGTCGTTCCGCTTCCGTCAGTCTGAACCGGCCGCTCGGGTCGATTCGCGAGAATCCGGACGGCGTGCAGCCGAACGGTCAGCGGCCGGGCGGGGTGGTAGGGAGGGCGTAGGTGAAACAAGGACGATCCACCAGTCAAGCCGCGTCGTCGCGGGCGGCGAACCCCTGCCTCTTGCCCCGCTGATCATGCGCCGGCACGTTCGCTCGCCCTGTCCGGGGGACTGCTCGGTCGCGCCGACCCTGCGTGGGCGCAGATTCCGCCGCCCCGTGGCCCGCCCACGTGTCGTCCCGCGGCTACGCGACCTCCTCGCCGGCCCCGCTACTGCGACGCCCACCCTCGTCCTCGTCACCCAGCACCTGCCGGCGGAGCACGCGGCTCTTTCCGTACGGCGGACCGCGGCCCGGCGACCGCCGCGGGACCTCGGTCGCCTCCCCCACGTGGCGAGGTGGCGGGCGATGCTTGCCGGACCTTTGACCAGCGCTAGCA
>DATBLG010000002.1:0-19933 GCA_036555485.1 Gemmatimonadales bacterium | reverse complement strand
GGAGAACACGTTTTTCGACTACGACCGCGAGCCGTTCATGCCGCACCTGCTCTCGACCGAAGGACCCGCCCTCGCCGTAGGCGACGTCAACGGCGATGGGCTGGACGACTTCTACGTCGGGGGGGCGAAGTGGCAGCCCGGAGCGCTCCTGATCCAGCGGCGTGACGGTGGGTTCCGAACGAGCAGGCAACCGGCCCTGCGAGCCGACAGCCTGGCCGAAGACGTGGACGCGGCGTTCTTCGACGCGAATCGGGATGGGCATCTCGATCTCTACGTCGTGAGCGCCGGCAACGAATTCTGGGGCGAAGCTGAGGCACTCCGCGACCGGCTCTACATCAACGACGGACGGGGAAGTTTCCATAGGTCTGAAGGCGCCCTCCCCGATCTCTTCGACAACGGCTCTTGCGTCGTCCCCGGCGATTTCAACGGCGATGGCCACGTCGATCTCTTCCTCGGCGGCCGAGTGGTCTCTCGGCAGTACGGTATCAGCCCGCGCAGTCACCTGCTGCAGAACGACGGGACGGGACGCTTCCGCGACCTAACAGTCGCCTTGGCCCCCGCGCTCGTCGAGGCGGGGATGGTAACCTCGGCTACCTGGCTCGACTACGACGGCGACAACCGGCTCGACCTGATCGTCGTCGGTGAATGGATGCCGGTCCGCGTGTTTCGCCAGGAGAATGGCCGGTTTGTGGAGCGCACGGTTGATGCTGGACTGGCGGGTACAAACGGCTGGTGGAACCGGGTGAGCGCCGCCGACCTGAACGCGGACGGCCGCCAGGACCTCGTGCTGGGGAATCTCGGCCGCAACTCCTACATCCGCGCGTCTCGAACGGAGCCCGCCCAGCTGTTCGTCCGCGATTTTTTCGGCAATGGCACACTCGAGCAGATCCTCACGTTCTACAAGGACGGCGTACGCTATCCGCTTACAGGACGGGACGAGCTGGTCCGCATGATGCCGCAGCTCCGCAGCCGGTACCCCTCCTATGCCTCGTTCGGCGCCAGCCGCATCGAGGACATCTTCCCGGAAGGGGAGCTGCGGCAAGCAACCGTCCTCGAGGCGCGCGAGTTCTCGAACGCCGTTGCGCTCAATCGTGGGAACGGTCGCTTCGACCTCCAGCCGCTTCCCATCGAAGCGCAATTCGCCCCCATCTACGCATCGCTGGCGGCTGACTTCGACGGTGACGGACACACCGATCTCCTGGCCGCGGGGAACTTCCATGGCGTGACGCCCGTGCAAGGGCGCTACGATGCGAGCTATGGGCTGTTGCTGCGCGGCGACGGGGCAGGTCAGTTCGAGGCGGTCGATCTCGAGTCCTCGCATCTTCTGATCGAGGGCCAGGTGCGGCACATGGCGCTGTTGCGCCGGGCCAACGGCGAACACGTGATCCTCGTGGCGCGCAACGGCGACCGGCTGCAGATCCTGCGTCCGCTCCGTTACCGACCTTCTCCAGGGATTGCGACGACCTCGAACAGGTAGCTCGTCATCGGTGCGAGCGAGCGGAGAGGGACGTACCCTCGAATCCTCCCATCCGGGCCTACCAGTAGAGGCGCTGCCAAAGGAGCGCCCAACAGCGCCGTTGGAACATGCCGCCCCACCGGCAGGACGCGTTCCGGGGACGAGAGCGTCACGGCAAGGTGCGCCACGGTGTCGAGATTCGCGACCACGAGCACCGCGTGTTCTCCAGCGCGGCGCAGAAACGCCGCCACCCCGCTGTTGCTCGTTTCGAGTGGTACCAGCGTCCCCGAACCGAGCGCGGCGGTCACGCCCCGCAAGTGAATCAAGCGCCGGTAGTAGTGGAGCAGCGAGTGGGGATCGGACTCCTGCGCCTCGACGTTCGCGGTAAGCGAGTCCGGCTGCAGGGATTCCCACGGGGTCCCTCGGGTGAAACCGGCTGCCGGGCCGCGGTTCCAGTGCATCGGCGTCCGCAGCCGCTCGTCCGGCTTGTCGCCGGTCATCCCGATCTCCTCGCCGTAGTAGACGAACGGCAAGCCCGGGAGTGTGAGGAGGAGGGAAGCGGCGACCCGCGCGCGGGCGACGTCCCCGCCCAGCGCCGTGAGCGTGCGGGTCTGGTCGTGGTTTCGGAGAAACGGCGCCCAGCGCTCGGCGGGCAGCGTGTCCTGGAGTCGTAAATACCCGACGTAGAGTTTCTTGGCCGAGCTCGTCCGCACGGCTTCGAGGATGGCGTCCGAGAGCTCGAATGCGAAATGGGCATCGAGTTGGTCCGGGTAGTAAGGCAGCATCGAGCCCACACTGTCCCATACTTCGCCGACGGTGAACGCCCCGGGCGCGGTGCGGCGGAGGTGAGCGGCGAACTCCCGCAGGAAGGCGTGGGTGCCGGGGGTGTTCGCTACCCGCTCACGCTCCTCAACGAGGTACGGGATCGCATCGAGGCGGAACCCGTCCACCCCCATCTCATCGAGCCAAAAGCTGGCGACCTTCTTCGCTTCCTCACGGACGGCCTCGGTCTCGTAGTTCAGATCCGGCATCCCATGCCAGAAGATCCCGTAGTAGTACTCGTCGCGCACCGGGGAATGGTGCCAGACCACCTGGCCCCAGGGACCGGTTGCCGGCGGTTTCGTGACGGACCAGCGGAACCAGGGTCGGTAGGGAGAGCTCGAATCCCGGAGCGCTGCCTGGAAGAACGGATGCTCGCTCGAGGCGTGATTCAGCACTAGGTCGACCAGCACCCGGATGCCGCGTCGGTGCGCTTCGGCCACCAGCCGACGGAAGTCCTCGTTGCTGCCGTACTCCCGGTCAACGCGGTAGTAGTCTGCCACATCGTAGCCGTGATAGCTCGGCGATTCGGCCACCGGCATCAGCCAGATGCAGCGAGCGCCCAGGTGCTCGACGTAGTCGAGTTTCTGCGTGAGCCCGTTCAGATCGCCGACCCCGTCGCCGTCGCTGTCGGAGAACGAGCGAACGAAGATTTCGTAACAGACCGCGCCGCGCTTCCAATCCTGCGCGGCGGCGGTATCCGTGCCGATGGATGTGAGAAGCGCGGCGCCGAGCGCCACGATCATCATGGGTCGCATGAATGTCGCTTCACAATTTCCCCATGCCCGATTCATGATGCCCCGTTCATTCGCGACTTCTGGACGGAGGAACATTCGCCGAGCTAGTATGGCCCGTCACCGTCACAGCTGCTGCGGCCAGGAAGGGGGCATCGTGAGCTCGGTCGATCTTCGTCCCAAAATCTCGGAGTGGCAGCGCCGGTTGTTGATCTGCGTCTCCGGGTTGCTGGTCTTCGAAACGCTGACCGGTCTTGCCATCTACCTGCTCCCCTTCAGCGTCCCAATCCAGGTGTCGGTCTTGCTGCACACCGGGATCGGCCTGCTGTTCGTGGTTCCCTACGGGTGGTACCAGATCCGTCACTGGTTGGCGTACCGCAAGCGACAGATGACGCACATCCAGCTCACCGGCTACCTCGCGATGGTCGCCGCGATCGCGCTTGCCGTTTCGGGGCTCGTGCTCTCGGCTGAGGCTCTCCTGGGGAGTCGGATCAGCTACGGCTGGGATCTCGTGCACATCATCGCCACGTTCGCGCTGGTCGCGTCGGTGTTGCCGCATGTGCTGTCCCTGGTCTACTACGCCCGGCGGGGCCAGACGCCTGAAGCGCTGGAGCTGCGTCGGGTACAACGGCGCCTGGGTCTGAATACGCTGTACGTTACGGCCGCGCTCGCGGCCATGATAGTGCTCGGGGTGTACGGCTACCGCCCCATCCCCTTGGTGAACCGGCTCCCGGAAGACTACAGCTACGTCTACGGTCCCGACCGCCCTTTTGCGCCGAGCTTGGCCCGCACCAGCACGGGTCAGGCCTTCGATGCCAGCTCCATGGGCGGCTCCAAGTCGTGCGGCTCTGCTGGGTGCCACGAGCAGATCTACCAGGAATGGTCCGTGAGCGCGCACCGGTACGCGGCCCAGGATCTCGGGTTTCGCGCCATCCAGGCCACCATGGGACAGCAGAACGGGCCTGAGTCGACCCGCTACTGCGCCGGCTGCCACGATCCGATATCGCTGTTCGCGGGCACCAAGAATCTGTACCAGGACGACCTGACCAACCCCATCGGACGTGACGAAGGCGTCTCCTGCGTCGTCTGTCACTCCATCAAGGAGACCGATGTCAAGGGCAATGCGAGCTACGTCATCACGCAGCCGCGGCGTTACATGTTCGAGCTGAGCGAGGGCGGCAGTGCCCGGCTGGTGCGGGATTTCCTGATCAGGGCGTACCCCAGGCAGCACGTACAGTCATTGCAGCACCGGCTGTTCAAGAGCCCGCAGTTCTGCGCCGCCTGTCACAAACAGTTCATCGACGAAGAAATCAACCAGGTGGGCTGGGTGCAGCTGCAAAACCAGTACGACAACTGGCGGAAGAGCCGTTGGAACGACTCCACGAACCCGCGCAAGACGATCGAATGTCGCGAGTGCCATATGATGCTCCAGGACTCGGACGACCCGGCACGAGGCGACAACCTCGATTACAACCGGACGTCCGGCGACCGGAGGCACCGCAGCCATCGGTTCCTCGCCTCCAACCAGTTCATGCCGGTGGCGCTGCACCTCCCCGGCGCCGAGGACCAGGTGGCCCTCACGGAACGGTGGCTGCAGGGCCGGATCGACGTCCCCGAGATCGCCGACAAATGGCGCACCGGACCGGCGGTTCCCATCGAGCTGGTGGCGCCGGCGCAGGTGCGGCCGGGTGAGGAGATTCGCCTCGAGGTCGTGATCACCAACAACAAGGTCGGCCATGACTTCCCCACCGGGCCCTTGGACATAATCCAGTCGTGGCTCGAAGTGGTGGTCAAAGACCAGAATGGGAACGTGGTGTTCGCATCGGGGCAGAGGGATGAGAAGCACTTCATCCAGCCGGGCTCGTTCATCTTCAAGGCGGAGCCGGTGGACCAATATGGCAAGCTGATCGACCGCCACAACCTCTGGGAGATGGTGGGCGTGCGGTACCGGCGGATGCTGTTCCCCGGTCAGTCGGACCGGACCGCATTCGGGTTCCACACCCCGGTGAGCATGGTGCGACAACCGGGTATGCCGGACCGCCCGTCTGGTCGGGAGACATTCGGATTCCACGCGCCCGGGCGGGTGGTGAGACTGGACGTTTCGGCGCGGTTGTTGTACCGCAAGATCGACCAGTTTCTGCTGAATTTCCTTTTCGGGGAGTCGGCGGGCGTTACCTCCTCGGTGACGGTCATCTCAGAGGACACGAAGAGCATCGAAGTGGTGTCGAGCCACGGGCCGTAGGACTCGTGCTCGGCGGCCGCTCTCGCCGGCAACGCCGGCTCGTCCTCACGGGAATGCTGGTGCTGGGCTTCGTCGCCGTCGCCGGAGCGATCGTGTTTCTCACTCGGAAACCCGAGCCGGCATACCGGCCTGGTGAGCAGGTCGAAGGGCTTACTTCCGAATTATCGCGCTCGCTGCCGCCCGACTATCCCCGGATCACGTTCGTCGACGTGACTCGCGACGCAGGAATCCAATTCCGCCATTTTTGGGGGCAGCGGTCGTCTCAGATTCCGGAGGACATGGGCTCCGGGGCGGCATGGGGAGATTACAACAACGACGGCTGGCCGGACCTGTTCCTCGTCAACGTGGTCGGCCCGATCACCCTCATCCCCGAAGCGGTGCGCCGGTCCCCGGCGCGTTGTGCGCTGTACCGCAACAACCGGGACGGGACGTTCACCGATGTCAGCGTGGAAGCCGGTGTCGATCTCCGGGCCTGGGGAATGGGGGCGGAGTGGGCAGACTACGACAACGACGCGTGGCTCGACCTGGTCGTCTCCGCGTATGGGGAGAACGTTCTCTACCGCAACAACGGGGACGGCACCTTCAGCGATCGCACCCGAGCGGCGCGCCTCGGCGGAAAACTGGGGTTCTGGTCGGGCGTGGGCTGGGCCGATTACGACAAGGATGGGTTTCTCGACCTGTACGTGACCGGATACGTCGAGTATTCCCGCCCTTCCGAGCCGACGGCCGCAGCGCAATACGACGTGGAGAACCCTGCGAGCATCAATCCCAACGCGTTTCCCCCGGAGCGCAACCTGCTGTACCACAATAACCGGGACGGCACGTTCACCGAGGTCGCCGCCAGGGCCGGCGTCCTGGGTGATCAAGGGAAGAGCCTGGAGGCGGCGTGGGCCGATTTCGACGAGGACGGCTGGCCGGACATATACGTGGCGAACGACGTCACCGACAACCAACTGTTCAGGAACCTGGGGAACGGCACGTTCGAAGATATCAGTCACATCGCCCACGTCGCGGATTACCGGAGCGCGATGGGGTTGGCCGTGGGAGACTGGGATAATGATCAAGACCTGGACATGTACATCACCCACTGGATTGCCCAGGAGAACGCGCTGTACACCAACCTCGGGCATCGATCCCCCGGCACACATTCCGGTCCGGCGGTGGACTTCAAAGACGAAGCGGATCGCTACGGGCTGGGCCAGATCACCCTGGATTTCGTGGGGTGGGGCACGTTTTTCTTCGACTACAACAACGACGGAAAGCTCGACGTCTTCGTCGCCAACGGGCACACGTTCCAACGGCGGGACGCGCCCCATCTTCTGGTTCCCGAAACCGGTCAACTCTTCTGGAATCGCGGTGCCGACCGCGGTTTCTACGACGTGTCAGCCGCCAGCGGCGAGTACTTCCACCAGGCGTACGTGGGGCGGGGCGCCGCGTTTGCCGATTACGACAACGACGGAGATCTTGACGTCGTCGTAGTGATCCACGGTGGCCCTGCGGTCCTGCTCCGGAACGATGGGGGGAACCGCGACCGATGGCTCAAAGTCAAGCTGGAAGGGCGCCGCAGCAACCGCACGGCCATCGGAGCGAACATCCGCGTCGTGGCGGGGCACACGTCGCAGGTTCGCGAGGTCGGCGCCCAGGCGTCGTATCTCTCGCAGAACGATCTGACCGAGCACTTCGGTCTGGGCACTACGCCCGAGGTTGATAGCCTCGTGGTCACCTGGCCCAGCGGCATCCGCCAAGTATGGACACGCGTGGTGTCCAACCAGACCGTGAAAATGGTGGAAGGAGAGCCCCGGCGGGACGATGCTGCACTCGCGACGGGTCGTGACACAATGGGCGCTCGGGCCGGAATTCGCGAGTTCTGGGAGATTTATCGCGGGGCGACGGGCCACCGCATTGCGGGAGGGATTGTTGCCGCGCGGGACGCCTACCGCCGGGCCCTGGAGCTGAACCCGCGGCACGAAGATGCCCTCTACTATCTCGGTAACATGGAGCTCGAGCTGGGCCACTACGACGAGGCTCGGTTGGCATGGGACCGCCTGGTCCAGGTCAACCCTGGTAGCTCGCGGGCCCACTCGCGACTGGGGGACCTCTACGCCTGCACGGATCCCGGCGCCCCGCGAGATCTCGCCAGGGCTGAGGGCGAGTTTCGCCGGGCGCTGCAACTCAATCGGGAGGAGACGGGACCGCTGCTGCGCCTGGGCGAGATTGCGTTGATGCGGGGCAACTTGACCGACGCCACCTCCCACCTCGATGCCGTGATTGGGTCCCACAACCGCAGCGTGGAAGCGCACTTCCTCAAGGGCTACGTGGCGTGGAAGCGTGCCCAACCGGAGCGCGCCGCGGTGCTCTTCCGAACGGCGGTGACACTGGCGCGCCCGGCTCCCTCCGTCCAGAATCGTCCCGGGGAAGGCGACACCAAGAGAGGACTCGCCCCGGCGGTCGCTCAAACCTCCAGATGCCAGGTCTTTGAAGCTCAGGTCGGCAGGCTGTCCAGCCTGGACAGCGTAAGCCTCTCAACCCCCATGAACGAACTGTATCGGCAACTGGATGGTCGGCTCGCTCAGCTTGCACCGAGAGCGCGATCTTAGCCGGGTAGCGCGCGCCTAGAGCAAATAGCCACGCTTCATGAGCGCGCGGCCCGACGCGGCATACCCCTCCGGGCCTGGCAGATGGAAGCTGAGCGAGTCGGCGAGCCGGTCATAGATGTTGAACAACACACACACCTGGATCGCATCTTCGACGCCCTGGTCGCTGACGCCGGCGGCGCGGAGCGGCTCCACGTCGGCGGGGCGCACGTCGGCCGGGGCGAGCGTGAGCTTCTCCAGGAAGCCGAGGGTCGCCCGCAGTCTGGTATCGAGCGGCGCCGTACGCCAATCGGCCAGCACCGCGTCGACCAGTTTGTCATCGTTCAGGGCCAGCGACGCGACCGCGCCGTGAGCACCCGTTCAAAACACGCACTGGTTCAAGCGCGACGTGAACGCGGCGAACAGTTCTCGCTCGCCCACACTCCAAGGCGATGGCCCGCGCATCACGGCCTGGGTCCAGGCGCACATCGGGCGACCGAAGAATTCCGGTCGATAGAGCAGCGTTCTCACGACGTCGGGGACGCGGCGCCGGCCGATCAGTCCGATGAGGAAGATCTTGAGCCGTTCTCCCAGTCGGTGGCCGTGTTCGACCGTCCCGAGACGCATCAGGCCGGTTCCTGGCCCCGGAGCGCGGCCAGTCCGCGATCGAGCCGGACCAGTGCGGCGCCGACCGCGGCGGAAACTGTGATCTCGAAGACCGCGTCCTCGGAGCTGTCGACGCGCCGCAGCGCGGCGACGTCGTCGTCGGTGACCCGGTAGGCATGCAGGGCGACCTTATCGACGTAGCCCGCGAGCTGTACGGGTAGCCCGTCTGCGGGCCCGCCCGGCTTCGCCGCCCGCGCCATGGCGGCACGGCGGAGCGCGCTCGGTGTATGGCCGGGCGTGGACAGCACCGCGTCGACGAGTCCCTGGGTCAAGGCTGCATAGCGCCCTGGCGGGACATGGAGTTTCGGTCGCATTCTTCAATATGACACGCAGCGTGAAGCGCTGGCTATGGGGACTGGTGATTCTCGCCGGACTCGTGGCGGCGACGCGTCTACTCGTCCGGTTCCCGTGGCCCGAGACCATCGCGGCGCTCTTCGCGATGCACCTCCCGCTGCTGATCGCCGCGCTTGCCTTGAACCTCCTCTCGCCGCTTGCCAAAGGGTGGGCGTGGCACTTGCTGCTCCAGCCGATCGCGCCGCACCGCTGGCGTTCGGCCCAGGAGGCGACCTACGTGGGGACGGCCGTGAACTCGATCAGCGTAGGCGTCACCGGCGACGCCGCGCGCGTGTCGTTGCTTCTCCGGCGCGACGCGGTGCCGCTGCGGGCGGCGGTGCTGTCGGTCGCCTGGACTCGCGTCGTGGAGGCGATTGGGCTCGCACTCTTTCTCGTGCTCGCTCCCTTTTTGCTCCGGCTGCCGCCGCCGCTGCGAGGCCTTCAGCTCGCCGCCGGCGCAGCGCTCCTCACCGTGTTTGCGTTGTCGCGGTTCCGGCGTTGGGCACGGGTCATCGTCCGTCTGCCGCGCGTCATGCGAGGGTCGGTGGCGACGATTGCCCGAATGAGTGTCGGGACACGGTTGATGGTTCCGGTGCTGTTCGGGCTGGCGAACTGGGTCGTGCAGTGGGCGACGTACGACCTGGTGTTGCGGGCCGCCGGACTCGATATCCCGGTCGGGGGCTCGCTGACCGCCTTGCTGGCGGTGAACCTCGGCGGCTTCGGCCGACTCACCCCCGGCAACCTGGGCGTCGTTCAAGCGGCGATGGTCGGCGCCCTGCTTCCTTTCGGAGTGCCAGCCGAGTCGGCCGTCGCCGCCGGGCTGGCACTGCAGGCCGTCCAGGTGTTGCCCATCCTCGGTCTGGCGGTAGCGATGGTCGGGTGGTCGGGCGTCCGCGGGCTGATGGCGGCAAAGGAGAACGGCGCGCACGAGGGCATGGACGCCGCCGCATAGCACCAGGCGGCGCTACAACTCGACCTGTACGCCCACCTCGAACACCTGCGACGACGGGATCTGGAAGAAAGCGGTCGCCGGCAGCGCGTTCCGCGACATGAACGCGAACAGCCGCTCGCGCCAGCGGGCCATGCCGGGCCGTTCCGTGGAGACCAGAACTTCACGACCCAGGAAAAATGTCGACGCCTCGAGGCTAATCGCGAGGCGCTTCTCAAGACACCGCTCGAGAATGTCCTGGATGCTCGGGTCCTCCATGAACCCGTATCGTGCGCCGACGCTGTGGAATCCCTTCCCGAGGGCCTTCACCGCTACGCGTTCGCTGGCGGCCACGTGCGGCACCTCCTCGGTCAGGACCGTCATAAACACGACTTTCTCGTGCAGCACCTTGTTGTGGGCGAGGTTGTGCACCAGCGCCGGCGGCGTCCGGCCGGGGTTACCGGCCATGAACACCGCCGTTCCAGGGACGCGGAGCGGTGGTTCCGCGGCAAGGTCCGCCATCAGCAGGTTGAGCGGCACCGACTTCTCTTGAAGCCGCTTCGAAAGGATCTCCCGCCCCCGTTTCCATGTCATCATCAACATGAAGACCCCGGCCCCAATCGCCAACGGCACCCAGCCACCGTGGGGAATCTTCAGCGCGTTAGCGGCCATAAACGCGAGATCGATCGTGAGAAACAGACCCGAGACCAGCGCGGCGCGCGGGAAGCTCCACCCCCAGAGCTCGCGACTCATCACGTAGAACATGAGCGTCGTGATGACCATAAGTGTCGACAGGGCGACTCCGTACGCCCCGGCGATATTGCTCGACGTGCGGAAGCCGAGCACAAGCGCGAAGGTGAGCACCATGAGGCTCCAATTGACCGCCGGGAGATAGATTTGCCCGATCTCCCGCGAGGATGTGTGCTCGATCTGCAGCCGGGGGCAGTAGCCAAGCTGGATCGCCTGGCGCGTGAGTGAGAACGCGCCCGAGATCACAGCCTGGGAGGCGATAATAGCCGCCGCCGTGGCCACAGCGATCAGTGGATACAGCGCCCAGCTCGGTGCCAGCAGGTAGAAAGGATTTATCGCCGCCGCCGGCTCGCGCAGCAGCAGCGCGCCCTGGCCGAAGTAGTTAAGGAGCAGGGCTGGAAAGGGAATCGAAAACCACGCGACCTGGATGGCGCGGTGGCCGAAGTGCCCGAGATCCGCGTACAGCGCTTCACCACCCGTGACCACGAGGAACACGGCGCCGAGGACCAGGAACCCCCGACTGGGATCCTCGAGGAAGAAGTTCGCCGCATGGGCCGGGGACACGGCCCCGAGTACGGCCGGTTCCTGGATAATCCCGCTCACCCCCAGCACGGCGATGGTCAGGAACCAGAGCAGCATGACCGGGCCGAACACCGATCCCACGCCGACCGTGCCCTTGCTCTGAAACAAAAACAGCCCAGTCAGGATCACGATGGTCACGGGGACCACCCAGCTGGCGAGTGCCGGGGTGGCGACCGCGAGTCCCTCCACGGCACTCATGACGGAGATCGCGGGGGTCAGGGCCCCGTCGGCGTACATGAGAGCCGCCCCGAAAATGCCCAGCACGATGATGACGCGGCGGGGTGACAGCCCGCGTGCGAGACGGGTGCCGTGGACGAGCGCCATTAGGGCGAGCACCCCGCCCTCCCCCTTGTTGTCCGCTCGGATGATGACGATGTGGTATTTGATCGTCACGACGAGGGCCAGCGACCAGAAGATCAGCGACAAGACGCCCAGGATGTTGCTTGGCGTCACCGCGATGGCGTGCGGGCCGTGGAACGCCTCCCGCATAGCGTACAACGGGCTCGTGCCGATGTCGCCGTACACGACGCCCAGTGCGACGAGCGACAAGGTCGCCAGATACCGGCCTCTCGGCGCGGCAGGGTTTGCGGTCATGGACGCGGGGAAGCGAAGTCGAGGATGCGGCTCACGCGACGGGGAATATACGTGTCCGGAGCGTGGTGTGCGGTGCGCCCGGCGCTAGGCAAGCGTGGTCGGGGGCAGGGTGCGCAGCGTTGGCAGGTCGGTCTGGCGGTCGTGCTCCTTGTGAAAGGGCAGGCGCGGGCCCCGGATCGTCACCAGGTGGGCGATCGAGTTGGCGTAGTACTCGAGCAGTGGTCGTCCGCGCGGCAGGATGACGAGACTTGCGCCATCCGCAACCACCAAGCGCCGGAGGCGCAGCATGCGCCACGCGCGGTCCCAGATGTCCTCGATGCGCGCGTCGCCGCGCACGACCTTGGCGTTCACGTCTCGCAGACGGTCGCGTAGCTCGTCCATGCGCTCGAGCAACGCGTCCCGGCCGACAACCGTCTGCTCGAACGACAAGAGGGCCGCGGCGGCGAGCGGCACCGGCGTCACGGGAATGATGGCCCCGATCCGCTCCACCATTTCCTTGGCGAGTTTCTCGAGCTGGGGGAGGCGCGATTCCTTGGGCCAGGTCAGCATGTCGGCGGGGACGCTGGTGAGCCAGTGGCGCAACGAGAGGGGAGTACCGAACGTGACCGCGGCGCGGCCGTAGCGTTTGAGCCGCCCCGTGAGCAGACGGACGACGTTGCCCGTGACGTAGCTCAGCACTCCGCCGAGCTGGGTGAGCCGGCCGGGCCGGTCGCGCTCGTCGATCAGCTCGCGGATGAGCGTCCGGTCCTCGAGCACTCGGTCGAAGTTCATACCCACCGGCACGAACCAGATGTCCCGGGTGAACGCCGGGTCGAGTACCGTGCGGCAGATGTAGTCGAGCAGACCCAACTTGGATGGCCCGAGCCGGCCGTCCCGGCTCAGCCGGCCCTCCGGGAACAGCCCCTGGGTGACGCCGTTCCTGGTGATCAGCTGCACGTACCGCTCCAGCACGGCGTGGTACAGCGGCTCCCTGAACCTGCGCCTGATGAAATACGAGCCGAACGACTTGAAGACGTATTCCAGCGGCCACACCCGCGCCCACTCGCCCACCGCGTAACTCACCTGGACCCCATAGGCGAGCACGTATGCGACCACGACGTAGTCGACGTTGGAGCGGTGGTTCATGAGGTAGATCACGACGTCGCGCCGGGGGAGCCGCTTCAGCGCGGGCTCGTCCTGGTAGTCGACGCTCACCTTGTAGAGCAGGTTGAGCACGATCCTGGCCAGGTTGTAGCCGAGCTTGTAGTACGACAGGACGTTGAAGTGCGGGACGATTTCGCCGATGTACTGGTTCACGCGCCGCCAGACGCGCTCCTCGGGGAGCCGGTGCTCCGTGGCGTGCGCGCGCACGGCCGCCGCCACGCTCTCGTCGCGGTTCAACGCCTCCTTGGCGAGCCGGTGCTGCTGCAGCTGGTAGCGGGCGAGGCGGGTGCGGAATCGGTAAACAGCGCGCCGCGCCGCCCGGCGCAGCTGGTGGCGCGCGAGGAACACCGCCCCGCTTCCGATCGTGACGACGAGCAGGCCGGCGATCAGCCAGTCGCGGGCGACCACCCCTCCTCGGTCTTGAGCCGCTGATAGGCCATGCCCTTGAGGCGCGCGATCCGGGCCGCCATGGGGGGGTGGGTGCCGAAGATGTTTGAGAGACGACCCTCACGCAGGTTCGCGCGGCGGCCCAGGGGATCGGCGATGCACAGGTGGGCGGCGCCCTGTTTGATAGCGCTCGTGGGCGACTCGGCACCCTCGATCTTCTGGAGCGCCGTGGCCAACGCCATCGGATTACGAGTGAACTGGGCGCCCATGGCGTCAGCGAGGTATTCCCGCTTACGACTCACGGCCATGGCCAGGAGCCGCGTGATCAGCGGCGCCAGGATCCACGAGAGGATCCAAACGACGAGCAGGATGATGGCGAGCTGACCGAGCCCTCCCTTTTTTCCGCCGCGCGAACCGCGGGTTCCCCCGCCACCCAGTCGCAAACCGTGACCCAACACGCGACTGGTTCCGTCGTGCATCAGGGCGACGGCGCCGACCAGCGCGGCGAGCGTCGTCATCAGGCGGACGTCGAGGTTTTTCACGTGGCCCAGTTCGTGGGCGATCACCGCCTGCAGCTCGTCGCGGCTGCACAGATCGAGCAGCCCGTGCGTGACCGCGATGTGCGCGTGCATCGCGTCAAGCCCGGTCGCGAACGCGTTGGGATCGGCGTCCGGGACGATCCAGATACGCGGGCGGGGGAGCCCCGCGGCGATCGCCATCTCCTCCACGACGTTCACCAGCTGCCGCTCCTTGTCTGTCGTGGGCTCGAGGATCTCAGTCGCGCCGGTAGCCCACAGCACCTTGGTGGGCCCGGTCGAGAAGCCATACCGCGCAATCCCGGCTCCGATCCCGGTGAGCAACAGGCCGAACCATGGGAAGGTGTGTCGGTAAGCATCGGGCTCGGCGCCTTTCGTCCCCAGGTAGTAGATGAGGTCGCCGCCGAACCCGAGCCAGGCGAAGAACAGCACAAAGCCAATCACCAGCCAAACAGTGCGCCGGCGATTGGCTTCTTGTTGCTGAAAAAGATTGAGTCCCGTCTCGTCCGTCACGCCTTGGGCTTCATAGAGAGATCCACCTGCGGCACGGCCCGCTCCGCTTCGTCGGTGATCTCCCACAACTCGGCGGGCGTGGCCTTCGCGAGCCCGGCAAACAAGTTGGTCGGGAACTGCTGCTGCTTGGTGTTGTACTGCGTCGCCGTGTCGTTGTAGGCCTGGCGCGAGAAACCGATACGGTTCTCGGTCGACGTGAGCTCCTCCTGCAACTGCATCACGTTGCCGGTCGCCTTGAGCTGCGGATACTGCTCCACCACCACGTTGAAACGCGACAACGCGGCCGACAGCTGGTTCTCGGCCGCCCCTACCTGCTTCATGGCCCCGGGACCCGCGTTCGCGCCGGCGGCGACCGCCTGGTTGCGGGCCTGAATCACGGCCTCGAGGGTCTGGCGCTCGAAATCCATGGCCCCTTTGACGGCGCTTACCAGATTCGGGATCAGGTCGTGCCGCCGCTTGAGTTGCACGTCTATTTGCTTGAACGCGTTGAGGGTCTGGTTCTTGAGGTTGATCAGCCCGTTGTACGCGCTGATCCCGTACAGGACCACGACCGCCAGGACAATCAGGAGAATCAACGAACCGCCCATGGTCACTCCCTGATGAAGAGACAGCCGGCGGGGCGCGCCGGCGGGGATACTACGCGGGCCACTGTGGCAGCAGTTTCGCCAGCGCCTGCCGCACGACTTCCGCCACCCCCGCTTCCTCCGGGCCGAGCCGGGCGAGCGGGTGGTCGGTGTCGAGGTGGAGCTCCACCCCTCGCGCCACCGGGATGCGCCGCCAACTGGTGGGCATGCCGGGCTCGCGCTCCACGTCGCGGGTCAGCCAGGAGCTGATGGCGCGCCCCGATCGACCGCGGGGCAGCCCTTCCGTGCCCCGCAGGGTCAGCCGATCGGGCGGTGGCATGGCGGGCCCCAGCTGCTGCGCCGCGCGTCGCTCCAACACGTCGCCCGTCTGGTCCTGCATTTCACGCGTAATCGCCGCGAGCGTGGTGCCCTCCATCTGCCGCAACTTGATGCACAGGAGCTGGAGGAAGTGCCGGTAGGTGTACGTCGCCGCGGTGCCGCGGCCTTCAGGGGGCGACACGAGCCCACGGGCCACATAGAAGCGGATCGTGCGTTGGCTGGGGGTGGCGCGGGCCGCCGCGTTGATCGGGGTGACGGCCGAAGCCTGTAGCAGCGCGCCGACCAGCACGGAGAGGTCGTGCAGGTTCCACGGCGCGAGATTGCGGTACTCTCGCAGGGTATGGAGGGGATCGCGCTGCGGTGCGGCGGTCATCGCGTAGGCCCGGACGAAAGCAAGGGCACCAACATAGCGCGTCCAGCGCCCTGGGGTTAGCCCGCGCTGGGAGACGCGTCGGCACGCGGTTTTTCGCCCACCAGCGCGCGATTCCGGTGACACCGGATGGTCAAAGCCGATGCATCGTGGTGCCGTGCGCAAGGGATTCACGCTCGCAGAAATGGTGGCTGTCATTGCCTGCGCCGGACTGCTCGCGGCGCTGGTCTTCCCGCGTCTCGGCCCGGCGTTCGACTGGATCGCCACCGACAGCGCGGCCCGTGACGTCACTACGGCGATCGCCGTCGCCCGCGCGGCAGCCGTAATGCAGGGGACGCGCGCGCGACTGCACATCGCGTCTGACTCGCTGCGGGTCGATCGGGAGGGGCTCGCCGGATGGGAGCCGTACGCCCGCTGGCCGGGGCCAGCGCAGTCCGGGGTGGCTATGCGCGTCTCCAACCCCAGCCTCACGTTCGGGCCCATCGGCATCGGGTGGGGGCCTGCGAACACCACGGTCGTGCTGCGCCGCGGGTCTCAGTTTGCAACGATAACCACCTCGCGGCTGGGGCGGGTCAAGCGCCGCTGACCCCGGAGGATGCTGCAACCGTTCCCGGGGGATGGGCATCTAAGGATGTGAAGGCAGGACGGGGCAGTTGAAACAATCGAGCAGACGCGAGCGTTAGATCGGCGTCTGAGAACATAGATGGAAGCGGTCGCGGTGGAAGTGTGACGGCCACTTCGCCCGACCCACCAGCCCGGGGTGCGCAAGCCCCCGGGTTTGGTTTTTCTACGGACTGTCGCCGCCTTCCAAGAACACCAACGATCGCCGCCGGGTCACCACCTCCGCCAAGGCGGTGAAGACCTTGGGGTCGAGCACGGTCTCGACAAGCTCTCCCATCCGTCGCACCGCCTGATCGGTGGGCAGCTTGTTCTGGTAGGGGCGCGTCGTGCTGAGCGCATCGTAGACCTCGGCGGCGCCGATAATGCGGGCGGAGATCGGTATTTCCTCACCGCGCAAACCATCGGGGTAGCCAGCGCCATCCCAGCGCTCGTGGTGACTGCGCACGGCGCCGAGCACGGGACCCAACTGCTTGAGCGGGGCCAGAATTTGTGACCCGATAATGACGTGCTGCTTCACGTGGTCGTACTCATCCGGCGTGAGCGGTCCCTGCTTGTTCATGACCCCTTCGCGCGTGCCGATCTTGCCGATGTCGTGCAGCCGGCCGGCGAGCCGCACATGCTCGACTTCGTCGTCCG
Organism: Gemmatimonadales bacterium; assembly: GCA_036555485.1. Lineage (GTDB taxonomy): Bacteria > Gemmatimonadota > Gemmatimonadetes > Gemmatimonadales > GWC2-71-9 > DASTHG01. The sequence continues at coordinate 3,148 of DATBLG010000002.1, read as the reverse complement.
ACAAGCCGAGTTGTGCGGCAATCGTCGCGGAGAGATCGGCTACCCGGGCGGAGTGGCCGCGGAGGTACGGGTCCCGCGCTTCCATCGCGTTTACCAAGGCCTCGAGCGTCGCCACGGTGACCCGGTGCACCTGGGCGCGTTCGCGCTCCCAATCGGCGGCCCGGTCGGCGAACTCCTCCTTGAGATGCACGTCCAGCTGGCGGCTCTCGACCTGGCTGGCTCGGCGTCGCAACGCCTGTTGTATGGCGCGCCCCAGGTCGGCGAGCTCCAAGGGCTTGGTGAGATAGTCCATCGCTCCGCGTTGCATGCACAGCGCGGCGGTTGTGGCGTCGTTGACGGCCGAGAGCATTACGATGGCGAGATCGGGAGCGACCTCCAGCGCCTGCGGCACAAGGTCCACGCCGCTCATGCCAGGCATCCGGATGTCACACAGCATCAGCCCAATATCGTGCTGGCGCAGCAACCCGAGGGCCTCGGGGCCGGTACCGGCCGTGTGCACGGTGAAGTGCTCCCCGGTCAGGAACCGCTTGAGGGCGTTGCGGATTGGCTCTTCGTCGTCCACCACCAGCACGGCGACGGGAGTGCTGCTCTTCACCACGCGCGACCAAGCCTTGTTGAAGGCCAAACAAACTACGCGGCCACGAACTCCAACGCCATCGGTGGCGGCAATAGCCCGGCGCGCGCGCCGCGCGCGAGCAACTCATGGACGGCGCGGCGCCCGCGCTCGCCGAAGTCAACCGTGAAATCGTTGACGTACATGCCGACGAAACGGTCGGTGCGGGAGGGATCCAAGCCGCGGCTGAACGCCTGCGCGTGGGCGAGGGCCTCCACCCGGTGCGACAAGCCGTACTCAATACTCGCCTTCAGGTCTCGGGCGATTGCCACGAGCAGCGGCGCGCCGAGGTCGCGCCGCACCACGTTGGCCCCCAGGGGCAGTGGAAGGCCGGTTTCCGAGTCCCACCACTCACCCAGGTCGACCCAGAGGTGCAGCCCACGATCAGCGAAGGTCAGCTGCCCTTCGTGGATCAGCAGCCCGGCTTCGGCACGTCCGGCCGCCACGTAGTCCTCGATCTGGTCGAACGGCACGACGACGTGCCGGACATCGGGCTGGTACAGCTTGAGGGCGAGGTAGGCCGTGGTGAGCTCCCCGGGCACAGCTACGGTGCGGCCGGCGAGGGCTTGGCGGAGATCGGTGGGGGCGGGCGTCCGAGCGACCACCCGCGGGCCGTAGCGGTCGCCGATGCTGGCGCCGTGCGCGAGCAGGGCATAACGCTCGGAAAGGTATGCATACGCGTGCAGCGACACCGCCGTCACCTCGAGCTCCCCCGACAGCGCTCGACGATTCAGCGACTCGATATCGCCCAGCTCATGAACGTAGCGTCGGTCGCCGGTGTCGATTTTTCCCGTTGCCAGCGCCCAGAACATGAACGCGTCGTCCGCGTCCGGGCTGTGGGAGACATGGATGAGGCGCGAGGCGGGGCCGCTCACGCAGCGGCGACGGCGGCGGTCAGGATACCTCCGCCTCGAACGTCGCGTGCGGCAGCGTCAGAAACCGCTGCACGACGAGCCGGAGCGCCGCGTCGGGGGTCAGGGACAGGCGCATCTCTCCGGCCGTCAACCCCAGGTACAACCGTGCGTGCTGCTGCAGCGTCCGAACCTGGGAGTACCCGAGACGCTTGGCGACATCCTCCACGGTAAAACCAGGGTCCTGCAGCAGGCGGTGCACGTAGAGGATGCGCGCGGCGGCGAGAAAATGGCGTGGGCTCGGCATCGAGGCGCGCATGAACCAGCGCTCGCAGGTCCGCCGCCCCACTCCGGCGGTGGCGGCGAGCTGCTCCACGGTCTGCACGCCTTCGGGCGCGCGGAGGGCCGCTTCGAGCACCCAGCGGATCTCGGATCGCAACGGGGCGAACGCGGTCGCGATCTCGTCGAGCAAACGCTGTGAGCACGCGCGTGCCTGGGCGCGCTCGAGGGCTGCCCGGAGCGCGTCCGGGTGGTCGTCGAGCCGGCAGAAGACTACTTCTCGCACGCCCTGACGTCCGAGCGACAGCAACACCGGCGCCAGGGCCGGCGTGAACATCGTATAGAGCAGCACCGGGAGAGAGGGGAACAGGAGTAACAGTCGCTCGATCTCCTGGCTGCTCGGTTCGCCGGACAGGAACGGGTCCACAACCGCGAGCTCGATCGGCTGGCGGCAGATGAGGTCGACGACGTCACCCCACTGCCGGGCTGGCGCGAAGCTGAACCGGCCCGCCGCGGCGCGGCGCAGTCGCTGGATCTGAGTATCGGGAACTGCGGCTAGGACAAGCATGATTGTCGCGAGAACGATCTATCCTGTCGCAATAACGCCCTAAAAATGTCCCAAAAACCCTCGATCTTATCCCCCGTAATGTTGTCGTCTACCCACATCCCGGAGGCCAGTATGTCGCGCCGCACATCCTCGTTCTTGGCTCTCGTCTTCGCTCTCGTTGCCATCACCGCCGGCTGCGCTGAGTCAATGGCGCCGGAACCCGCTTCGGAGCTGCGTGCCGAGCAGGTGTGCGACCGGACCAGCAACGGCACCTGTCTGTAGCCGACGCTCAGCCCCCGAGTGTGGCCAGGGCGGCGGACACCTCATCGATGGCCGCCCCCTGGGCAACGGGCGCCGGGTCCGTTTCGTGCTCGGCGCAGCCGAGCGCCTCAACATCCTGGAGCCCCGTGCGAATGCGGTCGATCCGGAACTCGAATTCGTGGAGCCCGTGGGCCCGTGCGCTTTCGAGAGCTTGGTCCATCTCGGCAAGCGCGCGCTCGAATCGCCCAAATCTGGCGAGACCGATCCCGAGCTTCAGATGGTAGTCCGTGAGGATGTTCGGCGCCATTCGCGGCAGCTCGTGTTCGCACAGGGCGCGCCAGCGCGTGAACCCGACGCGATCGCGGCGGAACGAGGCGCAGTGCAACAGCTCGATCATCGAGTTTTGCAGCACGTTATGGTCGTGAGCCGCCCGCACCACGTGACGGAACGCCCGTTCGGCGTCATCGATGGCCCCAATCCGCGCCAGGTCGATCCCCAGGTCGTGGAGCGCGAGCAGCGATAACGTCTCGTCCTGGTACAGCTCGAAGGCGCGCCAGTAGTGCGGCAGGGCGTCCAGCGGCTGGCCGCGCGCGCCCA
>DATBLG010000140.1:0-46149 GCA_036555485.1 Gemmatimonadales bacterium | reverse complement strand
GTCCGCGCCGGAGCCGAGATCCTCGAGACCAACACGTTCGGCGCCAATCCGGTGAAGCTCGGCGCTCATGGGCTCGCCGACGAGACGGAGCGCATCAATCGCGTGGCGGCTGAGCTGGCTCGCGCCGCGGCGGGCGACCGGGCGAGCGTCGTGGGGGCAATCGGCCCGCTCGGCCTGCGGCTCGAGCCATTCGGCCCGACCTCGCAGGACGAAGCGCGGGACCGGTTTCGCCGCCAGGTGGACGGACTGCTCGCCGGCGGGGTGGACGGATTCGTGCTCGAGACCTTCAGCGATATCGAAGAGATCCACGCTGCCCTGCGCGCGGTCCGCGAGGCGTGCGACCTCCCCGCGGTGACGCAAATGACGATCGGCGACGACGGCCTTACCGCCTACGGCACGACGCCGGAAGACTTCGCACGCCAGTTGGAGGAGTGGGGCGCCGACGTGATTGGCGTGAACTGCTCGGTCGGTCCCGCCGGGGTGCTCGACGCGGTCGAGCGCCTGGCCAAGGCCACGGACAGGCCGCTCTCGGCGCAACCAAACGCCGGGCTCCCCAAGGATGTGGGCGACCGCAAGATCTATCTGGCATCACCGGAATACATGGCGAGCTACGCACGCCGCATGGTCGAGGCGGGGGCGCGGTTCATCGGGGGGTGTTGCGGCACGACCCCCGAGCACATCCGCAAGATGCGCGACTACCTGGCGAGCGTGGCGCCGCGCCAACCGAGTGTCGTGGTCTCGCGCGAGGCCGTGATCGCCACGTCGGGCGGCGTCGCCGAAGTTCCGCTCGCGGAGCGGTCGCGCTGGGGAAGGAAACTGGCGGCGGGCGAATTCGTCACCAGCGTCGAAATCGTGCCGCCCAAGGGCGTGAACGCCGAACCGATGTTCGCCCAGTGCCGCGCCCTCAAGGCGGCGGGCGTGGACGCCGTGAACGTACCCGACGGCCCACGTGCCCAGAGCCGGATGGGGGTGCTGCCGTCGGCGATGATGATCGAGCGCGAGGTCGGGCTCGAGACAGTGATCCACTACTGTTGCCGCGATCGCAACCTGCTCGGCATGCTGTCCGACATCATGGGCGCCGCGGCCGCCGGGCTGCGCAATATTCTGATCATCACCGGCGACCCGCCGAAGATGGGTCCCTACCCCGACTCGACCGCGGTCTTCGATATCGACTCGATCGGGCTCACCAATCTCGTGTACCGGCTGAACCACGGACTCGACCCCGGGAACAACCCCATCGGGACGCCGACCCGCTGGGCGATAGGCGTAGGGGTCAACCCGGCGGCGGTGGATCCGGACCGGGAGATGTCCCGGTTCCACTGGAAAGTGGACGCCGGCGCCGAGTTCGCGGTCACGCAACCGGTGTTCGATCCGCGGCAGCTCGAGTCATTCCTGCAACGGGTCGAGGGCTACCGGATCCCGATCGTCGCGGGCATCTGGCCGCTCCTCAGCCTGCGCAACGCCGAGTTCCTGGCGAACGAAGTGCCGGGGGTGTCGGTGCCCGACGAGGTGCTGGCCCGGATGCGGGCGGCGCAGGAGAAAGGCAAGGAGGCGGCGCTGGCCGAAGGGGTGCAGATCGCCCGGGAGATGTTCGCGCGGGTGCGCGGGCTCGTCCAAGGCGTGCAGGTGAGCGCCCCGTTCGGAAAGGTTGAGGTGGCGCTGGAGGTGTTCGGGTAATCCGGTTCTGAGTAGCCGTTTCGAGGTCATAGTCCGGGCAGGAGGTTCCAGGCGAGGCGGCATTCTCCCCCGTGCCCTGAAGGGCCGGCTCGGCCACATCGGGCGTCCTCAAGGACGCCGGATCATGTCGGGTTTGACGCCGGGTGCCGGTGGTCCTGCCCGCGAACGTACGCGACAGCGCTCCGTAGCTGACCGGGTCCCACAGACCGTAAGTCGTATCCCTGCGCCCAACGCAGCGACTCTCTTGGCGCGACGCCTTCTCGGTTGGCAATTCGCGCGCTTGCACCCTTCAGCCCCTGCACCAAACGAGGCACGTCGAACGCCGCCGCCAACTCGAGGATCAGGTGAACGTGATCACACAGGATGCCGACCTCAACTACGCGAGCACCATGCCGATTGGCCTCCGCAAGCAGGAACCGCCGCAAGAAATCAGCTATCGGTTGATCGACCAGTGGTAGCCTTGCGAAGGTCGTCCACGTCAGATGCGCATAGATGCGTACTGGCATGAGAGTCTCCTACGTCCTTTAGGACGTCTGCACCTGCCGAGCCGGGGCTTCAGCCCACGGACCGGACGAACAATCGAACCTTTGCGAACAAATCTCGGACGTTTGCGGGCGTACGCTGGCATCATAAAGCTGCAGATTGGGCTCATTCGTTGCGACGAGCCTTGACTGAAGCGTCGCGGTTGACACTTTACCCGAGGACGACTGACGTTCCGTAGAATCGGAATGCCCCGCCGTCATTACTCAGCCCGCTCGAAGGAGGTCCTCGTGCGCCGATTCCTGTCCGTGCTCCCAGTCGCCTTCGCACTCGCCGTCCCCGTTTTCTCCGCGTCCGGCCAAACCTTCACCCAACCCTCCGGCTTTACCGTCGAGAATCCGGTACTGCGCCGCCTCTGGGCCCTCGGCATGGACAGCTCCAAGGCGCAGCCGCTCGCCCAGGTGCTGCTCGACTCGCTCGGCCCCCGGCTCACCGCCTCGCCGTCCATGGAAGCCGCGCAGGACTGGCTGGTGCAGACCTACACGGCCTGGGGCATCACGGCGCGCAAGGAGCGCTACGGCACGTGGCGCGGCTGGCGCCGCGGCACGACGCACATCGATCTCGTCGCCCCGCGCGTGCGCTCACTCGAGGGGATGATGCTGGCCTGGAGCCCGGGCACGCCGAGGGGGCGGCCGGTACGCGCGACGGTCGTGACGCTGCCGGACGTGGCGGACAGCGCGGCGTTTGCGGCCTGGCTGCCGCAGGCGAAAGGGAAGTTCGTCCTGGTTTCCTTCCCCCAACCGACCTGTCGCCCGGACACGAGCTGGGAACGCTGGGGAATGCCCGCGACCGTGGATTCGATGAAAGCCCGCCGCAGCGCCGCGCAGCAATCCTGGACGCAGCGAGTGGGCCGGACGGGGTATCCTGGCGCCGCGCTGCATCGCCGCCTCGACGCCGCACAGGTGGCTGGGATCATCGCGTCGGGCTGGTCCCAGGGATGGGGCGTGAACAAGATCTTCGGGACCACGGCCGAGCACGTGCCGGTGGTAGACGTATCGTGTGAAGACTATGGGCTGCTGTTCCGGCTGGCGGAGCAGCACCAGGGGCCGGTGGTGGAGCTCGCGGCGACGTCCGAGGCGCGCGGGGAGGTCCCCGTGTTCAACGTCGTGGCCGAGATCCGCGGGTCGGAGCGGCCCAACGAGTATGTGATGCTGTCGGCGCACTTCGATTCCTGGGACGGGGGCTCGGGCGCGACCGACAACGGCACGGGCTCGATCACGATGCTCGAGGCGATGCGGATTCTGAAGCTCGCCTACCCCACGCCGCGACGCACCATCCTCGTCGGGCACTGGAGCGGCGAGGAGCAGGGATTGAACGGTTCGAGCGCCTTCGTGCAGGATCACCCGCAGATCGCCGAGAGCCTGCAAGCCCTTTTCAACCAGGACAACGGCACCGGCCGGGTTGAGCGGCTATCCTCTTCGGGCTTCACGATGGCCGCGGGGAACTTGGCGCGCTACCTCGCGCAGATCCCGGCCGATTTGACGCGCCACATCACGTTCTCGTTCCCGGGCTCGCCCGGGGGCGGCGGCACCGACCACGCCTCGTTCGTCACCTGCGGCGCTCCCGGATTCGGGCTGGGCTCGGGCAGCTGGGAATACGGGACCTACACCTGGCACACGAACCGCGACACCTACGACAAGATCTCGTGGGACGACATCCGCAACAACGCGACGCTCACCGCGATGCTGGTCTACCTCGCGGCCGAGGACGTCGAACGGATGCCGCGGGTCCGGCGTGACGTGTTCGCGCCGCAGGCCAACGGACAGCCGGGGGCGTGGCCGGCGTGCCGGCAGCCGCAGCGCAGCACACCCAAACCGTGAGCCCGGACGACGTCCGACGGCACATCCTCCGGACTCTCGACCCGCCCCGCGGCCAGGCCTGGCACGGCGGACCGACGCCGATGGGTGCGCTGCGCGGCGTGACGGCTGCGCAGGCGCGCTGGGCGCCGGGTCGGGGCCGGCACAGCATCTGGGAGTTGGCCCTGCACATCGCCTACTGGAACTACGCGGTGCGGCGACATCTCGAGCCGGACGTGCCGCGCTTCCCGCGTAGCCCCGCCAATTGGCCCGCTCTCCCGGCGCCATCCGATGAGCGCGCCTGGACCCGCGACCGGGCCCTGCTCGCGGACGAGCACCGGCGGCTGGTGCGCGCCCTCACCCGGTTCCCGCTGAGCCGCTGGAACCGCGTTCCGCCGCAGGCGAAAAAATGGACGTTCGGAGAAATGATCGTGGGCGTTCTGTCGCATGACGTGTATCACACGGGGCAGATTCAGCTGGTGAAGCGGCTCTACCGCGTTCGGCGCTGAAGGCGCCGGGCACTGAAGAGGTCTCCAATGAAGTGGATCACGCGATTCATCGACCGCCAGGCGCTCTCGCTGTTTCTGGTCCTCAGCCTCGCCCCCGCAGCGGCCCGGGCGCAGCGCCCCGTTCCGTGGGACTCGGTCGCACGCGTGCTCCAGGCATCACCGACCGGCACCACCGGTTACATGCAGTACGCCCTCCCACGCCGCGACCTCGCGTTGCGCATCGGGGGCGTGAATGTCTCGCCTCGCCTGTCACTCACCGCCTGGGCGAGATTCAGTGGAACGGCACAGGCAGCGACGCTCATGGGGGACCTCGTCGTCACCGAGGCGGAGCTACGATCGGTCGAGGCCGCGATCGATACCCAACGGCTGACCGTGACGGCGGTCTACAACCCGCTGCTCGGCGAGGCACCCCGCTTGACGTACCTGCACGTGCATGGCGAAGGGCCTCTCGTCGAGTTGGCACGCCGGCTCGACCGGGTGATCGCGCGTACCGCCACTCCACGCGGCATGTCGTTGCCGGCGACGGCGCCAGTCACCATCGACACCGCGTCGCTGTTTCAAGCCCTCGACGCGCGCGGGAGCGCTAGCGGCAACGTGGCGCAGTTCAGCTTCGTCCTCATCGCGGCGCCGGTCAGTCTCCGGGGGGCGAGGCTCGTCCCCGGCCAAGCCTACGGCAGTCGGGTCGGCATCCAGTCGGTGACGGCCGATCGTTATTTCGCGACAGGAGACCTCGTTGTATTGAGCGATCGCGTCGCCCCGGTGGTCGGCGCCCTCGCCGCGCACGGGATCGCCGCGAGCGCGGTGCACAACCGACTGATCGGGGAAACGCCCGCCGTGTACGACATCCACTTCTGGGCCGACGGACCTCCGGCCGAGGTGATTGCGGGCATCAAGGCAGCGCTCGATGCCGTGCGCAGTCCCTGAAGCTTCCCTAGGCGAAGGGAATTTGTGAGGATTTCCTGCAACAACATCTGCAACAACATTCGTTCGGCCCTAGAACTGGACTCCTGCGATTATCGAGTCATCTTACGCTGCAATGAGCGACACCAAAGAGGTCGAGACGGCGCCGCCAGCGGCGACAGTTCCCAGACGGTCGGGCCGCAGTGGTCCCGTGGTACAACCTCGCTTCGAGCTCACCGAAGGCTATAAGCGTCCGTTGCGTTTCAGTCTCGAAGGCAAGACGGCGATCGTCACCGGCGCCGGATTGGGGATCGGGCGCAGCATCGCCTGGATCCTCGCCGAGCACTGTGCGCGCGTGATGGTGCTGGATCTGGATGGCGGGCCCGCCGAGGAGACCGCCGTCGGGATCCGCGCATCGGGCGGCGCGGCGCACGCATTTGCCTGCGACGTGACCGACGAGGCGCAGGTGCGCCGCACCTTCGACCAGATCGCCGCCGAGCACGGCGGCATTCAGCTGCTCGTCAACAACGCCGGGATTTCCCACGTGAGCACGGTCGAGACGACGACCAGCGAGGCGCTCGACCGGTTGTACCGCGTGAACGTACGCGGGGTTTTCCTCTGCCTGCAGGCGGGGGTGCGCCACATGCTCGCCAGCGGAGGCGGCGCCATCGTCAACATGGGCTCGATCGCTTCGCTCATCGGCGAGGAAGAGCGCTTCGCCTACGGGATGTCGAAAGGCGCCGTGCTCGCGATGACCAAGTCCGTCGCGATCGACTATGTGAAGCGCAATATCCGGTGCAACTGCGTCTGCCCCTCGCGCATCCACACGCCGTTCGTGGACGGGTTCCTCGCGCGCAATTACCCCGGCCGCGAGGCGGAAATGTTCGCGAAGCTATCGGCGTATCAGCCGATGGGCCGGATGGGGAAACCGGTGGAAGTGGCGGCGCTCGTCCTGTACCTGCTCTCCGACGAAGCGGCGTTCGTCACCGGCCAGGCCTACCCGATCGACGGCGGCGTGCTGCGCTGACGGTACAGGAGTAGGCGGTAGGACTTGTACTTCTTGAAGTTCGCCCCGTTGCGCCGCCCGCTGAAGTGTTTGTCCTCGTACCGTTGGAACGACTTCCGGAATTTCCACCGCACGAACCGCATCACCCATGGATGACGATGCGTGATGCGGGCCAGGAGCAGGCGATACGCGGGTTGAATCGCCTCGCGGTACGCACCGTCGAGCAGGTCGAACGTCGGCGCGATGCCCTCGGTCATGTCGAGATCCTTCACCGGCTCGAGCGGAAATCGCGCGACCGTCTCGCGGAACACCGGCAGCTGGTGCCCGCCGCCGATCGGGCTCTTCCCCTCGGCTGGGACCCGGAAAATATCCGTAATCAGGACATGGCCGCGTGGCGTGAGCAGGCTCAGGGCCTTGGCGAACGCCTGATCCAGCGGGATGAACAACAGGCTTTCACTGAACAGGATGAGGTCGTAGCGGCGGTCGGTCACGAGATCCTGGAACCGGGACTCGAAGACGGTGGCGCGGTCCCCCAACACCGTCTTGGCGACGCCCGTGAGGAAGCCGTTGGGCGACACGCAATCGACCCGGTATCCGCGCTCGAGCAGCTTGCGGGCCGTGTTTCCCGCCCCGCACCCGACGTCCAGCACGCTGCGGACGCCTTCCGGAACGTGCGCCATCAGCAGCTCCGTATAGCGCGCCTGCGCCTCGGACATGTTTCGGGGCTCGACCGGCAGGCCCTCCGGCCAATAGCCGTAATGGAGGTCCTGCATGTTGAGGAAGTAGTGCCCGACGATGAACCCCATCGCCAGACCGAATTCGCTCGACGGCAGGTCGGCGTTGGTCGACAGCGGCGCCGGGTGCATGTCGAGAAAAATAGCGCAGCGCAGGGCCCTCCCACCAGCGCGCCCGGCGACGAGTCTTGCCGTTGCCCCGTTCCGGTTGCAGCATGAAAGGCGCGATGCCGTACACGCACCGACTCGATGCCACAGCCGGCCAACTCACCGTGGTCGGCTCGGGGAAGAGCGACTTTCAGGAGACGGCGGCGGCCATCCGCTGGCCGGCCGACCAGCCCGCGTTCGAGCCGCGCTTTGCCGTCCTGGCGGACTTGCGAGCACTCGACTACACGCCGTCATTCGAGGAAGCGCGTGGCTTCGTCGATGTGTTCAAGAGCCAGCACACCAAGCTCCAGGGACCGGTGGCCGTGGTCGTGGAGGGAGTGGTGGAAATCGGGATCGTGCGGTTGATCGCCATGTTGGCGAGGTTCAACGGCGTTCGGATGCAGGCGTTTCATGACCCGACGCGCGCGCAGCAGTGGCTGCGTGAGGCGGCGGGGTTCCGCGAAATCGACTGAGGCGCCGCCGATGCGACATCTGACGCAACTCATCGCGCACCTGGCCTGGGCCGACGACCGCGTGCTCGCCGCCCTGCGCAGCGCGACAGAGCCCGATCCGTCGTGTCTCGAGGTGTTCGCCCACCTGCTCGCGGCCGAGCACGTGTGGCTCGCCCGGCTGCAAGGCAAGTCGCCGCGCCATCCGGTGTGGCCGGCGCTCTCGTTGGAGGAATGCGCGGGACTGGTGCAGGCGAACCAGCGCGAGCTCACCGCGTACGTGGCGGCGCTCGGCCCGTCCGACCTGCCGCGCGGCATCACGTACACGAACAGCGCCGGACAGGAGTTCACCTCGATCCTCGAAGACATCCTGTTGCACGTCTGCCTGCACGGCTCGTATCACCGCGGGCAGATCGCCTGGGCGCTGCGCCGCGGCGGCGGGGTTCCGATGCCCAGCGACTACATCGCGTTCGCGCGGGGCGCCCCCGCCGCCACGCGCGACGCCGGCCGCCCGAGCTGAGCGGTAGGCGCCGCGCCGCCCCCCGAGGTAGATTCGATCCATCGGCGCGCCGCTCGAGGCGGCGTCCGCATCCCGTCACCTGAGAGCATCGCATGGGCAAGGGCGACCAGCGCACCAAGCGCGGCAAGATCTTCCGCGGTACCCACGGCAAGAGCCGTCCCAAGAACAAGAATCGCAAGCGGGACGCCGCGCGGAAGGCCACCGCGCAGCAAAACTAGGGAGCGCCCGCAATGAAGCTCCGCTGGCTGTTCGGGCTCGCTCCCGTTTTCGGCGCCGCGCCCGCGGCGGCGCAAGTCTCCATTCGCTGGCCCATCCACTCGAAGGACCGACCGCAGCCGCCGGTCGTGACGCCGGCGCCGGCCGACCAACCCTCCGCTCCGCCCGCCGACGCGATCGTCCTGTTCGGGGGTGCCGACCTCTCGCAATGGGAAGGCGACTCCGGACAGGCCGCCCCATGGAAAGTCGAGAACGGCTACGTCGAAATCGTGGCGGGCTCGGGCGGGATTCGCACCCAGCGCGGTTTCGGAGACTGCCAGCTGCACGTCGAGTGGCGGGCACCGTCGCCGACCGTGGGCGAGGGGCAGGACCGCGGCAACAGCGGAGTGTTCCTCATGGGGAGATACGAAGTGCAGGTGCTCGATTCCTACGACAATCGCACCTACCCCGATGGACAGGCCGCCGCGCTGTATGGCCAGTACCCGCCGCTCGTCAACGCGAGCCGCGCGCCGGGCCAGTGGCAAACCTACGATATCGTGTTCCGTCGACCGCGGTTCGACTCGCAGGGCGCGCTGGTGCATCCCGCCCGCGTGACGGTGTTCCACAACGGGGTCCTGGTCCAAGACAACGTGATTCTGAGCGGTCCGACGGCGCATCAGCGCCGCCCGCCGTATGCGACCCATCCGGATACGCTGCCCATCCATCTCCAGGATCACGGCAGTCCGGTTCGGTACCGGAATATCTGGATTCGAGAGCTGCCGGATTCCTGAGTAATGGGCAAGCTCATCGGTGGTGGCGTCCTCATCGCGGTGTCGTTGTTCATGCTGCTCGGGTTCTTCAATGCCGGGCCGATGGGCACCGCAGTCGCCGTCTTTACCTTTCTCCTCGCCGTCGTCCTCCCGGCCGCGACGGGCGGCGCGCTGCTGCGCTCCCACTTCCGGGAGAAGGGCAACTTCGCCCAGCGACGGGAACAGCTGCGGTTGCAGACCTACGAGTCGGAGATTCTGCAGCTGGCCCAGCGCAAAGGGGGGAAGCTCACCGTCGTTGAGGTAGCCGCGGAGACCGGCCTGGACGCCCCGACCGCGGACGCGGCCCTCCAGTCTTTGGCACAACAAGGCGTGGCGGACATCGAGGTGACCGACTCGGGCGTCCTGGTCTACGCGTTCTACGACATCCAGAAACTCCCGGAAAAAGACTCGAGCCGGAACATCCTCGATGCCTGAGGTCGAGACCCGCTACCCCTGCCCCGTGTGCCTCGGGACGAGGATGGTCAAGCTCAAACCGTCCGCCGAAGTCGACCTCCTGCTCGACTACTGCAAACGCTGTGGAGGAATCTGGTTCGACGACGGAGAAGTGGACCGGCTAGGCCGGTGCCGGCCCCAGGCGTTGGCCAACCAGATCGTGCTGAGCCGCGAGGCATATCGCATGAAGTGTCACTCATGCCATGCGAGTCTGGAGCGGAACGCCGCCACGTGCGCCGCGTGCGGCTGGGGGAACGTGCTGCAGTGTCCCACGTGCGGCCGCGCACTGCAGGCGGTCGAGCGCGACGGGGTGAAGCTCGATGTGTGCCGTCGCTGCCGTGGGGCGTGGTTTGACAATGGGGAGCTGGCGGCGATCTGGAACCGCCAGGTCGGGGTACTGGCCACCCGCCACCCGGGTCGACTGGCGACCGCAGGCGACGTCGCCGCCAACTATTTCCTCCTCGATGCCTTCCTCATCGCTCCGGATCTCGCGTTCCATTCGGCGCTGGGCGGCGCCGCCGCGGTCGACGCGGTGGCGTCGGCTGGGGGCGTCGCCGAGATCGCGGGCGGCGTCGTCGAGGGCACGGGCGAGCTGGCCGGCTCGGTGTTCGAGACGATCGCGGGTCTCATCGGAGACTTGTTCGGCTAGGCGACGGTGACGTCCTTGCAGAGATACACGTCCTGAATCGCATGGAACAACGCCACGCCGTCCTTGAGCGGCTTCTGGAACGTCTTGCGGCCCGAGATCAGCCCCATCCCACCCGCGCGCTTGTTGATCACCGCCGTCATCACCGCATCGAGCAGGTCGTTCTTCCCCGCCGCGCCCCCTGAGTTGATCAGGCCGATCCGCCCCATGTAGCCGTTGGCGACCTGATAGCGGCACAGGTCGATCGGATGATCGCTCGCGAGATCGGTGTAGATCCGCTCGTCGAACTTGCCGTAGCTCGAATCACCGATGTTCAGCGCCTTGAAGCCGCCATTGTTCTCGGGGAGCTTTTGCTTCACGATGTCGGCCTCGATCGTGACCCCCAAGTGGTCGGCCTGGCCGGTGAGATCCGCCGACACGTGGTAGTCCTTGTCCTTCTTGAACGCGCTGTTCCGCACGTAGCACCACAGAATCGTGGCGAGGCCATGCCGGTGCGCTTCGGCGAAGGCCTGGCTGATCTCCACGATCTGCCGGCCGCTCTCCGCCGAACCGAAGTAAATCGTCGCGCCCACCGCCGCGGCGCCCATGTCCACCGCCTGCTGCACCGTCCCGAACAGGATCTGGTCGAACTTGTTGGGATAGGTGAGCAGCTCGTTGTGGTTGATCTTGACGATGAACGGGATCTTGTGCGCGTAGCGGCGGGCGACGGCGCCGAGCACGCCGAACGTCGAGGCGACCGCGTTGCAGCCGCCTTCGATCGCCAGTTTGACGATGTTCTCGGGATCGAAGTAATCCGGGTTCTTGGCGAAGCTGGCGCCGGCGGAATGCTCGATGCCCTGGTCCACCGGAAGAATCGAGAGATAGCCCGTTCCCGCGAGGCGTCCCATGCCGTACATGCGCTGGAGGTTCACGAGCACGCGAGGGCTACGGTCGCTCGGCGCGAACGCGCGATCCACCCAGTCGGGCCCAGGGAGGTGCAGGCGCTCTTTCCCGATCTTGGGGGCGGTGAACTTCAGGAAGTAGTCGGCTTTGTCGCCGAGGGTCTTTACGATGGCGTCGATCATAGGTCCTCAGAGTGAGCGGCGTTCAGCCGCCGAAGCTGTATCGGCACCGCACCGCGAGCAAGTCCCATGCCTTTCATCAGCGCCGGCGCAGGTCCGCGAGCAGCGGGTCGGCCGAGAGGGGGCGGCCCAGGAAGTCCTCCATCACCTGGAGTGACGCGCGCTCCAGGCCGAACCGGTAGATCCGCTCGCGCACAAAGCCGTACCAGGTGGTATCGCCCAAAGCGAAGTCTCCGTGCACCGTGGCGATGCGGGCGCGCAGGTCGGCGGCGATGAATGCGCCCAGGGCATAGTTGACGAGGTACCCCGGCACGCTGATGAGCTGCCCGCGCATCGCCCACCACGATAGCTCGGGGTGCGGAACGACGCGCAGGTAGCGGTGCGTGAGGTCGGCCCACAGCGCATTGGGATCGAGGGACGGGTCGCGCTGCAGCCGGGCCTCGAACAACGCCCAGCAAGCGTCCATCGCCACGCCGAAGTACTTGGCGCGCTGGTTTTCCGCGAGCGGAGCGGAGTCTCCCAGGTATCGCTGTTGCCAGCTGCTCTCGTAGGCCTGGAAATCGGCGAGATCGGCGATCGCCTCCGTGAACAAGTCAGCGTCGGGCCAATCACTGAACGCGGGTCGAGTGCGGATCCCGGCGATATGGATTCCGTGGCCGATCTCGTGCAGCAGCTCGCCGAGGTTGTCGAACCCGCCGACCGGATAGGACGCGAACACCCACGGCGCTCCGGTCTGCCAGGCGCCCCGACGAAACCCCGGGCGGGCGCCGAAGGTAGTGAACGCGACTGGGTCCTTCCCGGCCCGCGGCTCGAGATCGTAGTGAATGCCGAGGACCACTGGATCCGCGCCGAGCGCGCGGTAGAACCGCTCGCTCACGGTCAGCAGCGAATCGCGGGGAATGCGCGGGCTGAGTCGCCGGCTCGCGGCACCCATCGCGTAGTAGAGATCCCAGGGCTCCCGGATCGAGTCGGGGAGCGTGGCGCGCCACGCGTCGAGCATCCGCTCGAGCCAGCGCTCCACGGTATCGGGGGCGAATCCGACCTCCCCCACCCGGCGAGCGAACGGCGTAACCCCGCCGACCCACTCGAGTGAGCGTCGGCGCAGCAGTTCGCGGTATGGGCTGGCCGAATCGTTGTTCCCATTGACGCTGCGCCACACGCGGTCGAGACCATGAAACAGCCGCCGCCGTTTCGCGGGATCGGGCGTGGTGCCCAACAGCCCCAGCACGGTGAGCCGGCCGAGACGCTCCCCGTCCACCACGATGCTCTGCGTCGCCTCGCCGTAGCAGGCATAGAGCCGCGCTTCCAGCGAATCGGCCAGGGCGATCGAGTGGGGATCGTAGTCGCACTGCATCGAGTCGGGCGACACCGCGCCGTCAGGCCCGGGGATGTCGGCAAGGTCGGCGGCGAACGTCTGGCGCATCACGCGCAGCGCTCTGCGGTCCACGGAATCGCCAAGCGCGAGGGAGTCGATCACGAGGCTACGCGCCAGCTCAGTCCGCTCCGCGAGATAGCGGGAATGGAGCACCGTGACGGACTCGGAGCGGGCGCGAAACGTCGCGATGTCTAGCCGATCCGTCAGCGTCCGCACGACGGCGTACAGCGACTCGGCCCGGCTCAGTTCGGTCGGCGCTGGATTGTGTGCTGGCGCGGCGGGCGCGCAGCCGCCGAGCCAAAGCAAGAGCGCCGCTCGCCCAGCGGTCACATGCATGGTGCTCCAATGTCGGCGCTAGCGCAGTCCCGCGGAAGCGGCTCAATTTTACCCCGTCCGACGTCACCTTTCCGCCGGAGACCTCCAATGAGACGACCACTCCTCGTGACGGGGTTCTTCCTATGGGGAATTGCCGCGTGTGGCGGAGAGCCCCGCGCGTCAGACTCCGCCCAGCCGCCGCAAACTCCCTCAACGACCCCCGCCGCTGACGTCTCGCACGGCGAGGCGGCGATCGGCTCGGCCGACACCGCGCCCGTGGACCCGAATGCGCCACCGCGCACCGACGCAACCCTGCGCCGCGTCCGCATCGAGGTCCGTCATTCGACGATGACGATCGCGCCCGGCGTCACCTACGAAGCCTGGACGTTCGACGGCCGGGTGCCCGGCCCCGCGCTCCGTGCCACGGCCGGCGACACGATCGACTTCGTCCTGATCAACCGGTCGCCGATGCCGCACAGCATGGATTTCCACGCGGCGGAGATCGCGCCCAACCGCGCCTATGTAAACGTGGCGCCCGGTGATTCCCTGCACTACCGCTTCGTGGCCAGGGTGCCCGGCGCCTTTCTCTATCACTGCGGAACGGCCCCCGTGGCGATGCACATCGCCAATGGCATGTACGGTGCGATCATCGTGGATCCCAGACGCCCGCGGACGCCGGCACGCGAATTCGTGCTGGTGCAAAGCGAATTCTATGCACGCAGAGGAGGTGGCCCGGATACTTCGCTCCTGGCGCTGGATTGGCAGAAGCTCCTCAGCCTGGCGCCCGACCACGTGACTTTCAACGGCCGCGCAGCACAGTACGCCGCGGCGCCGCTAACGGTGTTGGTCGGAGAGCCATTGCGCGTGTACGTCGTCAACGCCGGCCCGAACCGGACCTCAGCGTTCCATGTGGTCGGCGCGATCTTCGACCGCGTCTACCTCGACGCGTCATCTGCTCCCACGCTGAACGGCGTGCAGACCGTGGACGTCCCAGTAGGAGGCGGTGCCATTTTCGAAGTCCGGCTGGTCGAGCCGGGAGACTATCCGTTTGTGACCCACGCCTTCGCCGACGCCACCAAAGGCGCGGTGGGCGTGTTTCGCGCGACGGAGCGGCCGTGAGCGACACCTCCCGCCGCGAGTTCCTGCAGGCAGCCACCGTGCTTGGGCTTGGGGCCACGCTCACGCGCGACCTGTCGGGACAGCAACCGGCGACGCAAGGTCCCGCGTTGTTCGCCGCGCCGCCGATGGAGCGGGTGCGCATCGGGTTCGTCGGGGTCGGCGGTCAGGGCAGCGTGCACGTGGACAACCTCCTGAAGATCGAAGGCGTCGAGCTCCGGGCGATCTGCGACGTCGTCGAGTGGAAGGTGGCGCGGGCGCAGGATGCCGTCGTTGCCGCGGACCAGCCCAGGCCCGCGGGTTACGCGCGCGGGCCGCGCGACTTCGAGCGGATGTGCGCCGAGCAGGACCTCGACCTCGTGTTCACAGCGACCCCTTGGGAATGGCACGTGCCCGTGATGCTGGCCGCGATGCGACACGGAAAGCACGCCGTCACCGAGGTCCCCGCCGCGATGACGGTGGACGATTGCTGGCAGATCGTAGAGGCGGCGGAAAAACTGAAGAAGCACTGTGTCATGATGGAAAACTGCTGCTACGACCGCCGCGAGATGCTGGCTCTGCATCTCGTGCGCAAGGGAATACTGGGCGAGTTGCTGCACGGGGAGTGCGGCTACCTGCACGATCTGCGGGCCACCAAGTTCGCCAAGGAGGGCGAAGGGCTGTGGCGGCGCGCGTGGTCGCAGCAGGCCGACGGCAACCTCTATCCCACCCACGGCCTCGGGCCGATCGCCCAGTGCATGGACGTCAACCGCGGTAACCGATTCGATTTCCTGGTCTCCATGAGCTCGAATCACCGCGGGCTGGAGCAGTACGCGGCGGAGCACTTCGCCGACGCCGACCCACGCCGCCGCGAGAGTTACAAACTGGGCGACGTCAACATCACCCTGATCCGCACGTTGAAGGGCCAGACCATCTTCCTGTCGCACAACACCAACAATCCGCGGCCCTACAGCCGCCTGAACCTGTTGCAGGGGACCAAAGGGATCATCCAGGGGTGGCCCGACCGCATCCACATCGAGGGCCGCAGTCCGGAACACGCCTGGGAGCCGCTCACGCGATACTACGACGAGTTCGAGCACCCGCTGTGGAAGTCGGCGCGCGTGCAAGGCGCTACCGCCGGCCACGGCGGGATGGACTTCCTCGAGGACTGGCGTCTGATCCAATGCCTGCGAGCGGGGCTGCCGACCGACCAGACCGTGTACGACGCCGCGGCCTGGAGCGCGATCGTCGAGCTCACCATGCGGTCGGTGGCCGCCCGCGGCCGGCCCCAGGACGTGCCCGACTTTACCCGTGGCAAATGGCAGACGATCCCGCCACTCGGGATCGTCGAGGAGTAGCCGGTTCGGCGCCGTGGTGCGATCATTGCAAGCTGCGAACCCGAAACTCGATGGCTAACCGCAGACCTCACCTTCCGGGGACCCTGACCGCATGAGGCGATCGACGCCGCCGACCGTGCCGGCCAGCGGGCCTCCCTTAGCCCCCCGTGCCCCACTCCGGAGCACGATTTCCGTGATGCTGATCGGCGTCACGGCGGCCGCCCTGCTCTATTCGGTGCAGGGAGTCGTCGCCCGCAATCAGCGGAGCCAGGTGCTGCTCGCCGAAATGCAGGGAGGGCTGAACTTGTTGAACGCGCGCGAATGGGAAGCGCGCACCGGCGCCATAAGCCTCGATCACCAGAAGGACGTCCCCAAGAGCCAGGAGAGCGTGCGGGCGATCCTGAACGAGCTGCGGCAGCGCACCGGCACGCAGGTTCCGCCGCAACCGGCGGACAGCAGCGTCATCCAGAACCGGACCCCACTGCAACAAGTCGAGTACGACGCCGACCGCTACCTCTCGGGCGTCGATTCCATGTTCCGGCTGCTCGCCGCCGAAAGACGCCCCGAAGCGCTGGACCTCGCCCGGCTGACAGTCGATCCGGCGTTCGAGGAGCTCGCCATCTCGCTGGGCGGCGCGCGCCAGTACTATGCCACCGCGGGCGAGCGCGCGATCCGCCGGGCGAACATCGCCGCGTTGGTCGGAGTGGTGTTCGCCGTAAGCCTCATCTGGGCGTTGCTCGGACGGGCAGCTCGCCAGCGTACCGAGACGCAGGCGCTGGCCACCGAGCGCCGCACGCTCGCGGCCAGCGAGGGCCGGTGGCGTGCCCTGATCCTCAACGGCGAGGACGCCATTCTCGTCGTCGACCCGACAGGCGCGATCGCCTATTCCTCGCCCAACGCCGATCGCGTACTCGGCGTCCCGGAGGGTGGTCTCGGGGACTCGGTGCTCTCCGCCCTGCCGCCTGATTTGCGTCCTGCGATGCTGGTGCTGTTGGAAGCGACGCAGCGGGAGCCGGGCCGCCCACGCGTGCAGGAGATGCAGCTCGCGGGCGGCGCCGATAAACCTCGCTTTCTCGAGGTCGTGGCCACGAACCTGCTCGCCGACCCGGCGGTGGGTGGGATCGTGCTCAACCTGCGCGACCTCACCGAGCGCCGCGCCATGGAAGAGGCGCTGCGCCAGAGCCAGGAGCAGCTGCTGCACGCGCAGAAGATGGAAGCGCTCGGTCGTCTCGCCGGCGGCATTGCGCACGACTTCAACAACCTGATGATGGCGATCTCAGGCTACACCGAGCTCGTGCTCCAGGACCCACAGTTGTCACCGACGTCGCGTGAGGACGTCGCGCAGATCCGCCGAGCCGTGTTCCGCGCGGCGGAATTGACGCAACAGATCCTCGCCTACAGCCGCCGCCAGATGCTCCAGCCGGTCCCGGTCAGCTTAAATCTGCTATTAGGCGAAGCGAGCGGCATGCTGCGCCGCCTGATGCCGGAGAACATCGAGCTGCGGCTGGCGCTCGATCCCAAGCTGCCCGACGTGCTGGTGGACCCGGGCCACATGCTCCAGGTCGTGATGAACCTCGCCCTGAACGCGCGGGACGCGATGCCCAACGGTGGCACGCTCGGCATCCGCACCGCAACGGCAGACGGGGCGGCTGCCGCCGTCGACCCCGAGGCGCCCGCCTCGCGCGCCCAACTCGTTGTATCCGACAGCGGTACCGGCATCGACCCCAAAGTGCTGCCATTGATTTTCGATCCGTTTTTCACGACCAAGCCGCAGGGTGAGGGGTCGGGACTCGGGCTGTCCACGGTGTACGGCATCGTCAAGCAGAGCGGCGGCCACATCGACGTGCAGAGCGAGCCCAACCACGGCACCACTTTCACGATCTCCCTCCCCGCAGCGCCGCCGGTGGTGCCCCGGGCGGACAGCATCGAGGCACAAGGACCGCCGCGCAGCGGTGGCGAGGTGATTCTGGTGGTCGAGGACGACGACCAGGTCCGGACCGTGGTGAGTAAGGGATTGCCCCGCCTCGGTTACGAGGTGCTGGTCGTGCGGAACGCGGAGGAAGCGCTCGCCCTGGTGGACAAGCATCCGGGGCGGATTGACCTGCTCCTCACCGACGTCGTGATGCCGGGTCTCTCGGGCCCGCAACTCGCCGAGCGGCTCACCGCGCGGCGGCCCGAAGTGCGCGTTGTCTTCATGTCGGGGTACCCCGAAGCGCAGGACCCCGCGCTCGGATTCGCGCTCGACGGACGGAGCTATCTACAAAAGCCATTCGCGCTGGCCGAGCTGGCCGAAAAGATCCGGCAGGCACTCGACGAGTGACGCCGTTGCGCCGGTAGCCATCCGGTGGCCGACTTCCGACATCCGTGGCACATTGGACCCGCTGAAAACTGGTTGGCACGGACAGCCCTGGGGGCACCTATGCCTTTTCTCGCTCGTCAGACCCCGTATGACGTCTGCATCGTAGGCTCCGGCGCCGGCGGTGGCATGGCCGCCCACACGCTCACCAAGGCCGGGGCGAACGTGGTGCTGATCGAGGCGGGTCCGCTGTGGTTCGCCACCGAGCACTCGTCCATGCTCCAATGGGCGTATCAGTCGCCGCGCCGCGGCCGGGCCACCCCCGTGAGCGAGTTCGGCGAGTTCGATGCCTCGTTCGGTGGTTTCGAAATCGAAGGCGAGCCCTACACGCGCGCGCCCGGGACGAAGTTCGACTGGTGGCGCAGCCGCATGCTGGGAGGGCGGACCAACCATTGGGGCCGCATCTCGCTCCGATTCGGACCGTTCGACTTTCGGCGCAAATCCCTGGACGGCCTGGGCGACGATTGGCCCATCAGCTACGACGATCTCAAGCCGTACTACGACCGCGTGGACCGGCTCATCGGGCTGTTCGGGTCGATGGAGAATCTCCCCAACGAGCCGAATGGCATCTTCCACCCACCCCCCAAGCCGCGCTGCTACGAGCTACTGGTGAAGCAGGCCTCGGATCGCCTGAACATCACCTGCATTCCGTCACGGCTCTCGATCATTACGCGGCCGTTGAATGACCGCCCGGCGTGCCACTACTGCGGGCAGTGTTACCGGGGGTGTCGCACCAACTCGAACTTCTCCTCCCCGGCGGTGTTGCTCAAACCCGCGCTGCAAACCGGCAAGCTCACCATCATTCCCAACGCCATGGCCCGCGAAGTCCTGACCGACGCGAGCGGCCGTGCGACCGGAGTCGCTTACATCGACAAGACCACCGGGCAGGACCAGATGGTGCGGGCGCGCATCGTCGTGCTCGCGGCGAGCGCGCTCGAATCGGCGCGCCTGCTGTTCAACTCCCGCTCGTCGCGCTTCCCGCAGGGGCTCGCCAACTCGAGCGGAACCGTGGGCAAGTACATCACCGATACCACCGGCACCGACATGGGCGGGTTCATTCCCAAGCTCGTGGACGGCATTCCGCATAACGAGGACGGCGTGGGCGGCATGCACCTCTACATGCCGTGGTGGCTCGACAACAAGAAGCTCGACTTCCCGCGCGGCTACCACATCGAGGTCTGGGGCGGCCGGGGCATGCCGAGCTACGGCTTCATGGGCGGGATCCAGGGATTCCCGGGGGCCGGTGGAGGTTACGGGAAGGACCTGAAGCAGAAATACCGGCACTACTACGGCTCGGTCGTGGGCTTCTCGGGTCGCGGCGAGCAGATCCCGAACGACGACTGTTACTGCGAGATCGATCCGGATACGGTCGACCAATGGGGCATTCCGGTGTTGCGCTTCCACTGGAAGTGGACCGATCACGAGATCAAGCAGGTCAAACACATGCACGACACCTTCGAAGCGCTGATCCATGAGATGGGCGGGTCGCTCATGTGGAAGAAGCCCGGCCCCGAGAACGACTACGGGATCGCGCCCGGGGGGCGGATCATTCACGAGCTCGGCGGTGCGCGCATGGGCAGCGACGCCAAGACATCGGTGCTCAACCAGCATTGCCAGGCCTGGGACGTGAAGAACCTGTTCGTCGCCGACGGCGGCCCATTCGTCTCGCAAGCGGACAAGAACCCGACCTGGACGATCATGGCCCTGTCGATGCGCACCAGCAGCTACATCGCGGATCAAATGAAGCGAGGCGGACTATGACGTCGACACTGTCCCGGCGCGAAGCCCTCGAGCTGCTCGCGGTAGCCCCGTTCGTGGGCGCCCTTCCCCTGCCTCCTGGCGCGGCGCAGCGGGGTTCGCGCTTCGTCAGTGAGCTGTTGGCGGCTCCCCCTGGTGAGGCCTACGCGCCGAAGTTCTTCACCGATCACGAATGGCAAACGGTGCGCCTGCTGGTCGATCTCGTGATCCCCAAGGACGATCGTTCCGGCAGCGCCACAGACGCAGCGGTCCCGGAGTTCATGGATTTCATCGTGGTCGAATATCCCGATGAGCAGCTGTGGATCCGCGGCGGACTAGCCTGGCTCGACTCGGAGACGCGGGATCGGTTCGGCCGAGACTTCCTGAACGCCGACGGCGCGCAGCGCAGCGCCGTGCTGGACGACATCGCCTGGCCCGACAAGGCGCCCGCGAGTCTGCATCAGGGCGTGGTCTTCTTCAACCGGTTCCGCGACTTCACCGCGTCGGGATTCTGGTCCAGCCAGATAGGCGTCGCCGACATTCAGTACAAGGGCAACGTGTTCGTCGACTGGCAGGGCTGCCCGCCCGACCAACTTCGCAAACTAGGCGTGAGCAACGACTGACATGGCGGACAAACCTCTTGGCGTCGGTTTCATCGGGAGCGGGTTCAACGCCCGGTTTCATATCCAGGCGTTCCAGGCCGTACGGGACGCCGAGGTGCTGGGCGTCTGGAGCCCGAACGCCAAGCACGCCGAAGAAGCGGCGGCACTCGCCCGCCGGCTCGACGTCGGCGCGGCCAAGCCCTACACGTCCATCACCGCCATGCTGGAAGAGCCGGCGATCGATGCCGTCTGGGTCACCGGACCGAACTTCGCGCGGATAGAGAACTTCGAGGAAGTCACCGACGTCGTGCGGCGCGGCCGCGCAAAACTCGTGGGGATCGCCTGCGAGAAGCCGCTCGGCCGCAACGTGGGCGAGGCCACGCGAGTCAGGGAGTTAGTGACGCAAGCCGGGCTGAAGCACGGCTACCTCGAGAATCAGGTGTTCGCGCCGCAGGTGGAGCACGGTCGGGCGATTCTCTGGGCACGGGGCGCCGCGCTGACCGGTCGCCCCTACCTGGCCCGGGCCGCCGAGGAGCACGCCGGCCCGCATATGCCTTGGTTCTGGCGCGGCGACCTGCAGGGCGGCGGCGTCCTGAACGACATGATGTGCCACTCGGCGCTGGTCGTGCGCCATCTCCTCACCAAACCGGGTGAACCGTTGTCGAGCGTGCGGCCGGCGCGCGTCACCGGCCACATCGCGAGCCTCAAGTGGAGCCAGCCGAAATACGCCGCACGGTTGTCGAAAGCGATGGGCAAGGAAGTGGATTACACCACGCGACCCTCTGAAGACTTCGCCAGCGTGATGATCGAGTTCGAGACCGCCGATGGGCAGCGCGTGCTCGGCGAAGCCACCACGTCCTGGAGCTTCGTGGGCGCGGGGCTGAGACTCTCGGCGGAGCTGCTGGGCCCGGAGTATTCCATGGCCTGGAATACGCTCAATGCCGGCCTCCAGCTGTTCTTCAGCCGTGAGGTGATTGGCGACACTGGCGAGGATCTAGTTGAAAAGCAGAACGCCGAGATGGGACTCATGCCGGTGGTCGTGAATGAAGCCGGGGCGTACGGCTACGAAGCCGAGGATCGGCATTTCGTCCGCGTGTTTCAGGGCAAAGCAGAGCCGATCCTGACGTTCGACGACGGCCTCGAGGTCGTGAAGGTCCTGATGACCGCCTACCAGAGCGCCGAGCAGGGGAAGACCCTGACGTTCCCGCCCGCGGGGATCGAAGACTTCGTTCCGGCGGTCGCGAAGGGGTCCTGGAAGCCCTAATCGCCACCTCGGTCAGACACTGACATGCCCGGCTACCCGCGCCGCGGCAGCCCGTTCACGCGCGCCCTGGCCCACCGCGTGCTCGGTTTGGCCGGTTGGCGTGTCCAGGGCGCGCTCCCGCCCTCTCCCCGGTTCATCTTGATCGTGGCGCCTCACACATCCAATTGGGATTTTATCATCGGTGTGCTGGCCATGTTCGCCACCGGCTTGCGGGTGAGCTGGTTGGGCAAGCACACGCTGTTCCGCTTTCCGTTGACACCGCTGCTCCGCTGGCTGGGCGGAGAGCCGATCGACCGATCCACCGCACGAGGGACGGTGAGCACGGCGATCGAATATTTCCGCACGCGACCACAATGGGTGCTCGCGCTGACTCCCGAAGGAACCCGGCGAGCCGTGACCGAGTGGAAAACGGGATTCCATCGGATCGCCGTCGGCGCGGGGGTACCGATCGTGCCCGTGTCGTTCGATTATCGCTCTCGCACCGTCAACATCGGCGCGCCGGTGCAGCCGGGTCAGGACGAGGCGGCAAGTGTGGCGAAGCTCGGCGCCCTGTTCCGAAAGGAGATGGCCCGGTATCCCGCGCAGTACGTCGAACAAGGAACCCGTTAGCGCAAGAACCGCTCGGCGAGTTGTTGCAGACGCTCGTTCTGTTCCTCGCGCGCGCGCGCCAGGATCCGCTCAACGTGTGGCCGCAACACCGGCTCGCCCCAGCGATACCCCGTCGCCAGCTCGGCGCTGTGCGAGTCGCCCACGTTCGCCCCTTCGATGAGCGCCCATGCCGCCGCGGCGTCGTACCCCGGGTCGTCCCGCTTTGGGAGCTGGTATCTGGGCTCGGGGCCGCCGGCGTCTTCGTTGATGAACGCTCTCGACATAACCGTAAGCTCATACCGCCGGCCGCGTCCCGGCAACGACGCGTGGACGGCCCGCCCTAGCCCGCGTGTCGCACGCGCCCTATCTCTAACCGCCGCATGACCCACTCCCTGATTTGGCTCGGGTCCCGTTGAAAACCGCCGCACTCTTGCTGGGGGCACTGGCCGCCATCTTTCTCTTGCTATGTATTCCCCCGAGCGAGCCCGCTCCAGGCCCGGCCCCCGAACACGACCGGAGCTTTGCCTGGAGGCAGGACGCGCTGTGGCGAACGCTCGAGGCTCGATACGTGGAGGCGCGCGCAGCGGGTTGCGCCGGAACCGCTGACCGCACGACCCGAAGCATCGAAGCGTTGCAGGCCGCCGTCGCGACCCTGTTCGTCACGCCGGTCGCTCCGGGCGATGTGACGCTCGATTCCCTGGAAGCCCGGTACTTCGCTCTCGGTCCCGCCGTCGCTGCGTGTCCGCGATTCCTGCAGGATTTCCTTCGGTTGGCCAGCCGAATGCGCGAGGCGATCAAGTGGCAATCGCGCCGCTGGGACGTGAGCCGGGTCGAGTCCCGGGATCGACTGTATCGCGCCCTGTATGGTGGGCGAGCGGCCGTGGAAGAGGTGATGCTGCAGCATCCCGACAGCCTGGTCCCCAGCGTGCTGCAAGCGGTGGAGCCGTCAGCGACTCCGTCGGCTGAAGTACATGGGGTGACCATCCACTCCGGCGACATTCTCGTGTCGCGCGGCGGCTATCCGACATCGGCGTTGATCGCTCGCGGCAACGACTACCCCGGCAACTTCTCCCACATCGGCTTGGTGCACGTCGACGCCGAATCCCGCGCGGTGTCGGTGATCGAGGCGCACATCGAGCAGGGGGTCGCGATTGCCACGGCCGAGCAGTATCTGGCCGACAAGAAGCTGCGGCTCATGGTACTGCGTCCACGCGCCGACCTTTCCCAGCTCACGCGCGACCCGATGCTGCCGCATCGCGCCGCGTCGCTCGCGCTCGAGCGGGCGCTCGCCGGACACATCCCGTACGATTTCGAAATGGACTACACCGATCCGTCGCGCGTTTTCTGCTCGGAAGTGGCGTCATGGGTCTATCGCGAGTTCGGGGTGACCCTGTGGATGGGCATCTCGACCATCTCCAAGCCCGGCTTGCGCCGCTGGCTGGCATCCTTCGGGGTGCGGCATTTCGAGACGCAGGAGCCGTCCGATTTAGAGTACGACCCTCAGTTGGTCGTCGTGGCCGAATGGCGGGACGTTACGTCTCTATTCAAGGATCATATCGACAACGCCGTCATCGACGCCATGCTCGAGGGCGCCGAGCAAGGCGATCGGCTCGGCTTCCCGTGGTATGCACTGCCGGCGGCGCGCGTGGGCAAAGCGTTGAGCTGGTTGCTGGAGCGCGTCGGCCAGACCGGCCCCGTTCCCGAAGGGATGTCGGCCGCGGCCGCCCTCCGGAACAAAGCCTTCTCGGATCGCGAGCGGCGCCTAGCCCTGCAGGTAAGCGAGCGGGCGGCGCGAATGACACGTGACCAGGGGTACGCCCCACCCTACTGGGCTCTGCTCGATCTGGCGCGCGAAGCCGCGCGCCCCACTATGGAACAGCCATGAACCAACGTTCGCCCAACGCCATCCAGGACTACTACCCGGACGACTTTGCCCACTGTTATGGGTGCGGCCGCCTGAACGAGCACGGTCTCCAGCTGAAGACGCATTGGGAGGGTGACGAGACCGTGGCGCGGTTCACGCCTCGCCCTGAACACATCGCGGTGCCCGGCTTCGTGTACGGGGGGTTGATCGCCTCGCTGATCGACTGTCACGCGATGGGGACGGCCGCCGCTGCGGCCGAGCGCGCCGCCGGACGAGAGATCGGAGCCGCCTCGGCGCCGCGCTTCGTGACCGCCGCCATGCGCGTGGACTATCTCAAGCCCACCCCGCTGGGGCGGGAGCTCGAAATCCGTGGACAGGTGCGCGAGTTGAGCGAGCGCAAGGTCGTCGTGGGCGCTACAGTGTCGGTCGGCGATGTCGTCACCGCGCGCGGGGAGGTGGTCGCCGTACGCATGCCCACCACGATGGCCGCGCCGACCGCCTAGTCCCGGCGATCGGGCGGCCGGCTACTTCAGCGGGCCCATGCCGTGGATAGCGACCGCCCGGTGCTCGCCGCCCGCGTAGGTATTCCGACGGACAAGGAACTCTCCGGACCGACCATCGTCGAGCACCAGACGGTATTTTTGGCCGGCGACCAGGCTGGTCAGGTGCGTCACCGTGATCGTCGCGTGCCACTCGACGACTCCATCTCGCGTCGTCTCTTCGAGGGCGACCTGGACGTCTTTGGCCATGTCGGTGCCGTCTTCATGGCGGATGGCGCAGCGGTGGAAGGGCATGTCACATCGCTCCGGGCAGATGCCGATCGGTGATTCGCTCGTCTCAAAAGATTGCCAATGCGCGAACGTCCAGCAACGGCGCTACATTTCATCCTCGTGACGCTCGACCCATCCCAGGCCTACCGCATGCTCGGACTCGCCCCCGGGGCAACTCCCGAAGAGGTGAAAACCGCTTACCGCGACCTGGCACAGGTCTGGCACCCGGACCGGTTTCCAGACAATGAGCGCTTACGGGACAAGGCGGTGCGGAACCAGCAGTTGATCAACGAAGCCTACGCCGTGCTGCGCGCACTGGAACCGCCGCCCAGTCCTGTTCCCGAGGCGTCCCCCGCTCTGGCCCATCCCCAGCTGACCCTGGGCCAACGGATTTCGGCCACCCTGGGGATCGGCGACGCACGCCATCCCGGTCTCCTGGGGCGGACGTTGCACGTCTTCCACCCCGATCCGAAATACCGCCGCCGCCGCCGGATCCGGCGTCCGCGACGGCTGATCATCGGTTTCTTGCTGCTCGCCGCCGCGGTGCTCGTCACCCTCTGGTACGAAGGCATCCTCACGTTCAGTGCCCCAGCACCACCGCGATGACGATTTCGGCCAAGATCAACACGATCACCGCAATTTCCAGTACCTCGCTCCGTACGGCCATCGATTCGGCATTGAGCATCGCGTAGGTCTGTTGGATGATCCCCAGCTTGTGGTCGATGCCGGCGCGCCAGGCGCGCTCCCGGAACAGCTCCAGCGCCGCCCCGTACACCCGCGCCAGAAAGATGTCGTCCGTGACCTTGAGCGCGTTCTCGGCCCGCTCCACGATCTCGGTCGAGTCGGCCACGAGTGTATGCAGGCCCGCCAACAGCGACGCGTAGCGACGACCGAACAGTCCTTTCGTCCCTTTCCGCGCGCTCTCAATCCGGTCGTACATGCGCGGCAGCTCGGCGTCGAGCAGCGCATCGTAGTAGCGCAACTCGAGGAGCTGGGCGTTGGCGAATTCCAGGATCAGCTGGACGTCGCTCTCGGTCTCCACCGGATCGAGGACGAGCGCGGTGTTCCAGGTGAGGACTGAGAGATCGTCGGCATAGTACGAAAACCAGTGCGGCAGCAACTCGCGCCGCGCCTCGTCCGAGATCGGGCGGTCCTCGTTGAGCAGTAGGGGCACGACGTCGAGCTGACGCAGCGCACTGGCGGGGAGCGGCTTGTTCCGCGGACCGAGCAGTCGGGTGATCCGGTACACGACGTAGTCTTCGGACACCGGGGCGATGTCGGGACGACCGATCGCCGGCGCGATCCGGGTGGTGAGCAGCCGGATGTGGCGGTCGAACAGCGGTTTGGCGCCCGCGGTGAGCTCGCCCGCGTGGCCGAACGCCGAGAATGTCGACCAGGTCAATGGCAAGGGGACGTCGCATCGCATCCGCAGCGAGATGACGCCGAAATCGAAGATGCGCGCCGACACGGACGCGGTGTGCCGGCGACCGCCGGCCTCGAACTCCTCGGCGCCGAGCGACACCGTGATCGGCGGGTTCTTGATGCGGATCGCCTGCGCTTCCGCCAAGCGGCGGCGCTGGAGCTTCAGGCGCAGGGCTTCCCGCTCTTCGGGAGTGGCAGCGAGAAAGTCGAGGGCGCGCTCGAGGTCGACCTCGTAGCCGACGTCGTACAAGCGGTACAGCACGACCGCCCCGAGGACACGGGGCTCGTTCGCCATGGACATCCCCCGGCCCATGCGCGCCCCCTACACGTTGAACCGGATGTGCAGGATGTCGCCGTCAGCGACCACGTAGTCCTTACCTTCGATTTGCAGCCGCCCGGCGTCCTTCACGGCCTGCTCGGATCCATACTGCGTGAAGACCGTGTACGGGATCACCTCGGCACGAATGAACCCGCGCTCGAGATCCGAGTGAATGCGTCCCGCCGCCTGCCGGGCATTGGCGCCGCGCCGGATCGGCCACGCCCGCACTTCATCCGGTCCCACCGTAAAGAAGGAGATGAGATCGAGCAGGCCATGCGCGGTCCGAATGAATCGGGTCAGCGCCGACTCCTTGAGCCCCAGGTCCTCTAGGAACGCAGTCCGGTCGGCCGGGTCCATGGTGGCGATCTCGGCCTCGACGCTGGCCGAGAGCACGAGTCCCGCCGCGTGGAGCTCGGTGAGCCTCGCGGCCAACGGCGGCGGCATCGGCTGCGCGGCCTCCTGCTCGGCGCGATTCAACGCTACCAACAGCGGGCGATCGGTGAGCAGGCCGTAGCCCTTCAGATAGTCGCGGTTCAATGCCGCCGCGGGGAGCGAGCGGAGCGGCAACTCGTGCTCCAATGTGGTCTTCATGAATTCGAAGGCGGCCAGCTCGAGCGCGTCGGGCTTCTCTTTCTTCGCTCGATCGAGGCGGCGCTCCACGATATCCAGATCGGAGAGCAGGCATTCCGTGTGAAATGACTCCAAGTCGGCTGCGGGATCGGGGTCACCTTCGAGGGCAGGGTTTGGAAACGCCCGCAGCACGAGGCAGAGGACTTCCTGGTCGCGGATCTGTTGCAGGGCTTTGCGCGACAGCCCCTTGTGATCGGCGCCGTGCTCGCCCGGGACGTCGCAAAACACGATCTCGGCGTACGTGGTCTTCTTGGGCGAAAAGATCTTGCTGAGCGCATCGATGCGCTCGTCCGGCACCTTGACGGTGCCGAGTCGCAGCTCTCCGCCGTAGCCCACGGGCACCGCGAGACCGGTCATGGTGTTGAACACGGTCGTCTTGCCGGAGCCGGCGAAGCCCACTAATCCGACTTTCATGGGCGGGAAAGATGCGACCTGGGCTATCTCAGCGGTAGCGCCTGCCGCTGGTGACTTCTCCAGCGATATTCCGCGCGTGCCCATGCTCTCCTTTTCCGACGTCGCCATCGAGTTCGGCGCGACCACCCTCTTGAGCGGTGTCACGTTCAATGTGGACAGCGGCGAGCGCTGGGGCATCGTGGGCAGGAACGGCGCCGGCAAGACGACCCTGTTCCGCCTGATCGACGGCAGTCTGACGCCGGCCCGAGGGAGCATTGTGCGCCAACCGGGTCTGCGCATCGCCGTGCTGGACCAAGCCAGGGTCTTCGGCGGAGCCGACACCGTGTGGGACGCGGCCGCCTCTGGCTATGGCGATCTCGTGGCGTTGGAGCATCGCATCGCCCGCGGGGCCGAGCGACTGGCCGAGCTGGGGGATCGCGTCACCCACGCCGACCTCGAGCGCTTCGGCCGCGACCAGGAGCGGTTCGCGCACCAAGGTGGCTATCAACTGGAGGCCCGGGTGGACGCCGTGCTGCAGGGGCTGGGCTTCGACCCAAAGGAAACGCGGACGAGGCCACTCGCCTCCTTGAGCGGTGGGGAACGCAGCCGGGTCGGACTGGCCGCCCAGCTCGCGGCGCCGGTGGACCTCGTGCTGCTCGACGAGCCCACCAACCATCTGGATCTCGAAACCATCGACTGGCTCAAGCGCTACCTGGCCGAGTTTGGCGAGACGCTGTTGGTCATCAGCCACGACCGCGCGTTTCTCGACGACACGGTCGATCACGTGCTCCATGTCGCCGGGCGAACGACGACCGCCTACCGGGGCGGGTACACGGCGTTCGTGACGCAGCGCGCCGAGCGGCAGCTGACGCTGGAACGGCAGGTGGCGCAGCAACGCAAGGTCATCGCCAAGGAAGAGGACTACATCCGGCGTAACATCGCCGGGCAGAACAGCGCCCAGGCGAAAGGACGTCGCGCCCGACTGGCCCGCCTGCCCCGCCTGTCACCACCGCCCGGCGAACGGGAAGCGATGAGCGTCAGGTTCGCTGACGCCGAGCGCGGCGGCGACCAGGTGCTGGTGGTCGAACGGCTGCGCGTCGCGATCGGCGAGCGCACGCTCGTGCGCGACTTCTCGACCGTGGCCCGGCGCGGCGACGTGATCGCGCTGGTCGGCCCGAACGGCGCCGGCAAGTCCACGCTGCTCGCCACGCTGCTCGGCGCACGCGAGCCGGCATCCGGAGCAGCCCGGCTCGGCGCCGGCGTCGATGCAGAATGGTTCCGGCAGGACCTGGCTCAGGTTCCCGAGGACAAGACGATCTACGAGTGCATCGCGCAGGTGCGCGGACGCTGGACCAGAGGGCACATCCAGGGCCACCTGGGTTGTTTTGGATTCTCCGGCGACGACGTGCAGCGCAACACACGGGTTTTGTCCAGCGGTGAACGGGCGCGCGTGGCGTTAGCGCTGCTCACATTGCGACCGGCAAACCTGCTGGTGCTGGACGAACCGACCAATGATCTTGACGTGGAGTCGATCGAGGCACTGGAAGATGGCCTGGAGCAGTACGAGGGCTCGGTCATCGTGGTGAGCCACGACCGCGCCTTCCTGCGGGAGTTGGCGACTCGGGTGTGGGCCTTCGATGGCGACCGGATCCAGGACTACAGCGGGACATTCGTGGAATGGGAGCAGCAGCGGGCCGAGCAGGCTGCGACCAGTCGGAAGCAGATGGCCCAAGGAACAGAAGAGAGCAAGACGACTCGGACCGTGGCGCGAAAGATCGCCGCCGCACGACGCGAGACGGAGCAGTCGCGTCGCTCGGCCAAACGCGAAGCCGTTGGCCTGGAGCAAGCCGTGCACGCCGCCGAGGCCCGGATCGCTGAGTTGGAGCGGGCCCTGGCGGACCCGGCGCTCTATGATGGTGGGGCCAATGGGGCGCGTGAAGCGGGCCGCCTGAACGCGGAGCTCACGAAGGCGCGGCGCGCCCTGGACGACGCGCTGGCCCGGTGGACCGAGGCGAGCGACGCGCTCGAGGCGCAGTGATCGCCTAGGCGACCAGCTCGCAAAACTTCTTCAGATCGATATTGCCGCCGGAGACGATCGCCACGATCGGGCCTTGACCTGCCTTCCCCGTCAACGCGGCCGCGAGCGACAGCGCCCCCGCGCCTTCCGAGATGACGCGCGCCTTTTCCGCCATGAGACGCATGGCGCGCTTCGTTTCTTCCAGGGTGACCACGATACACCCATCGACCACCGGTTTCATGCGTTCCCACATCCGGGGGAACACGCTCTGACCGCCGGCGCCGTCGACGAACGTCGCCGTCCATTCCTTGAACACTTGCGGCGATCCCTTCTGGAACGAGAGCGCCGCGGGTGCGGCGGTCTCCGGTTCGGCGCCCCAAACCTGGATCCCCGGCTTCAGTGCCTTGACCGCGCTGGCGACGCCCGTGACAAGCCCGCCGCCGCCGATGGCGGCGATGACAGCGACGGTGTCGGGCGCATCCTCCAGGATTTCCAGCCCCATCGTCGCGTGGCCGGCGATGAAATTGTGATCGTCGAACGGATGCACGAACGTCCCCTCAGCCCCGGGATACGCACGTTCCTCGAGCGCCTTCCAGGCCACCTCGTACGGCACCGGAATGAGTTTCGCGCCGAGTGCTTTCATCCGTTCGAGTTTTGCGGCTGGCGCTGTTTCGATCGCCACGACGGTGCACGGCACGCCCGCGCGTCGCGCCGCGTAGGCGACGCCTTGTCCTGCATTGCCCGCGCTGATCGTCCAAACACCGCGCGCACGATCCGCCTGGGCCAGCATAGCCACCGCGTTGGTGGCGCCCCGCAGTTTATAGGCGTTGATCGGCTGCAAGTTCTCGAGCTTGAGCCGGATGTCCGGGTAGTCCGGTCCCAGCTCCAGGCGGATCAGGGGCGTGCGCACCACGACGTCGGCGATGCGCGCCCGCGCCTCCCGGATGTCGGTCAGGGCGATGCGTCGGACCGGTTCAAGCGCCTTAGGCATTGCTCATGGTCCGGTGCGCCTCGTACACCAAGGCCGCGGTCGCCACATCTTCGACGGCGACCCCAACCGATTTGAAGAGCGTTATCTCCTCGGCGCTTCCGCGACCCGGAGGGACGCCGGCGACGACCGCGCCAATCTCCGCCACCACCGCGCGCGCCGCGATGACATCCCCGGATTCCTTGGTCGCCGCATCACGGGAATCGACGTAGAGGCGGGCCCGCGCCAGGACTTCGTCGTCCAGCTCGCGCCAATCCGGCCGCGTGGCCCCAATGGCGTTGACGTGCGTGCCGGGCGACAGCCAGCGGCCAAGCAACACCGGCACCTGGGAGTTGACGGCCACGACCACCACGTCCGCGCCGCGCACCGCCTCCTCGGGAGTCGCCGTGGCTGTCACGCCATGGCGCTCGGCGAACGCCCCGGCGTTGCGCGGACTCCAGACCCGGACTTCGGAAAACGACCGGACCAGTCGCAGGGCTTCGAGGTGGCTGTGGGCCTGCACGCCCGACCCGAGAATCGCGAGCACACGTGCTTCCGCCCGGGCAAGATGCTGTGTGGCAACCGCCGATGCCGCCGCGGTCCGCATCTCGGTGATCAATCGCCCGTCCATCATGGCGAGCGGCTCGCCGGTTTCGGGGCGGAACAGCACGATCACCGCATGATGGGTGTGGACGCCTTCATTGTGGGGGTAGAACGTGACCAGCTTGGCGCCGAGGGCGCCAGCGTAGGCCGGCATGACGGCGAAGAAGCCCCGGTGCGGAGCAATCGGGAGGACAGTGCGCACCGGTTGGACGACGTTGCCTGCCGACAGATCGGCGAGCGCCCGCGCAATGGCGGGAATGAGCTGTTGGTAGTTGAGCAGCCGTTGGACGGCGCTCTCGTCGAGGATGACGATGGGCGTCACCTTGGTCATGGCGGACCTAAAGATGAGGCTGCGACGACGTGAGCGCGAGGGAATCGTGCAGGCGAACGCCCTTCCCTTGGCGCGGAGGGAAGATGCGATGCCCCGCCCGACGCAGCCGCGGGCTATGCTTCAGCGATGACGCGCGTGGCGGTGATCGGCGGCGGCGCGGCGGGGATGATGGCCGCCAGCTTCGTGGCCGCGGGTGGCGTGGAGACGCTGCTGCTCGAGCACACGCCGGACGGCGGCCGCAAGATCCTGATCAGTGGAGGCGGCCGCTGCAACATCCTCCCCGCCCGCCTCGACGAGACACGGTTCGTCACCGATTCCTCCCCGCACACGCTGCGCAACATCCTGCGCTCGTGGCCGCTGCACGAGCAGCGCGCGTTTTTCGAGCAGGTGCTGGGGCAGCCACTCGTCGAAGAGGTCGAGTCGGCGAAGTTGTTTCCGACTTCCAATCGGGCGCGCGACGTGCGTGACGGGCTGTTGGCCTACGCCGTCGCGCGGGGCGCGCGCTGGATGCCGTCCACCACCGTTTCGGGACTGACGCGCGCCGGCGACGGGTGGCGCATCGCGTGTACGGACGAACGGACGCTGGATGCCGACCGGGTTATCGTGGCGACCGGCGGGCTGTCGGTACCGAAGACCGGCAGCGACGGTCGCGGCCTCGCGCTGCTGGCGGCGCTCGGGCACACGATCCACGAGCCGTACGCGGCGCTCACGCCGGTCAACGCCGAGGCCGCACCGTTCACGGCGCTGGCGGGCGTGTCGCTCACCGTGTCACTCGTGGCGCGCGATTCTGAGCGCAGCGCGCGGGCGCGCGGGGGGTTCCTGTTCACGCACCGGGGCTACAGCGGACCGGCGGTGCTGGACGTGTCGCACGTGCTGGTACGCTCGGGCGGCGGTGCGCGACTCATCGCGCAGTGGGCAGCGCTGGACGTCGATGGGTGGGAGCGGGCACTGCGGCCAGACGGCGCGCGCGCGGTGGCCGGTGTGGTGCGGAGCGAAATGCCGGCGCGGCTGGCAGACCTGCTGGTCCGACGCGCCGGCGTCGACCCGGAGACGAAGCTGTCGCAGCTGCGGCGCGAGGATCGCGTTCGGCTGGTGCAGGGGCTCGCGCGGTGCGAGCTGCCGTGGACCGGACACGGCGGCTACGCGAAGGCGGAAGTGACGGGCGGGGGCGTGAGCCTCGCAGAGATCGATCCGCGAACGATGGAGAGCCGGAAGCTGCCCGGATTGTACCTGTGCGGCGAGATACTCGACGCGTTCGGCCCTATCGGCGGTTACAACTTCCTGTGGGCCTGGGCGACGGGTCGGGCAGCGGGGCTGGGCGCGGCGCGTGAGGACTGAACGTCACCTCGTTCCAAGCCTGGTCAGCAAGGCAGCGGCTCGCGGGTCCTTCCGCAGCCTGTCGTATCGCGGGGCCTTGGGGAACTGCACGAGCCAGGCATCATGACGAGCGGCCGCCTCGCCAAGCAGCGCCACCGCCGCCTCGTGGTCGCCCAGCTCCTCGAGCGCCGCGGCGTTGGCTCCCGTGGCCGGAATTCGGCCGCCCGATTGCGCTCGCATGGCCTCGAGCAAGGCGCGCGCTTCCCTGGCCCGGCCTGCCCGGGCATAGGCGTACGCGAGCATGCCGTGAGGCTCCTCGGGACGACCCGCGGGAAGCGCGGCGACATGGCGCTCGAGCAGGGCGACGGCCTGTGCGACCTGCCCCATGGCCAGCAGGACGTTTTCCCTCTGCTGCCACGCCAACATGAACGTCGAGTCCATCTCCATGGTGGCACTGGCCGCCGAATCCGCAGCTGGGAAGCGACGCTCCATCAAATAGACCTGGGCTTCCCATTGTCGTGCGATCAGCGAGGCCGGCTCGAGCCGTCGCGCCCGCGCGATCCTCTCGTGCGCGGCTTGAAATTCGCCCAGCCGGTTGGCCAGTAGTCCGTACCAGCCCCACGCCGTGGCCAC
Source organism: Gemmatimonadales bacterium (assembly GCA_036555485.1). Classification (GTDB taxonomy): domain Bacteria; phylum Gemmatimonadota; class Gemmatimonadetes; order Gemmatimonadales; family GWC2-71-9; genus DASTHG01. Next base: position 12,772 of record DATBLG010000140.1, on the reverse strand, counting down.
TGTGGAGTCGAGGGCAACGGCGCGGCGGAAGCTCTCCTCAGCCCGGCGCAGCTCGCCCAGCAAGCAGTATCCGTAGCCCAGTGCGGTGTACGCTTCGGGAATAGTCGAGTCCATCGCGATAGCGAGCTCGGCCGCGGCGACTGCACGGGTCACGAGCGCCGTGGTGCTGTCCTGCAGGTACGCGGGGAGCACGGCCAGGGCCATTGCCAACGAGGCCTGCGCGCGGGCGTACGCAGGATCCCGCTCGGCTGCGCGCTCGAACAGCGCAATCGCCTGCCGCAGGGTTCGGGCCGTGCGCCGGTTGAACAACACCTGCCCTTGCAGGAACAGGGCGTGAGCTTCGGGGTCATTTGTTTCCGCTCTCGTCGCCGCGGCGGTCGGACGCCCCAACGACCCGAGCAGGGTGGCCGCCACGGTTCGAGCGATCTCATCCTGCACCGCGAACACATTCGCGAGCGGCCGGTCGTACCTCTCGGTCCAGCGAACCGCCCCGTCCGCAGCCGAGACGAGGGTTACGTTGATCCGCACCTGGCCATCGGCGCGCTGGACAGTGCCGGTGAGCAGCGAATTGACGCCGAGCTCCCGGGCGATGGCGCGCTCGTCGAGTCCCTTGACCTGGAGCGCACCGGCGCTCACCCGCCCGATGACGCGCACGCCGGCCTTGGCCAGCGCCCGGGTGATTTCCTCCGAGAGCCCGATGCCGAAGTAGTCGTCGGCCTGGTCGCCACTCAAGTTGGCGAGCGGCAGAACCGCAATGGACTTGGCGTCCTCGCCATGATCGGCAGACTTCCGGCTAGTCGCCAACCACGCCACGCCGGCCATGATGACCAGACCGGCGGCCGCCGCGCCAACCATGACGCCGCGGTTTCGACGTGCGGGACTTGTGACGAGCGCGCGGGCGAACGCACCGCAGGTCGGGAACCGGTCGGCCGGTGGCTTGGCCAGCGCCCGTCCGATGGCGAGATCCATCGCCACCGGCACATTGGGCCGCGTCGCGCGCAGGCTCCGGGGCTTCTCGGTCATCAGTCGCGCGATGATGACCTGCGCGGTCGGTCCGGTGTGGGGAGGCTCGCCGGTGAGCATCTCGTAGCTCACCGCGGCCAACGCGTACTGGTCGGATCGCGCATCGAGATCGCGTTCTCCGGCCGCCTGCTCCGGGCTCATGTAGTGCGGGGTGCCGAGCGAGAGCCCGGTTTCGGTGACCCGGGAGCCCCCGGCCTGGGCCACGGCCAGTGCGATGCCGAAATCGGCGATCACCGGCTGGCCGGCTGGCAGCAGGATGTTCTCCGGTTTCAGGTCGCGGTGGATGACGCCCTGGGCGTGGGCGTAATCAAGTGCATTGGCGAGCAGGGTTACCAGGCGGACGACGTCATCAACCGGCAGTTGACGCTCGCGCTCGAGCCGCGCGCGCAAAGTCTCGCCCTCCACATAGGGCATGACGTAGTACAGGAAGCCATCCGCTTCCCCGGAGTCGAACAGCGGGAGCAGGTTGGGATGCTGCAGGTTGGCGGTGACTTTGATCTCCGCGAGAAACCGATCGGCGCCCAGTACTGCGGCCAACTCGGGCTTGAGGACTTTCACGGCGACCTTGCGATCGTGCTTCAGGTCTTGGGCGAGATAGACCGTCGCCATGCCGCCCTGGCCCAGCTCGCGCTCGAGGCGGTAGCGGTCGGCGAGGCTTGCCCTGAGGCGCTCGATCGTCATGAAGCGATCTCCGCGCTTGAGAGCGCCGAAGGGGCGGCGGCGAGGCGCCCCGCCGTCATTGGAAAAACCGATCGAGACTGACAAAACCGAGTCCTGCCACCCGGCTGAACTCTTTCCGGTTCAACGTGGCGAGCAGGTGTCCCTGGGCCAGGGCCGTGGCCCCGATGAGCAGGTCGTGCGGTCCGATCAGCGTGCCCTCCCGGACCAGGTGGGCCCAGAGCTCGGCATGACGCCGCGCCTCAGCCAGTCCGAACGGCAGCACCGGCATCAGGTCAAGCAGCGCTTCGACGAAGGCGAAACGCCTGGCGCGAACCCCAGGATCGGCGGCGCTGTGACAGCCTTGTAGCAGCTCGGCGGCGGTGATGGCGGCAATAGCAACGGGCACTTCTCCGAGCGATTCCAGAAATGGCTCCAACCGGACGGTTCCCCGCTCGGCGGCCACCAGGACGGAGGTATCGAGGATTACTCCCACGATGGCGCCACCGGGGGGAGCGCATCGCGTCCTGACTCGATGTCCGCCGCGAGCCCCGCGGCCTCCTCGGGGTGCAGGCGGGGCAGCGTGGGCCAGCGCCGTGCGAAGTCGCGCGCGGACAGGCCGAGGGGGGGCGGGGCCTCCCCGCCAGGCGCTGCGAGATACCGCGCCACCGCTTCACGCGCCACCTGCGACTTGGGCACGCCATGGGCCGCGGCCCACCGCGCCAGCAGGCGGGCCAGCCCCGCGGGCAGGCGGAGAGTGAGGTGTGAGTCTTTCATGTGTTACAATGTAGTGCCTGTGTGTTGCGCCTTCAAGACGGAGAGGGGGCGCCTCACCGGATCGCCGGAGCGAAGTTGTGGAGCAGCCAGATGTCGGAGACGGCCGTCTGGAACCGGTCGGCGGCTCACTTGGCCAGGCAGGTCAGGATCACCTGATCCATCGCCGGGGTGATCGCGGCGCGGTACTTCGAGGGGGGATCCGGCGCCTGTGTCACGTGCGCCGCCAGCACCTGCTGTGGCGTCGTCCCCGTGAATGGCGGCCGTCCGCAGATCATCTCGTACGCCATCACGCCCACGGCATAGATATCCGAGCGATGATCCACGTGGGGGTCGGCCGCCGCCTGCTCTGGCGACATGTAGGTCGGCGTCCCCAGGGCCACCCCGGCCGTCGTCACCGTGCTCCGCCCCGTGGCCTCGCTGACCGCCTTGGCCACGCCGAAGTCGGTGACCAGCGCATGGCGCCCGGAGAGCATCACGTTGTCGGGCTTGATGTCGCGGTGCACGACGCCGTGGGCGTGCGCCTCCACCAGCGCGTCCACCACCTCGACGAGCAGCCGGACCGCCTCGGAGACCGGGAGCTCCCCTTCGCGCGCCAGCCGCTCGCGGAGTGACTGCCCCTTCACGTAGGGCATCACGAAGAACAGGAACCCGTCCGCCTCTCCCGAATCGAGGAGCGGCAGGATGTGCGGGTGCTGCAGCTGGGCGGCGATCTTGACCTCGCGCAGGAACCGTCCCCCGCCGAGCGAGGCGGCGAGGTCTTCGCGCAGCACCTTGACCGCGACGTCACGGTCGTGCCGGAGGTCGTGCGCCAGGTACACCGTGGCCATCCCGCCCTGGCCCAGCTCCCGCTCGATGCGGTAGCGGTCGGCGAGCGCGGCCGACAGGCGCTGTACGGCGTCCGTCACATTGGTTCCTCTATTCCTAGGATAGGCGAGAAGGAAACGAACTTACCGGCCCGGCCTGGGGACGGCCAATCGACGCTAGGCGGCCGGAGCGAGCGGATGCCGCCAGCGCAGCCTCGGGAATCGCGCGTAGTCCCGGTCCGTCGTGACGAACTCACACCCCGACTCGATGGCCAGCGCCGCCAGCCAGGCGTCCGCAATGAGATTGCCCCGCGCGTCGGTTTCACGACACAGGACGGTGAAGATCTCCCAGTGCCGCCCACCCGGGGCGACGAGCGCCGCGTTGGGTCGGTCGCGAAACGCATCGGCGAACGCCAGCGCCGGCTCGAGCGGCGTGGGTGGATGGAATACCCGCGGATGGGTGACGACGCGGAGAAAGCCGCTCAGCACCTGATGCGACACGGCGTACGCTTCGTCCGACGATACGAGGGACTGCACCCAGCGGCGATAGTCGGCGTGTCTCGGCGCATCCTCCCGGAACGCGTACACCAGCACGTTGACGTCAACGAGGCGCATCGCGGCTATCCATCAGGTCGAGCAGGCTGGCGCTATCGTCGAGGTCCACGCCGGGCTGGAGTCCAAGACCCGGGAACGTGGGGAGCGGAACCGGAGTTGCGGCCGGCCCGGTCACGCGGCGGGTCAGCGACTCCAGGGCCTCGAGGCCGCGCCGCAGCACATCCGACTTGGTAGCCTCGAGCAGCGTCGCGAGCCGGTCGAGCCGCTCCCGGTCCGGGCGGTCCAGGTAAACCTGCACCGGTTCGGCGACACGACCGCTCCGTCTCCGCTTTTCATGATCGCGTGTCATGACAACATGATAAACAGAGGATGGCCACCGTCAAGGCGCCTCAAGGGGTCGCGGGCCCTTCAAAGTGTGCCCGCAGCTCGTCGAACCAGTGCGTGGCGACGAGCACCCGGCGGCGCACGACGCCGGCCGGCCACTTGAGCAGCACGAAGCGCCCACCGTCGGGCGTCACGTCATAGCCGCGCGGGTTCGTCCACCCGATGCTCGAGTCGTAGGGACCGGCGAACAGCAGCACGGGCGCGCCCACCGCTCCGGAACCGGGGTCGACCGCCACGGTCATCAGGCTGTCGCCGCGCTGGAAGACCAACTCGCGCCCGCCGCGGGTCCACACCGGCTGCGAGCCTCCCCCGACGAGTCGACGGGCGACGGTCGGGTCGGGAAACGACTGGAGGTAGGTCTCGACGTGGCCGGACTCGTCGGAGTCGTAGGCCATCCAGCGGCCGTCGGGCGAGATCGCCGGGTGCCCGAGATTGAAGCCGTTCGCCAAATACTGCCGTGGAGCCGGCGGCCCCTGGAGCGACACCGTCCAGAGGTCGCTGCCGGTGGAGACGCTCAGCACGAAGGCCGCCAGCCGGCCGTCCGCGGAGATGGACCCAAGGATGCGGTCGTGAGCGCCACCCAACAGCCGCTCCGGCGCCCGGCTCCCATCGGCGGCTCGGCGGTACAGCTCGAACAGCGGCCGTTCACTCATGTAGACGAGGTCCCGGCCGTCGGGCGTCCAGAACGCGCCGAAGTCGCTCGCCGCCTCGGCGGTGACGCGGGTACGACTGCCGCGGGAGGGGTCCACCACCCACACGTCGGAAGCACCGCGGGCCGGCGTAATGTCCACCGATAACCGACGCCCGTCGGGGGCGAACCGCGGGTTCTGAAAGCGGTCCGGTTCCCGGAGCAGCGCCCGTTCGGCGCCCCGCCGGTCCGCCTCCACGAGCTCGAACCGCGTCCCGGACACGTCGCTGGGCATGACGGCCAGCGTGCCGGAAGGCGATACGTCGTAGGCGGCGAAACCGTCGGAATAGTTCATCGCCACGTCATCCACCACGACCACCGGCGCATCCTTCACCGCCAGCCGCCGCACGTCGAACGGCACGACGAGGATGGAGCGGTCACGCACGAAGAGCAGGTGCCCGCTTGCCGCGTAGCGTCCCATGACGCCGTCCTGCACCAGGACGCGGCGCGTCCCGCTCTTCAGGTCGAGCACTTCAATGGTCGCGCGCTCGATCGGTGTCCGATACGCGGTGAACACGACGTGCCGTCCGTCAGGGAGCAGCTGCGGCCACCAGTGCGCCAGCTCACCCGAACTGGAGTCCGGTGCGGTCACCGCGCGAGCATCGCCGCCCCCGGCACTGACCCGCCACAGCCCTGATTGGTAGGTCGGCGTGTACATAATCGTCCCGTCACGACCCCACGTACCGCCGCCCCAGCGCGCATCCGCCAGCGCAATGGGGGTGCCCCCTTCGATCGGGAGCTTCATGAGCTTTCCTCTCGCGGCGAACCCTACCCAGCGACCGTCGAACGAGACGAACGCGCGTTCCGCGCCCTCGCTACCGGGAATGACCGCAGCTTCGTGTCGGTCGAGCCGGCGCGCGAGCAGGACGTTGCGACGCCCCACCAGCGCTGTGACGATGACCGTACGACCATCCGGCGTCACCAGGACAGGGGAGGTCTCTGGAAAACCCTGCGCCGAGTCGAGGTCCACCGCGAACCGCATCGGGGGATCCGTTTCGCCCCCACGGCGCGTCAGCCACATGACGGCTAGCGCGGCGACCAGCACCCAGGGCGCGAGCGCGATCAGCCGGGTCTGCAAGGGGACGAGCCGCGCCCCGGTGACGGTCTGCCCCGACACCGGCGCGGCGGTCGCATAGCCGGGAGTTGCGAGCGCTGCGGCGAACTGCGCGGCGGTCGCGAAGCGGTCGGCCGGCAGCTTTTCCAGCGACTTCGCGACTGCCGCCGCCACGTTCGGTGGCACCGCCTTGCGGAGCTTCGTGACCGGCTGGGCCTCTTCGGTGATGATCTTCATGATGATCTGCTGGGCCGAGCCGCCGTGATGCGGCGGGGCGCCAGCGAGCATTTCGTACAGCACACTGCCAAGCGAGTAGACGTCCGACCGCGCCGTAATCTCCTTTTCCGCCGTCGCCTGCTCGGGGCTCATGTAGTGCGGCGTGCCGAGGCTCAGGCCGGTCTCCGTCATGCGCCCACCCGCCGCCGCGCTCACGGCCAGTGCGATCCCGAAGTCCGCCACCATCGGCCGGCCGTCGTGCAGCAGGATGTTCTCCGGCTTGATGTCGCGATGGATCACACCGTGGCGGTGCGCGTAGTCCAGCGCATCCGCCACCTGGGTCGTGATCCGGACGGCCTCTTCGATGCCGAGCTGGGTTTCGCGGTTGAGCTTCGCGCGGAGGGTCTCGCCCTCGATGTATGGCATCACGTAATAGAGGAAGCCGTCGGCGGTGCCGGAGTCGAACAACGGCAGGATGTGAGGGTGCTGCAGCGCCGCGGTGGTCTTGATCTCGACGACGAACCGCTCGGCGCCGAGCACCGCGGCCAGCTCGGGCCGTAGCACCTTGAGCGCGACCTTGCGGTCGTGCTTGAGATCCTGGGCCAGGTAGACCGTCGCCATGCCGCCCGCGCCGAGCTCGCGCTCGACGCGATAGCGGTCGCCCAGGGCCGCGGTCAGGCGCCCGGTGACGTCAGGCACCAACTACCTGCAACCCCACCGCGCGCGACGCCGTGGCCAGCGCCGTGTCGTGCGTGGCCATGGTCAGGTGAGCGTTGCGCGCGTCGCGCCAGGCAAGGGCGGTGGACAGGTGAATGGCGTCCAGGGTGCCCAACGGCGTCGGAAACGGTTCTGAGGCGCGCCGCAGTACGGGACGCCCCACATCTACGACTTCGACGGCCTCGAACAGCCGGTACACGGCCGTGCGCCGCGCGGCCACGTCGGCTTCGGACAACGATCCACGGCGCGACAGGCGATCGAGGGTCCGGAGGCACTCGACCTCCGCGAGCGCGCTCGCGACGCCCGACTCGATTCGCGGCCACTCGGCGAGCTGGTTCGGCTCACCGAGGACGAGGCGCAGCACGACCGACGCGTCCACAAAGGCGATCATCGCGACGGCTGGCGCTCCTCGAGCAGCGCGGCCAGACTGTCGACCGGGCGGCCCAGGGGCGGCGGCACAGCGACGTCCCGGAGCGCGCGGACCGGCTCCCGGACCGCCAGCGGCTCCCCCGTCGACCGGTACGGCACCAGCCGGGCGATCGGGGTATCGCGCTCGCACACCGTGACCGGGTGCCCGCGCCGAACGGCGCGCAAATACTCGCTCAGCCGCGCCTTGAGCTCGGCGACCTTTACGGTCCTCTCGGATCTTTCCTTCATGGTCACAATATGGTCATATATGGTCACGATATCAAGGCGGGTCGGCCCACTGGCAATGCACCGTGGCTCACCGACTCACTCCGGGGACCCGGTACGCCCAAACGTCGTAGCGGAAGTCGTCCACCTCGCACACCGCGCGGCGGGCGCGCGGGCTGACCGAAACCAATCCCAGTCCGCACGGTACCGGCAGCGCCGCTATCTGCGTGAGGTCGCCACCATTGGCGCTCAGTCGCCACAGACTGGGGCTATTGTCGGTGTCGCGCCAGCGGGAGACGTAGATCGTATCGCCCTGCCCCCACTCGGCGCCGGGCAGCGGCTCATCGGCCGGCAAGGCGGCCAGAGCGCGCATCCCCTCCCCCGATGGTCCGCTCACCATTACCAGCCAGCGGGCACCGGCCCGCCCCAGGAATACCAGCCGGCGCCCGTCGGCCGACGCGTCGAGTTTCCTCACCTCGATCGAATCTGGCCACGGGATCGCTTTCCAGGCTCCGCCCAATGAGTCCGCGACCACCGGTGCGCCACCGGGTGCCTGAGTGAGCAGCCCCGACGCCCCGAATGGCACCACGTAGCCGGCCGTCACGGTGGTCATGGCACTCCGAACCCGCCCTGACGGCAGTTCCATGACGTCCAACCGCATGCTGTCCCCCACTGCCCGACCCGAGACCAGTCGGTGGCCGTCCGCCGAGATGTGAAGCGCCGTGTAACCGGGGCGATCCTGAGCGGTGAGCGCTTCCTGCTGGCCGGTCGCGACGTCGATCCGATACACATTGTCGCCCACCGCGTCACCCCGCATCACGTAGATCGTGGCACCATCGGCGGTCAGGACCGGATTGCCGTACCAGGTAGTCCCGGTCGCGACCCGTCTCGCCGTCGCCGGGGACCGCTCCAGCCCGATGACGTACAGATCACTGAGCGCATCGCCAACACCAAGGGCCAGGACCCCGCCGCGGCGGGCGACATCGAACCGACCGGCATAGAGCGTGGAGACCCGGGGCAGAAGGACCTCGGCCCGCCGGGAGAACCGGCCGTCCCTGGCCCCGACCCGGATGAGCTCGTCCTCCCGCGCCGTACCCCACCGGAAGCTCAGCACCGAGCCCCCGTCCGGACTCCAGTGAACGGTTCCGCGCACCGCGTCCGGGAAGCTGCCGGCGGCCTGCCCGCGGCGTCCCACGAGTGCAAGGTTGGGAGAGCTCTGAAATCGCGTCGCCACCAACGCGAACCACCGCCCGTCGGGCGACCAGGCAACGGACCGCACATCTCCGGACGGGATCGGAAAGCTGTCAGCCACGCCCCCGGATCGGAGATCGATGACCCTGAGGAGAGAAGAGGTTCTCGAGACCGGGGTAATGAGCACCGCGCTGTCGGCGGTGGCATGGGTGTCGTACGACCCTACGCCCGGGTTGACCAGCCGCGGCGTTCCCGTGGCCAGCGGTATGACGAACAGCCCCACCCGGGAGGTGTCGAGGGCCGCACCCACCAGCAAGGCCTGTCCATCGGCGGTCCACCTGGGCGGGCCCATCCAGAGGAGGTCGCGGAGGAGTACCGTGGTGCGGGTGGCGCCCACGTCCTGAACCACGAGGTCGGAACGGCAGCGGGCGATGCCGCCGTGCTCGCACACTTGCCGGTCGTACGCCACCCGAGTGCCATCGGGCGAGATGCCTGGCCGTGTGGCGTGGCCCTCGAAAGTGAGTTGTTGACGTTCGAGGGCCTCGGCCGGCACGGGCCGCCGCAAGGCGAGGCGCGCACCGAGAACTCCGGCGGTGATGCCGAGAGCGCCGATGATCGCCGCCTGGACCAGGGTAAGACGGTGTCGCCCAGGCTGACCCGAGATCGAGCCGGTAAGGCCGACGGTCCTGAATGCCGGGTTGGCAAGCGCCTCGGCGAACGCCTTGGCGCTCTCGAAGCGATCGGCCGGCAGCTTCTCCAGCGCCTTCGTGAGCGCGGCGGCCACGTTGGGCGGCACTGTCTTTCGAAGGCTCGTCACCACCGGCACCGGCTCGGCGATGATCTTCATGATGATCTGCTGCGCCGAGGCGCCGGTGTGGGGCGGGTTCCCGGTCAGCATCTCGTACAGCACGCTCGCCAGCGAGTAGACGTCGCTCCGGGCCGTGATCTCCTTCTCCGCGGTGGCCTGCTCGGGGCTCATGTAGTGCGGGGTGCCGAGCGAGAGCCCGGTTTCCGTCATCCGCCCGCCGGCCGCCGCGCTCACCGCCAGCGCGATACCGAAGTCCGCCACCATCGGCCGGCCGTCGTGCAGCAGGATGTTCTCGGGCTTGATGTCGCGGTGGATCACGCCGTGGCGGTGCGCGTAGTCGAGCGCGTCGGCCACTTCGCGGGTGATGCGCACGGCTTCCTCGATGCCCAGTTGCTTCTCGCGGTCGAGCTTGGTCCGCAGCGTCTCGCCCTCGACGAAGGGCATCACGTAATAGAGGAAACCGTCGGACGAGCCCGAATCGAACAAGGGGAGGATGTGTGGGTGCTGCAGCGCCGCGGTGGTCTTGATCTCCTGGACGAAGCGGTCGGCGCCGAGCACAGCGGCGAGCTCAGGTCTAAGGACCTTGATGGCGACCTGGCGGTCGTGCTTCAGGTCCTGGGCGAGGTAGACGGTGGCCATGCCGCCCGCCCCGAGCTCCCGCTCGATACGATAGCGGTCGGCGAGGCTTGCCCTGAGGCGCTCCAGCGTCATGGGACGCTCACCAGAGCGGGGGGCGCCGAAGGGCCATGGCGAGGCGGGGTCCGGCTCGCGTCATTCGGTGCCGCCCTGCAATATTTCGCTGACACCGCCCGACAGGAACGACCCATCTTCCGGAGTGTGGGCTTGAGCTACATCCAGGGTACCGTGCGCGGTCCCACCGGCGCGCGAACCGTCCGCTTCTTGATCGACAGTGGGGCGGTCTACTCGCTGCTGCCCGTGGACGTGTGGCAGGCCATTGGCCTTGTTCCCAAGCGGGAGATGGACTTCGCATTGGCCGACGGCACGACGGTCCGACGGGCGGTATCCGAGTGTCATCTCTCGCTGCCGCAGGGCGAGGCCCACACTCCGGTCGTCCTCGGACAGCCGGGCGATGCGGAGCCGCTGCTCGGCGTCGTAACGCTCGAGATCCTCGGTCTCGTCTTCGATCCGTTTCACCGCACGCTCCAGCCGATGCGCGCGCTGCTCGTCTGAAGGAGAGACCCGCGCGGCGGAGCGACGGGTGGAGGCCTCGCTCATCGCTTGAGTCCCGTCACCCGGGCGACCCAGATGTTGCTCTGCGGATGCTGCAGCGTGAAGTACAGGAAGCCGCCCTGGGCCGCCACACTCCGGAAGACGGTGTGGGGGTGCAGCGGGTCATCGAATCGGACTGCCTCCCGGAGTGTCCGGTCGTTCCATCCGCCCCTCGAGCTGAGCACCCAGAGCGCTCGCCCAGTGTGGTATAACAGCGTGCGGTAATCCGCCGAGACAACCGGAGGTGCCTGGAAGGCGTCGCTGAGCTCCACCAGGAACCGCGGAGGAACAGCAGGATCGTCTGCATTGACGAGCACCAGGCGATGAAGCGCGGTGTCCGCCGCGACCAGCTCCACGCTGTCGGCCCATATCCCAGTGACGAGGACGCCGGGATGCGTGACCTCGCGCGGCGCGCCCCATCCCTGGGCCGACCGGGTGGCTACGGCTGCCCGCACCTGCCTCCTCGCAAATGCTATCCAGGCCAACCGCTTGCCGTCGGGCGACCAATCCGGCTGGAGCTCGTCTGGAGAGGTGCCCGCTGACACCTGGACCGGTTGGTCTCCACCATCGCTCGAGGCCACGAAGACCCGCCTGAACCCGTTGACGATCGCGTGATAGGCGACCTCCCTGCCGTCCGGCGAGAGCGCGGGATAGAACGCCGGCGACGTGCCGTGCGTGACCTGCTGCACCTCACCGCCGGACAGGCGCCGGCGAAAGATCTGCTGGGTCCCGGAACGATCGGAGTCGAACAGGAGCCACTGACCATCCCGGGAAATCCAGAAACACTCGATTGTCTCCTGGTCGGTGGTCACCAGCTCCGCGGAGCGGCTCGAGACCCAACCGGTGGCGGGCTCCTTCACGCGCCAGATGTTGCTGCGGTTGGTGACGACCGAATAGGCCAGATGCTCGCCATCGGGAGCGAGGCTGATCTGCGAGACGTCCAGGCCGACCGTGACCCGCACCGGTTCGCCGCGCGGCCTCCCATAAGAGTCGAGAGCGAGCTGGTAGATGTCCCGGACGCCCCCCCGGCCGGAGACGAACAACAGCCGTCGACTGTCCGGCGCCCAGACCGGACTCAGGTCCAGCGCATCGCCGGCGGTGAGCTGGATCGGTGCGCCGCCGGCCGCGGGCACCAGCCAGAGGGAAGAGACCGCGATGTTCCAGATGTCCAGATAAACAGAATTTCCCGAGACATAGACGATCCACCTGCCGTCCGGGGACCACGCCAGTGAATGCGGGTCGGGCGTCCGCGCGAGCAGGGTGCTCTGACCATCTCCGGCGCGGAGCAGCAGCGAGTCGTCGTGGACATAGACCAGGCGCTGTCCGTCCGGTGCCCAGGTGCCGTGCTGAGCCCCGGTGACCAGCAGCGTAGCAGTCCCGCCGAGGGCGGGCACGGTCTCCAACCCGCGGGGAGTCGCGATGATGAGCCTGTCGCCGTCGGGCGACCAGCCACGTGGCACTCCATCCTCGGCGAGCGGGACGGCGCTGCCATCGGTGCCCCGCCGCAATTCGACGCGATTGGCCGTGTCACCGGGACCGAAGGCGCGGTAGGCGACGCTCTTGCCGTCGCTCGTGATGTAGGGCGACTCCTGCACCCCGGCGCTCCTGGTGAGCTGCAGCGGCTGCACCAGCGCGGCGGTGGCCGGCGGGCGGTTCAGGAGCAGCAGCGCCGCCGCTCCGACCGCGACCACCACGGTACCGGCGATGGCGCCGCGCATCCACCTGGGCATGCGGCGCGACGCGGCCACGGCGCCGACCGGCAGGGTATGCGTCGGCGTCATCCCGCCACTGGGCGTGGCCAGCGGTTCCAGCACCGCCACCAGCTCGTCCGCGGACTGGAAGCGATCTGCCGGCCGCTTGGCCAGGCACTTCATGACGACGGCGTCCAGCGCCGGCGATAATCCCGCACGCTGCTGCCCCACCGCTGTCGGCGTCTGGGTGACGTGCGCGGCCAGCGTCTGCTGCGGAGTGAGCCCGTGGAAGGGGGTATGTCCGGTGAGCATCTCGTAGCCCAGCACGCCGAGCGCGTAGATGTC
>DATBLG010000089.1:0-39408 GCA_036555485.1 Gemmatimonadales bacterium | reverse complement strand
ACCGGGCGCGTCAGTTGAGCGCCCCGGCGATGATGATGGCGATCGAGACGAACAACGCCCCGATGAAGATGGCGACGGCGGTGTTACCCTTTTTGAGCTCGACGGCGAAGTTGACCGCGGGGGTGAGCAGATCGAACAGGCGGTACGCCAGGTACATGAGCGTCACGCCCAGGGCAGCGTAGAGGAAGTTGAGACCGACGATGTTCCATTCCATGAACCCTCCCGGCGCGGGGAGGCAACATGCGGAGCGCCGCTGGCCCGGTTCTGTGACGTACGGCCCTACTTCTTCGGCTGGACGCCGAGGTGTTCAACGACGGCGCCGCATCAGCCTGCCCTGCTCATCGAGTTGGCTGTACCATTGGCTGATCGTACGCAGGTAGTGCAGCGTCTCCCCCTGGCGCCAGCGCCGCACCCGCAACGCCACTGCCTCGATGCTCGGCCACACTCGATGGTCCAAATTGCTGGCTCGCGCCACGCCCTGCGCCCGCAAGATCGTCCTGCGACCCGCGTTATAGCTCGCGAACATGAACTGGCGCTGGTCGCCCGGTGTCGCCGCCTCGAGCCACAAGCGCCACAACGCGCGGTTGTGCCGGATCCCGGCCGCGATGTTCCATTCGGGATCGTCGATCGAAACGAGATCCGGCGCGCGCGAGCGAATCGCCTCGAACGTCGTGGGCATCAATTGCATGATGCCGCGCGCCCCGGCCCGGCTGCGCGCTGCACTGTCGAGACGGCTTTCGGCCAGCCCTTGGGCCTTGAACAGACGCCAGTCGAAACCCGGCCCGAACGACCGCTTGGTGTACTTGCGGAAAATCGGATCGAAGCGGTCGACCGCCGCACCGCTCCGTTGCGCGGCCAGTGGCGTGATGCAGGCGAGGAGCAGTGCCAGCGTCGCGCCAGTGCTGCTTCTCAGTTGAGCGCCCCGGCGATGATGATGGCGATGCCGATGAACAGCGCCCCGACGAAGATCGCGACGGCCACGTTGCCCCGCTTCAACTCCGCCGCGAAGTCCACCGCCGGCGTAAGCACGTCGAACAGGCGGTAGGCGAGGTACATGAGCAGCACGCCCAGGGCGGCGTACAGGAAGTTGAGACCGATGATGCTCCATTCCATGATCATTCCACCGTGAACCACTGCACTTCGACGCGCCGGTTCAGATCGGAGTCGCTGCCCGCCGGCTCCTCCCACCCGCGTCCCACGACGTTGATCCGCGCCACGTCCACCTTGGTCCGCTCCACCAGCAGGCGCCGCACGGCCGCGGCCCGATTGCGCGACAGCTCCATCGCCTGCAACGCCATGCGGCGCACGAAGTCTTCCCCGCCCTGGCGGCGGAACTCGGCAACCAGGGCGTTGTCCACGTGCCCGCGCAGCAGGATGGTCGAGCCCGGGCTGACCTGCAACAACCGGCGGATCGCGTCGAGGTTGGCGAGGTTGTCCGGGTGGGTCTGGTCCAGCACCGCCGAGTTGGGCTCGAAGAAGAAACGGATGTCGCGCGACAACAGCGGGTTGGTCTCGACGATCCCGCCGGCCGTGCGGATCGGCCCGATCGCGAGCCGCTCGTCGGCGAAGGCGCCCGCTTGCCGGAGCGCGTCGAGCGGCTTGCCGTCCATGAACTGCTCGGCGTCCACCGGGTTGGGGATGAGCGTCGACCCGTAGGCCAGCACCGCCGACTGGTAGATCCCGGCGAAGCTCCCCCCGGCGTCGATCGCGCCCGAAAAGAACGCCTGGTTCTCGGGAAAGTTCGCCAGATGGACCTTGGCGAGCTCGGCCAGCGTCTCCTGCGGCGTCCACTGGAACGCGCGCGCGATCACGTCGGCGTACTGGCCGGGGTTCTCCCGCACCATGCGGTTGCCCGTGAGCAGGCCCTTGACCAGCGCGGCGACGATCTGCGGGCGCTGTTGGGCGAACCCCTCGTTGACGATCAGGATGTCGCCGACGATGAGGAGATTGCGGTTGGTGATGAGAATGCGCGCCCGGCCGCCGCTCTGCTCCACGATCTCCGAGAGCTTGGGCTCCCAGGTGATGCAGCCGGAGAGCCGCGGGCGGTCCGAGGCGAGGTCGCGCCGGAACAGCTCGCCCGCCGAGAACCCGTCGTCCGTGTACACGAGGTTGATCCGCGCGGGATCGGGGGCGTCGTCCAGGCTCGAGAGCGCGCGCACGCCGAGCCCCGCTTCCTGCGCGAGATAGCGGATAAAGAAGTCCACCTCGGTGAACTGCGCCGTGGCGACGATCTTGCCCTTGAGGCCGTTGACGCTCCGGATGTCGCTCGTCACGACCAGGCCGTCGGCCCCGCGCGAATAGCCGATCTGCGCCGGCACCCGGACCTTGAACTGCGGGCCGTAGACCGCGAGCACGTCGACCGTCGTCACCGACGCCGCCATCTGGCCCGCGTTCAGCGCCGACCAGCTCTCCTCCTCGCTCATCGTGAGCTTGAGCAGGAACTTCCCCTCGCGCGCGAACACCGAGTTGGGGTTGGGCGCGAGCCCGCCGTTGGCCGCGATCAACCCGGCGTACCCGGCGTACTCGCTGATCTCCACCACCACGGTGTCGCCCTTCATCTGATACGGCGCCGCCGGCGCGAGCCGCGGCACTTCCAGTTGGACGTCCACTACCTCGGCGGTGCCGCCCCCGCCGTCCCCGCTACCGCCACTCTCTCCCCCGCTCGCGCTCCCCGGCCACCAGCCGCGCTGGCGCGCCAGGTAGACGCCGTAGCCGATCAGCCCGGCGACCAGCAGAAACGAAACGAGCTTGCCGAAAAACGTGAAACGCGGCGCGTCGCCCCCCCCGGTCATGGCTTGGTGCTCTCACCGGGGCCCATCTGCTTCGCGGCCGCCGGACCCGCCGGCGCTGCGGCCGCGATGCCCTGGCTCGCCAGGAAATCGGCCAGGGCGTGCTGCTCGAGCGCCTTGCGCTCGGCCTCCTTCTCCCGCACCGTGTCCATGTCCACCAGGTCCTTCGCCACTCGCGCCTTGCCGGCCGACACCTCGTAGCGCTTCGTGAGGATTTCGTCCACCCGGCGCATCGTGTCGCCCAGGTCGCCCACCGAGAACGCGGCGTTGCCGAGCGCGGCCGCCGCCTCGGCCTGCGCCTCTTTCACTTTGACCTTCGAGAGTTGGTGCTCGAGGCGCCGCAGCTTGGTCTCGAACTCCTTCTGGGCCACCTTCGCCTGCCGCAGGTTGTCCTGGTACGCCTCCTCGACGTCCTTCATCTCAGCCGCGTCGTCGCCGAGGTCGGCTTTCAGCTCCTGCAGCTCGCGCGCGAGGCTCCCTGCCAGCTCGAGGTTCCCCGCCTGGTGATTGGCGAGGATGCGTCGCTCGAGGTCCTTGGCCTTGGTGGTCTTGGTCGTGACCTGGTGCTTGAGGCGCTCGGCGACGCCCGCCATGCGCGCCAGCGCGAGATTGTAGCGCGCCATGTTCTCGCGGAACTCGTCCCGCGCCGCCTCCATGAGCGCCTCGGGGTTGGATTCCTCGAGGCCGCTGATGAAGAGGCCCAAGAAGCCCCGGAACAACCTCCCGATTCGGGCGAAGATGGCCATCACTCCTCCAATGTCAGGGCGTCAGTCGAGCTTCGCGTCAGTCGAGCGAGCGCAGCGCGCGCAACCGCGACTCCACTTCCTCCGGCGCGAGCCCGCGGAAGCGCGGCGGCAGGAAGCGCACGTCGGTGCATTCGCGCACCGCCACCAGATCCATGTACTCCAGCGCCCGCGTGTTGGCGTTGGCGCGGACGTCCCGTACCGTGTCGGCGAGCAGCGCCTTGAGCGGCGGCCGCGGCTCCGGCGCGAGCGCCTGAGCGCGCAGCGCCCGCACCAGCATCGCCTCGATCTCGCTGCCCGACAGCCCGAGCTTCGGGTCGATGGGCGGCAGGTCCGCCTCGGTCAGCGCCGCCCCCAGCCGCTTCGCGATCCCGAGAAAGAGCTCCCGGACCTCCTCGCGCGTCTCCGGCGGGAACAGCGGCATGTGCACGTCCAGCCGCCCCTGGCGTTTCAGGTCCACTTCGAGCAGATCGGGACGCGACGTGGCGAACACCCAGATAATCTTGCCCCGGTTCGACGTGTCGGCCATCTCCTTGGCGAGCATCGCGTACACGCGGCCCGACAGGCCAGAGTCCGATTCGTCCCCGCCGCGCCGGCCGGCGGCCTGGTCGGCCTCGTCCACGAACACCACCACCTGGCCCAGCGCACGCAGCACCGCGAAGATCTTCTCGAGGTTCGACTCGGTGGCGCCCACCCAGCGGTCGCGGAAGTTCTTCAAGACCACGCACGGCACGCCGAGCTCCCCCGCCCAGCACTGCACCAGGAACGTCTTGCCGGTTCCGATGCGCCCGGTGATCAGGTACCCCATCGGCAGCGTGTGTACGGCGCCCTGGCGCAGCAGCGCGGCGTCATCGCGCAGCCACTGCTTGACCGCCGCGTGCCCGGCCACCCGGTCGAGCGTGAACGGCGACTCCACGAACTCGAGCAGCCCCCGACACTCGCGCTCGATCAGCCCCTTCTTGATGCGCGACAGCCACTCGGCGGTGACGCGCTGTCCGTTGCGCAGCGCCAGCGCGAGGGCAGTGCGCGCCCCCACGCGCGAGAGCCCGGTGAGCCGCCGCCCCAGCACCGGCAGCGGGACGTCGCTCTGGCGCTCGAGATCGGGGAACTCGCTGGCGCGCAGCGCGGCGACGTAGGCCCCCATTTCCGCCTCGTCGGGGAGCGGGACGTGCAGCGCGGCGGCGTGCGGGTTGTTCACCACCAGCTCGTTCAGGTCGTGCAACCCCTCGGCGATCAGCACGCTGACGACGTTGGCGTGCAGCACCGCCGGGTCGTTGGCCCAGCCGAGGAGCTTGACGACGTTGGCGCTGAACCCGCCGCCCAGCGCCAGCGCTTCGCCCTGGGGCACCACGAACTCGGCGAAGTCGATGACCAGGGCGATGGTACGCGGCGCCTTCGATTCCTGGCCTCCCCCCATCGCCCGCAGGTTGAGGGTGCGCAGCAGGTAGCGGTCGAGCAGCTCCAGCGCCGCACCGGGCTCGCGCATCTGGGTGAGCGGTAGCGCGTCGCCCACGGCGTCGCGCAGCCACGCCCCCCAGTCCTCGCCGCCCTTCGCCGGCCGGATGCCGCGGCTGCGGTCGTAGTGGAGCACGACGTCGTAGGTGGGGAACATCACCTCGTCGAGGAACTGCTTGAGCGACAGCAACCGCTCGCCCGCCGGCACGGTGTCGAACACGTTGCCGTGCAGCAGGAACTGGGCGACGGCGCCGGAGCGGAACAGGTCCCGCATCTGCGCCGCCCAGGGCGGCAGCGACTCGGGGCTCACCGGCGCTCGCCGACCCGGACCCGCGCCTGGACGGCGAGCGGCGGCGGCTCGCTCAGCATGTCCTCCGCCGCGCCGTACAACTGCTGCTGCTCGCGCACCCACTGCGCGGTGCTGCCCAGGGTGCCCGTGACGTCGTCGATGCGGCGCGACAGCACCTCGGGGTCGGCCGACAGCGCGGCCTGCTCGCGCAACAGCTCCACCTGCTGCTCGATGCGCGTGCACTCGGCGTCCAGATAGGCGAGCTTCTCTTTCGCTTCGACGCGTTGCGCCCGGCGTTGCGTCAGGATCTCGAGCTGGCCGGTGAGGCTGCGCCGCAGCTCCGCCGTCAGCTCCGTTTGCTTCAGGCGGGCCTGCAGGTCGGCGATCTGGCGGTCGATATCCCCGCTGCTCGGGTTGGCGTCGGGCGAGAGCACGCGGGCAATCAGCTGGCGCGCCAGCAGCAGCTTGAGGTAGAGCCAGACGAGACGGCTCAGGCTCTCATCCTGGCTCAGCGCGCCGGGGACCGGGGCGTCGCCGGCCGGGTGCGCGAGGATGGTGCGGCAGCGCGCCGCCAGCGCCGCATAGCGGCGCCGGTCCGGCTCCGACAGCCGGGCCAGCAGCTCGTCCACCTTGCCCTCCCAGTCGCGCTCCTTGCCGGCCTCTCGGCGGGTGCCGATCGCGCGCCGAAACCGCTGGTTGGACACGAGCAGACTGAGATAGCCGAGCTCCACGCCGGCCCCGATGACCCAAAACCCCGGGTTCACGAGACCCAGGAGCCCAACGGCCGCCACACCGATCCAGTTGGGCGGCACGAGCATGCCGAACGGACGGGCATTGAATGCCGCCCGCACCAGCTGCCAGAATCCTGCTTTCATCTCGGTGAGCGAGGGTGGCCGGAAGTATAGGTCGCCCCCGCCGCAGAGGCCAGACGAAGGACGGGCTCAGATACAGGTCGGCACGCCTTCTTTGGTGGCCGGCGCCAGGGGGGTCGTGCCGACGAAGATCGCGCAGGTCTTCGCCGTCGACATGTGGCCCACGGACGCCGTCCAGCCGTTCGCCGTGAGCGTGATCGTCGGCCCGGTGACCCCGGTGGACGTTCTCCAGATGGTCGTGGGAAAGCTCGTGGCGTAGCTGCCGCTGTCCGCCATCCAGCCCTCTTGCACCGTCAACAGATTGCGCAGATCGGACTTCATCGCCGTGACGAGCGCCCGCTCGCGCGATGAGGAGAACTTCGGGATGACGATCGTGGCGAGGAGGCCGATGATGACCACCACGACGATGATCTCGACGAGCGTAAACCCCGCGCGGGCGCGGCGCGTCACCGAGCGCTTCCTTTCTTCCGTTCTCCCTCGACCGTGGCATAGGCGAGCAGCGTCGCCGCGGCATAGCGGAACGTGCGCTCGCGGAACGCGATGTAGCAGACGGCGGAGGCCAGCACGCTGAGCAGGAACAGCTGGGTGCGCACGATCGGCAGCGGGCCGATCGCGCCGAGGCTGTCGAGCGCCACCACCGGCGCCCACAGCGGCAGAATCGGGGCAAACGCCGCGGACGTCAGAATGAAACCGCGCGCGAGACGGTACTGGTCGCGGCCCGGCTGAATCCCGCGCCACACTTCGGGCGCCCGGCTCAGTAACTGATACTCGAGCGCCTGCAGAAAGCCGCCCGCCTTGCGGACCCGATCGAGCCCCTCCGCCTTGAGCACTTCAGCGAACGACGGCCCACTCGGGAACGTCTCGACGTCGCCAAACGCGGTGAACCGCTTCTGGACCGTGGCACTGACGAGCACTTCCATGGCCCAGCGCTCCTTGAACCGGTGGAATACGCCGCGCGAAATGGTGTGCACCACGACCCCAAGGGCGGCGGAAGCAGTGAACAGCAGGGCGACATAGACCACGGCCTCCGTGGCCCCCCACTGCGGCATCGAGAGGTTGAAGCTCGGCGATCCCACGTCGAGCACCAGGGCCACCCAGACCATCGCGAAGAAACCGTGAACCAGTGTGGTTACGCCAAGAGTGAACGGGCGCATATCGCTCCGCCTACAGATTCGGCCAGAGCCAACCAAACACGCCCGCGGTGACGAGCCCGTAGACGAGCCCGTCGAGGTAGTTCCGCAGCGTCGTGCCCCACAGCTGACCCCGCCAGATCGCGTTGGTCGCCTCGGCCCCTGCGTATCCCAGAAACGCGACCGTGCCGACCATCCGGAACACGGTCAGGTACGGCGCGCCCGGGCCCAGCGCCCGGCTCGCCACGTACGCCGCGAAGATGCCCATCACCAGACAAAACGCGAACCACTGCATGAGATGCTTCGGCATCGTCGGCGGTCCCGCCGGCAGCGCGGTCAGCATCCCCACCGGCCCCTGCTTGAACTTCTCCAGCATCGCCGGCGTCCCCATCTCTTTGACGCTCGCGCAGTAGGGAAAGAAGTAGGTGCCGGGCTTCAGGTTCGCGCCGCGCACCACGTCGAGCACGCGAGCTTCGTTCGGCAGCCCGCGGACGTCGGCGCGGTGGTAGGTCAACACCATGTGCATGATCGAGCTCGCCACGAACACCGCCACCGCCGACACGAGGATCGGCAGCCACAACGACGTAAGGGTCACCACGGCGCACCTCCTGCGAGGACCGGGAAGTCGGGTCGGCCGGGAATCTCGCGCCCCGCCGAACCGTCCGCCAGCCGTCGCCTTGCGGACCGGCGGCAGAGCCCGTATCGTCCTCGCCCTCCCGGATCCCGAGGCTCTCTATGCGTATCGCATTGCTGTGCTCCGCGACCGCGCTCGCGCTCCTCGCCTGCAGCCCGGCCCCAGCCGACAACTCCGCCGCGGCAAAGGCCGCGATCGACGCCCTCAACGCCAACTGGGCCCGGCTGTCCGCGGCCGGTCGCTCCGACTCGATCGCGCAATACTTCCACGCGAACGCGGTGATGCTCCCGCCCAACATGCCGCCGGTGCGGGGCCGCGATTCGATCACTGCGTTCTTCGCGGTCATCAATACGATGTCGAGCACGCCCCCGACGCTCGCCCTGCGTACCGAGGAAGTGTGGGCCAGCGGCGCGTCGGCGACGGAGGTGGGGCGCTGGACGTTTACCATGCCGCCCAGCGCGACGCTGCCGCCCGGCACCCCGGCCGTCGACTCCGGCAAGTACATGGCGCACTGGGTCCAGGAAAGCGGGCAGTGGCTGATTGCCCACGACATCTGGAACAGCGACCTCCCGCTGCCGGCGCCGGCCCCGACGCAGTAGTCGCAGGCCACCGGGGCGTCGCGCGGCGACGCCCCGGTGCTCCGGAGGAACGACCGCTTAGTGGCTTCCCTGCCCCACGAACGCCCGCGCCGCCGTGAATTCCGGGCGATCCCCATCCGCCTGCTCCACCAGTGTCAGGTAGTCTCGATAGGCCGCGAGCGCCGCCGCACGGTCGCCCGCCAGCTCCGCTGCGCGTGCCGTCCCGAAAACGCTCCGCGCCCGGTGCGGCTCGAGGGCCAGCACGTGCGCGTACGCCGCTCGCGCCTCGGGCGCGCGACCGAGCCTGAGCAGCAGGTCGGCCTCCAGCTCCCGCGCCGGCACTACCTCCCCTGGCGTGACCGCGTGCTTGCCCACGACGTCCTCGGAGTCAGCGGCGAGTCGCGCGCCCATCACCGCGCCGGCTGTGTCGCCCGCGGCAAGCGCGAGCCACGCGGCCAGCGCGCGTTGTTTGACCCGGGTCACCCTGGGCCAATACGGATCCCCGCGCCGCACGAGCTCGGCTTCGATCGCCGCGAGCGCCGAGATCTCGGCGCGCGCCAGTGCGGTGTCGCCGGCCCGCACCGCCCCGACTCCCCGGGCAAAACGCGTGACCATCTCGGCGGCCGGCGTCCCGGGCGACGGCCGGAACGACAGGCGCGCCGCCTCGGCCCACCGCCCCCGCTCGAGCGCCAGCCGCGCCACCATGGCGTTGCGGTTGTACGCCGCGACCAACGCCTGTGCCGCTGACCCGGCCGTGTCTGCCTGCGCCTCTGCCACCACGGCCGCTGCTGCCGAGTCCCGCCCAGTCTGTAGATATGCGTAGACCATGTAGTCCATCGCGTGCAGCTGATCGGCGGTGAGGGCTCGCTTTGCTTCGCCGCCGGCAGCGGCGACGGCGCGATACGACGCCCGGTTGGAGCGGACCGTTTCGTCCCACAGCCCCAAGCGGACGAAGATGTGCGACGGCATGTGCTGGGCATGCGGCGCCGTTGGCGCGATTTCGGCGTAGCGTCGCGCCGCCTCCAGCCCCAGCTCCGCCAGCTGCGGTGTGTCATTGGCGTGAATCAGGTAGTGCGCGAGCCCAGGATGGTCGGGGTGCTTTCGGAACAGTGGATTCAGGATCGCCGCCGCGCGGCGCTGCTGGGCGAAGGTCGTGTCGCCCGCCGGTGCCGAGGCCGCCAACGCGATGGCGAAGAAGATCCCGGCTTCGGGATCGGTGGGGTTGCGGGCATGCACCCCTTCCATCGCGCCGGTGTAACGGCGCAGCCGGGCGCTGTTGGGCACGGTACCGGTATCGCCGTACAGCGCGCCCACGGCTGCGATGAAGTCCCGCTCGCGCGCCGTGCGCCCGCCCAGCGCCGCGGCGCGCCGGGCCGCCTCCTGCCCGGCCTGCAAATCGGCCGCGCCGGGGCCGCCGGCAATCGGATTGCGCCACCGCACCAGCGCCAACCCCCAGTACGCCATCGCGCACGTCGAGTCGGCGGCGGCCACCGCCTGGAACGCGCGCTCCCCTTCCTCCCACCAGAAAGAATGGAGCAGCGCCATGGCGCGCTCGAACCCCTGCCGCGCAGCGGCGTTGCAGGAAACGGGAAACACCACTTTGCCCAACCGCTCCGTGCCCTGATGGGCGTGTTCCTGCGCCCCCGCGGGAGCGGGGACAGCGCAGAGAACGAGGGGAGCGGCGAAGAAACCGAGTAGCGACGACGAGCGCATGATCACCTCACGAAAAATGCGTTGGCACAATGATACACCGGGTCGGCCTAGCGGTCCGCCCCCGGGGGGCCTACCGTTTCCATCCATGCCCTTCCTCGATACAAACCACCAACGCGCGGCTTTGGTTCTCATCGTCCTGGGAATCGCGCTGCTGGTGGCGTTCGTCCCGTTTGCCACGGGACTCGTGGGCATCCCCGTGCTGTACGTCGTGTTCGAGCCGGTGCACCGGTGGCTGACGCGTCGCATCCGTCCCCGTTTCGCGGCCGCCATCGTGGTGCTGCTGGCCCTGTTTCTCATCGTCGTCCCGGGCGTTTCGTTTGCGGGGCTGATCGTGGCCCAGGCGCAGGAGATCGCGGGCGGCGTGGTGCAGAGCCCGCTGCTCACCCGTCTGTCTCAGCTGCAGATCCGCAATTTCGACATCGGGGCGCAGCTCGCCGACCTGGGGGGGAAGCTCGTAACCTGGATCGGCACTTCCGCGTTCGGCCTGATCGGCACCGCCACGCGGCTCGCGCTGAATCTCACGATCTCGCTGTTCGGCCTCTACTATCTGCTGCTCCGCCCCGGCGAGACCTGGCAGGCCGTCCGCCCCTACATTCCGTTTTCGGTCGAGAACACGGAGCGGTTGCGGCAACGGTTCCGCAACGTGACCATCTCGACCGTGGTCGGCACCGGGCTCGTCGCGGCGATCCAGGGGGTGATGGTGGGGCTCGGCTTCTGGGCGGCGGGCCTCTCCAATGCGCTGTTCTGGGGCGTCGTCACCGTGGTGCTCGCGATCCTGCCGGTCGTCGGCAGCGCCCTCGTGTGGGGGCCCGGCGCGATCGCGCTGGCGATCGGCGGGCAGTACGGCTGGGCGATCGCGCTCGCGCTGTGGGGGATCATCGCCGTCGGGAACGTGGATTACATCGTCCGACCGATCGTGTTCCGCCGCTGGGCCAACATCCACCCGATCGTGACGCTGCTCGGCGCCCTGGCGGGTGTGCCGTACTTCGGCATTCTGGGATTGCTGATCGGGCCGCTCGCGCTCAGTTACTTCTTTGAGTTGATCGGGATGTACCGCGAAGAATACCTGACAAACTAGACTGACAGACGGACAGTTAGACGCACAGACGCGTAGACGCGAAGAATACCTGACAAACTAGACGGACAGACGGACAGTTAGACGCACAGACGCGTAGACGCACAGTGGATTACAGGTTCAAGGGAACAGGTAGACCTGTTACCGAGCTCTGTTCACCCCTGTGCGTCTATGCGTCTGTGCGTCTAGTACTTCTGCGTCTGTGCGTCTTACTGTGCGTCTGTCGTCTAGTTCCACGGCGTCTTTCGTATTGACGCGGCCGGCCGCATCGGCGCTCCGGGCCGGTACGGCGCCACCGGTCCCGTTCCTCCCACCCTGAGATGCCCGTTGTTGGGCGTGATGTCGGTGGGTTCGGAGGCCGTACCAATGATCACCGCGGCGTTCACAAATCCGTCGTCGCTGCCCAACAGCGTGCGGCGTATCCGCACCGAGACGCGCGAACCACTGAACACCGGCCGGACCTGCCCCCGGATCGCGCCGAGGGTGTCCAAGATATTCACCGTGGAATCGGCGTTGTAGGTGAACAGGTCGAGCGCAAAGTCGACGCCCATCCGTGTCGACCCGGTGTCGGGCCGGAACACGTCCACGAGCGAGCCCAGGCCGGTCGACGTGTCCTGATCGACGTCGAAGTCCACCTGGCCGAAAAGCGCGTTGGCGTTGCCGCTCACCGGCGAGAGGACGGTCGCGGTGAAGTTCAGCACGACGTCGATCCCACCCGTATCCCGCGTGATCGTCATGCCGGTCATGTCGATCTGCGTCACGCCCGCGCCAAAGAAGTCTGCTGTCGGATCGTTCGCCGTGGCCGTCGTGGTGCTGCCCGGCCCGGAAGAATCACCGCCGCAGGCAACCAGGAGCCAGCCCGCAGCCAGCGCCCTCATGAACAACCGGTGTCGCTTCACAAATGGCTCCTGGAACGAGTGGTCCTACGCTAGCGGGACTTCCGGACCCGCGCCAGTGTGTCGCCTACGGCGCGCTGACTATTGAGCGTCTCGTCCGCCAGAAAAGGAACACCGGCACGCCGAGCAGGATCAAGCCCGTTCCGATCGCGGCATTCTTCGGATTCGCGCCGATGGAGCTCGCCACCACATAGGCCGCGGCGAGCACGAAGAACGCCGGAGTCCACGGATAGCCGGGCACCTGGAACGCGGGGCCCCGCGCGCCGGCGGCCGCATCGCGCGCGCGGTACACGAACAGCGCCGCCGCCGCGAGCCCGAAGAAAATCCAGTCGCCGAACGCGACGTAGTCCACCAACGCGGTGAAGCTCTGCCTGAGGGTGAGCACGATCGACCATCCGGCCAGCACCAGGATGGCCGCGGTCGGTGTGCGATACACCGGGTGCAGGCGCGCCAGGCGCGGGAAAAACACGCCGTCCGCGGCCATCGCCTGGAACACCCGCGGCGTGACGAGGATGACGAGGTTGAGGAATCCGAACGTCGACACGGCGATGCCCGCGGCAATCACCGTAGCGCCAACCGGGCCGAGCAGTCCGCGCATCACGTCCGCGGCGGGCGCGGTGCTGGCGGCGAGACCGGCGGTCCCGAGCACCCGGAGATAGGCGATGTTGGCCAGCAGGTACACGGCCACGACGCCGCATACACCCAGCACCAGGGCGCGCGGCAGGTTGCGCTCCGGCTCGATGATCTCTTCCGCGATGAAATTCGTCTGTTGCCAGCCGCCGTAGGTGAACAGGATCGGGACGAGGGCCGCGCCGATGGCGACCACGACGCCGGATCCGCTGAGCGGCGGTGCGGCCACGGTGGGAACCTGGTACAGCGCTCCGGGAGGGGGAGCCACGGCGAGGCCGACGACGATGAGCGCCGCCAGCGCGGCGAGCTTCAACACGGTGAAGATGTTCTGCGTCACGGCCGCGGGTTTGACGCCGACGTAGTTGATGCCGGCGAGCAGTACGATCGCTCCGACCGCCACCGGCACCTGGAGTAGGTCGGGCGAGAGACCCGTGAGGGCCAGGAAATAGCCGGCGAACGTTTTCGCCACGGCGGCGATCGCGCCCGAGGTGATCACGAGGAGCAGCGCCCAGCCATAAAGGAAAGCGGGCAGGGGGCCGAACGTGTCGCGCAGGTAGACGTAGCCGCCGCCGGCCTTGGGGCGACGCGCGCCCAGCTCTCCGAAACAGAACGCGCCGGCCAGCGCGACCAGCCCGCCCAGCACCCACGCCACCAGAAACAACGACGCCGAGCCGACGCGCTCGGCGACCGACGCCGGTGTGCGGAAAATCCCGCCGCCGATGATGCCGCCGATGACGGCCATCGTGGCGGAGAAGAGACCGAGCCGCCTGGCGTAGGTGGTCAATGAAGAACCTGTGCGTAGTGCGTGGTGCGTGGTATTCTCAGGTGATCAAGCAAGCGACGGCTACGATGGATTCATTCGTAGCCGTCACCAGAGGGTTCACCGAATAATACCACGCACTACGCACAACGCACGACCTTACACCGTCTCTTCAGTTCCTTCGGGCAAGGCCTCCCGCGCGCGCCCGCAGCCCCGCATCGATGTCCGCCATCGAGACGCCCGCGGGGATCGTCCACTGGCCCTGCTGGCGGGTCGGCACCTTCACCGAGACGACATCGCCGTTCCCATCCAGCTCCACGACCGCCGTCGCCTTGTCTTCACGGGCCTCGTCGCCCTGGTTCACGCTGATCACGAGCGTCCAGGTTCCCTCTCCCGGCCACATCTTGCGCAACCCGTACACGCCGGCGCGCGAGGTCTTGGTGAACTCGAGCCGAACCGTGCGTCGCTCGCCGTTCACGATCCCTTCCGCGGTCCCCGTGACGGGAAACGCCATGGGGGTGCCGTGATGGAACGCGTGCACCAGCAGAAACGCGCCACGGGTTGAGGCATCATGAGGATTGGCCGGCAGTTCGATCGAGATCCAGGGCGGACCGGCCAGCGCCGGGGCGGCGAAGCCGACCGCCGCGATTGCGGCGATGGCCAACGCGCGCCTAATTGTCCGTTGCATGTGACCTCCAGGAATGAGTTGGTGTCATCCCTGTGATGCCGCTCACACCCTCCGGGTTGGAACCTTGGAACTCCGGCCGCTCGGCCCCGGTTGCTGTCTCACGAACCACGCTCGAGCCGTGAACCGGCGAGAGGTCCAGCGGTATCAATGAGGCGAACGCGCCGCCGCCCGCGGCGCCCGAGAGAGAGGAATCCGTGAGCATCCGCCGCATCATCACGCTCGCGACCGCGCTGGGGCTCGTGAGCCCCGCCGTCGTGCAGGGGCAGTACTTCGGCCGCAACAAGGTCCAGTACGAGACGTTCAAGTTCGAGGTGCTGCGCACCGCCCATTTCCAGGTCTACTACTACGCCGAGGAGCGCGCGGCCGCCCACCAGGCGGCGCGGCTCGCCGAGCGCTGGTACGCGCGCCTCTCGACCATCCTGCACCACGAGCTGCGCGGCGCGCAGCCCCTCGTGCTGTACGCCAGCCACCCCCACTTCGAGCAGACGAACGCCATCTCGGGTGAGCTCGACGAATCCACGGGCGGCGTCACGGAATCGCTCAAGCGCCGCATCGTCCTGCCCCTCGCCGGGCCGCTGGACGAGACCGATCACGTCATTGGGCACGAGCTGGTACACGCGTTTCAGTACGACATCTCCGGCAGCGGGCGCGGCGCCGGCGGCTCGCTCCCCGGCGTGGCCCGCTTGCCGCTCTGGTTCATCGAAGGCATGGCGGAGTATCTCTCGATCGGGCCCACCGACCCGCACACCACCATGTGGCTGCGCGACGCGGTGCGTCGCAACCGCATCCCGAGCATCCGTCAGCTCGACGACCCCCGCTACTTCCCGTACCGGTGGGGCCAGGCGTTTTGGGCCTACCTCACGGGCCGCTTTGGCGACGCGCTCGTCGGCACCCTGCTGCGGGAAGCGGCCCGCTCCGGAGACACGGGCCTGGCACTCGAGAAGCTGACTGGACAGAAACTGGACTCGCTCTCCCACCAGTGGCAGGAAGCGATCCGTTCCACCTACACCCCGATCCAGCAGGCGACCGCGCCGCCCGATCAGTTCGGCCGGCGGATCGCCGCGGAGCGGGATCAGGCGCAGCTCAACCTGGCGCCGGCGCTCAGTCCCGACGGCAACCGCGTCGCCTTTTTCTCCGAGCGGGGCCTGTTTGCGATCGAGATGTACCTCGCCGACGTCGCGACCGGCCGGATTCAGCGCAAGCTGATCAAGACGGCCGTCGATCCGCACTACGAGAGCGTGGGATTCATCAGCTCATCGGGCGCGTGGGACGCGGCGGGGCAGCGGCTGGCCTTCGGGGCGGTGGCCCACGGACGGCCGGTCCTGTCCATTCTCGACGTCGCGAGCGGCGAGGTGATCAAGGAGGTCCCGTTCCCGTCGCTCGGCCAGATCTTCAATCCGAGCTGGTCACCCGATGGGAAGTTCATCGCCTTCTCCGCTCTCGTCGGCGGGTGGACCGATCTCTACGTCTACGACGTCGCGGGCGGCGACTTACGGCGGCTCACCAACGACGCGTACGCGGACCTGCAACCGGCTTGGTCGCCCGACGGCCGGTCGGTGGCGTTCGTCACCGACCGCTTCACGACCGACCTCGCCACGCTGCAACCGGGGAGCTACCGGCTCGCGCTCTTCACGGTTTCGTCGGGAGCCATCAGTCCACTGCTCGCGTTCGACGGGGCGAAGCACATCAACCCGGAATGGAGTCCTGACGGGCGCAGCTTGTATTACGTGTCGGATCGGGGCGGCATCAGCAATGTGTTTCGCCTTGACCTCGCCGCAGGAACCGCCACCCAGGTGACGAATCTGTTTGTCGGCGCGAGCGGCATTACCGCCGGGAGCCCGGTGATTTCGGTCGCGCATACGTCGGGCCGCCTGGTGTTCACCGCGTACGACTCGGGTGGATACAAGCTCTTCGCAGTGGACGACGAGCGCGTGCTCGCGGGCCGGGCGCCAACGCCGCTCGCGGGCGTGAGCGGAGCGACCCTGCCGCCCCTCGATCGCCGCCCAGGCGAGCTGGTCCCGTTGTTGAGCGACTTTCGCACCGGACTGCCGCCCGATGCCGAGCCGGCCGTGGCGGCCGGGTACCGCCCACGCCTGTCGCTCGAGTACGTCTCACAACCTTCGCTTGCCATCGGCGCCAGCCAGTACGGCGCCTACATCGGTGGCGGAGCGACCCTGGTGTGGGGCGATATGCTCGGCAACCGGACACTCGCGACCGGTTTGCAAGTCTCGGGATCGTTCCGCGACATCGCGGCGATCCTCGCGTACCAGAACCAGGCGAGTCGCTGGAACTGGGGAATCGCGGCGCAGCAAGTGCCCTACCTCACGGGGGGATACTCGGCGGGGTTCGGAGTCATCGGTGGCCAGCAGGTCTACATCGAGGAGGCATTCCTGGAGCGGCAGACCAATCGGTCGCTGGGCGGTTTCGTCGCGTATCCGTTCAGCCGTGTGCAGCGGCTGGAGCTGGCTCTGGGCGGCCGGCGCATCTCGTTTGACAGAGAAATCCAAACCCGGATTTTCGATGCCCAGACCGGGGCGCTGCTCGCCGATTCGACGGAGCGCCTGCCCGCACCCGACGCACTCACGTTCGCCACGGGCACGGTCGCGCTGGTGTACGACAACTCCTATTTCGGTGCGACCGGCCCGCTGCTCGGGCAACGCTACCGACTCGAGGTGTCGCCGGCCATCGGCTCGCTGACGATGGTGGAAGGTACCGTCGACTATCGCCGGTACGTGATGCCGCTGCGAAAACTGACGCTCGCGGCGCGCGTGCTCCACGCCGGTCGGTACGGGCCGGACGCCGAAGACCCGCGACTGTCCCCGCTGTTTCTCGGGTATCCCGGCGTCGTGCGCGGCTACAACATCGGCTCGTTCAGCGCCGCCGAGTGCCCGACGAACCCGAATGCGGGATGCCCCGTGTTCGACCGTCTGGTCGGCAGTCGAGTCCTCGTCGGCAACGCGGAGGCCCGCTTTCCCCTGTTCGGCGTGCTGGGGCTGGGCGGCGGCTACTACGGGGCGTTCCCCATCGAGGCGGCGCTGTTCGCGGATGCGGGGCTCGCCTGGACCGAGAGCGACCAGCCGTCGCTGTTCCAGGTTCGTCGTCAGGCCGTGGCGAGCGCCGGCGCGGCGCTGCGCATGAACCTGTTCGGATTCGCCGTCGCCGAGCTGAATTATGTGAAGCCGTTGATGCGCCCCGATAAGGGCTGGTACTGGCAGTTGAACCTGATCCCGGGATTCTAGAGCCGCCGAAGGGGTGTTCGGGAGGGTTGGCGCTCGGAGCGCGGCCGGTGATTATTTCGCCACGCCGGTGCGCGCATCCATGTCGCGGAGGCCCCGCAGGATCACGCGGCGGAAATTGATGCGCCGGATCGTGTCCCAGTAGCGTTCGAGACTTCCGGCGTGGAGGGCGAGCGCGCGCTCGCGCGTGACGCCGGCCGGAGGGGGAACGAGCGTGGCGAGCCGGTCGTACACTTCGCCTCGCAGCGCGGGGTCCACTCGTCCCAGCAGGTGCCAGATGGACAGGGCGTCCTCGGAGCGCGCTGCCGCGAGTGCCGCCCGGGCCGCTCCGGTCCCGCCCTGCTCGAAATCGAACGCGATGAGCGCCCGTCGGAGCGACTCCGGCGCGTCCTCGGCATACGGCATACCCGGCCCCTCATCGGGACGCGTGACGGCGAACGCCGCCAGCGGGACAATCGAGCGGCGATTGCGAGCGGCAAACTCGACGTACCCGCCGGTGACGTGAATCAGGCCGCGTCCGCTCGAGTCGGTCTCGAGCGTGTACTCACACCCCAGGTCCGTGGCCAGCCCGGCGGGCGTCTCGACAAAGAAGATCCGCGGCGGCGCCGTCACCTTGGCGTGGATCGAGCCGTACGCCAACGCGAGGCGATGATCCGTGGAACGGGCCCGAACCAGGCGCACGCGCGACCCCGGCCTCACGTCCACGTGTCCGATGTCGCCCACGGTGATGACGGCGCGCGAGGAGTCGTCGGTCTCGATCCACTGACCGACCTGGAGTGATCCCATCGCGTCGAGCGTCGCGTCGCCCACCCGCGGGGCACCGGCCACGCGCTCGACTTCCCATATTTCGGATGTCCCGCGTTCGCCGCCCACGAGCCACCACGCGACGGCGAGGATGAGGACCGCGGCGAGGGCCAGCGGCATCCAGCGGACGAGCACAGCCGGCCGCCCGCGCCGCAGCCCGCCCGCGCGGATCTGGTCCCGAATCCCGGGCCACAGATCCTCCGGGGGCTCGACGCTCCGCGGCAGCCGCGCGATGGCGTCGCGCAGCTCGGCGTTCAAGTCCTCGTCCCGCTCGTGGTCCATCATCGCTCCAGTCTCTCCCGCAACAGCCGTCGCGCCCGGAATAGCTGCGCCTTCGACGTGCCGACCGCAATGCCGGTCATCCGGGCGATTTCCTCGTGCCCATACCCTTCGATGTCGAACAGCACGAACACTTCCCGCGCCCCGTCCGGCAGGGTCGCGATGGCGCGCTCGAGGTCGAGCCGTAGCCCCGGCGGCGACTCCTCGCGCCGCGGCTCGTGGGCACCGGGGTCTTCCACCGGCCGCACCCTCGCCTCACGCCGCCGGTCGCCGCGGTTCGAGGACCATACGACATTGACCGCGAGCCGGTACAGCCAGGATCCGAAAGCGCTCTCGCCGCGAAACGAGCGGAGCTGCTCCCAGCAGCGCACGAACACGTCCTGCGTGAGCTCGGTGGCCCGTCCGCGATCGCCGCTCAACCTGAGACACACCGCGAACACGCGCCCCGCATGCTCGCGATAGAGCGCCTCGAACGCGGCCTCATCGCCGGCTTGCGCGCGGCGGACGACCTCGTTCACGGCGAGCGCCGGCACATGGGTGAGATGCCGGTCGGCGAGCCGGGGTTTGGAATCAGGCCGCGCCTATCACGGCAGTCTCAGCCCCCGCGTAAGTCGCCGTATCTGTTGTTCGATCTGCTGTTGCGCCGTATCGAGCGCTTGTCGCTGTTGCTGCAGCCGCTCGGTCACCTCCGCCTTCACACGGGCGACCTTCGCCTGTACCGGCGCGACCTGCTCGTCCGCGAACCGATCCACCATGGCCCGCACACGCGCCTCGGCTGCCGCTACCTCCTCCCCCACCATCGCCCGCAGCTGATCGGACACGGCTTGGTCGAGATTCGAGCGAACGTGCAGCGCCGGTTGGCCGATGGTGCCGCTGAGCTCGGCCGTCAGCTCGAGCTGACTGATACCCGACACGACGCGCCACACGAGATCGGCCGCTGGGCCGCCGGCCGTTCCGCTGTCGCGCTCCCAGCTGGCGGCGGGCGCCGTCACGTGCCAGCGCCCGCGAATCGAGTCGCCGTACAGCGCGAAGCCGAGCGAGACGTCGCCCCGGCCCGGGGCGAGGCGGATCGGGAGCGACGGCAGCCGGATCGCCGGCAACATCACGTCCCGCACGCGCCCGCCCGCGATGTCGCGCGCCGGGGCCCGGACGTGGTCGAATTGGGCGTCGATCGCCACGGATGGTGCGCTGGCCTCGAGCGTCGTGGGCCGGCCATACAGGGCCGGAGCGCTCGTGAGTCCCCGAAACCGCCCTGCATAGCGGCGCGGTACCGCGGAATCGGCACCCAGCTGGAACGACAACTCCGCATCTCGCAGCAGGAACCCGGGCAGCTCGCGCTCGCGCGGGAACTCCACGCTGACGCCTGAGCGGCGCGTGCGTTTCGGTCCGGGCTGCTCTCGCGGCAACAACCCCGGCGGCATGTAGGCACGCCCCAGCTGCGTGTAGTACAGCGCCCGCTGGAACCGGTGTACCGCCGCGGGTCCAAACAGCACCCAGCCGATGGCACTGGCATCGATCGGCGGCAGCCTCACGAGGCTCCGGGCGAATGCGTAGTCTCGTTGCCGCGCCGAGGTGAGTGCCGCTAGCCCTCCATCGAGCGAGCCCACGCCGGCTCGCACCCCGCGTTCGAGCGTGGTGAGCCGGTCGCGCGTCTGTTTCACGCGATCGACCATTTTGCGGGCCTCGTTGATCAGCCCGAGGTCGGTGGGTTTCGCGGTTTGCAGCCGGCGCGCGAACGCGGCCGCCGAGTCCGCCGTGACCTGCACGTCGAGACTCTCGAGCGCGTCGCCCCAGGCCCTGGCGCTCGAGTCGGCGCGTGTGGCGAGCGATTCCGCGGCCGCCACCGTTTGCAGGCGCCGCGGATCCAGGCTGTCGATGCTCAGCGTCCCGGTTGCGATTTGTAGGACTGGTACCTGGAGCGCCGGTTGGGCGGCCCACGACCGCGCGTTGGCCAGGACCTGCGAGGTGGGACCCGAGCCGTCCGACGGCACGAACCCGCTCGTGGTGCGGGCCGTGCCGAAGCGCAGTCCCGTCGCTGCCAGCCGATCGATCACGACCTTCTTCTCGAGCAGCGGCAGGAGGTCCAGGTCGGCGACGAACCGGTCCGCTTCGAACAGGTTCTCGAGCGAGTCGAACGGGCTCGCCGCCACGAACCCCGAGATCGTGACGTTGCCGCGCAGCAGCGAAATATCGAAAGCGCGCACGTCCACCCGCGCTCCCAGCACCGCGGTTCCGCTCCGTTCCACCGCGAGTCGGCCCACCCGATCGGCGAACAGCAGCCAGGTCGCGACGATAAGGGCAAGGAACAACATGAGCGGGACGGCGGCCCGCCAGCGGACGATCGCGACCTTCACATCAGGTATCCGGCCGGAACAGGCGGTACACGCCGTACAGGCGCGAGGCGGTGAGCGCGCGATACCAGGCCGACTGCTGCACCCGCTGGCCGATGGTCTCGCGGTAGCGCCGCACTGCCCAGCGACCGCCGAGCCAGATCGGCACGACCGCCAGCAGCGAGAAGACGAGGCTGCCGAGCACCACCGTGTTGTTGAAGTTCGTCAGCGGGATGACCGGTATGTTGGCCAGGCTGGTCCAGAGCGGCACCAGCGCCGGAGTCTCGAGCAGCAGCTGCCGGCCCAACGCCTCGAATAACGGGTCGAGCGCAAAGCCGAGCGGGACGAACATCGCCCAGCCAAGCAGCGCCCCGGGGACCGACACGTTGAACAGCAGGATCAGCCCGGCGATGGCGAGGTTGTGCAAGTTGAAAAGTGGGGTGAGCCCGAGAATCGAGCCGAGCGCGATGCCGGCCGCGACCTGACCGGGGGTCCCTTCGCTGTGAAGGGCCTTGAACAGGGATTGCAGCAGCTTGAGGAGCACCATGCGCGAACGCTTGGTCGGACCCGACCGCTAGGGCGCCCGCGTGGTCGAATCAGCGAGGGGACGGATCAACAGGCCCGTCGTGGACACGCGCACTTCGAACGAGGCCGGACGCTCGGCGCCGACGAACGTACCCGAGCCGTACTCGGCGTCTACCAGCGGCGCGAGGACGCGCGGGTGGCGCCGCACGAACGCGAACACGTCCACGGCTCGCGCCGGCCCCAGGGGAAACACCGTATGGGGGCGCTGCTGCTCATCCTGGACCGCGTTGTAGCGCCCACCCACCCGGTCCAGCACGTAGCCCGTGTGGAGGCCCAGCACGTTGACGATCGGCTTCCACTTGAGAATGTGCGCGTCCACATAGAACGCGTCGCCCATGATGTTGAACTGTCCCGTGCGACCGTCGGGGAGCAACACCGTGGCTCGGAAGTGCCCCGGGCCGACCGGCTCCGTGCGCACCGTCGCCGCCACCTCCTCGTGGGTCAGCGCCCGGTACCCCTGCACGCCGATTCCCACGGCCGCCGCCAGGGCGCCCAGACTGAGGCACAACAGTCCCACCAGCAGCGCCCCGATCCCCCCCAGGATCCTCCGTTTCCGGAAGACTGCGATCGAGAGGATGACGAGCAACGCGGCCAGCACCGCGAAGACAATGGCGACGATCGTGAGGGCCGACATGGGACGGAAACTACTACCCCGGACCGGGACGGCCAATCGGCACCAAATGGAAACCCTCCCCGAGCTTCGAGGAGGGTTTGGCGCCCATCATCCCGTATCGGGGATGCCCTACACTTGTGACCGCTCTCGCGTCGGTGGTCGGACGCTTTGGCGGCGGTCGCCGATTATGCGTCGATCCAGGCCGGCCCGGCGGTCGAGCTCCATCCGGCGGTCCAGCCCGCTGCGACGTTCGAGGGCTACTGGAACGACCTGAACGCGCCGTTCCGAGCCCTCCCGACGACCGAACGTCCGTCGATCGCCTCCGCTGCGCCGACCTGCCATGTTTTGCTCCCCTCGTGCCATTGCCAGGAATCCTGAGCCCCAGCAGGGCAAGAGCTATGCCTTTGACCCTGTTCGACTTGACATGGGCTACGTCGATGTCATCACGGGACTTGGGGGTCGGGTCATGCGTCACACCCGCCACACCGGCATGGCCAGCTTGCCACGGGTGCGGAGGGGAAGCGACACCCAAACGGCGGCTTAGCGGCCCAACACCCTTTCACGATGGACGATCCGCCCGTCGTGCATGACGAACACGATGTGTTCCAGGGCGGCAATATCGTCCAGCGGATTGCCGGAAACCGCGACCAAATCGGCGACCTTCCCCTCTTCCACGGCGCCCAGCCGGTCGGCCATCCCGAGCAGCTCGGCGGCGTTCAGGGTCGCCGCACGAATCGCCTCGAGCGGGGACATCCCGAGACGGACCAGGTGGCCGAACTCGCGCGCGTTTCTTCCATGGCGGATCACCCCGGCGTCGGTTCCGAAGGCGACCGGCACACCGCGACGAAACGCTTCGGCCATGTGCGAAAACAGCGCTCGCACGTGGGCTGATGTCGTATCGCGTGAGAACGAGTGCAGCGTGGGGATGGCCCACACCCGGCGCTGCGCCATCGACGCCAGCGTGGCGCTATCGGCGAAGTTCCCGTGCGCCACCGCGGCTGCTCCTGCGGCGACCGCGACACGCACCCCTGCTTCGCTGATCGCGTGCACGATGACCCGTTTCCCGCCCGCGCGCGCCTCTCGGACAGTGGCAACCAGCTCGCTATCGGAAATCTCGTAGCGTTGCGGGTTCGCGAACGCGTCATCCACCCACCCTGTGACGCACAGCTTGATCACGTCCGCGCCACGCGCGATGTCTTCCCGCACCCGGCGCGCGAAGGCCTCGGGGCCGCGCACGCCGATACCGCCGAAATCGCACGTCCCGCCGCTCACACCCAGCCAGAGTCCAGCCGACACGATCCGCGGCCCAACGATCTCGCCGCGATTCACGGCATCGCGCAGGGCGAGATTCGCGTACTCGAGAGCGCCGAGGTCCTGGACGGTCGTGAACCCGGCCAGCAGCGTTGCCCGGGCGTTACTGTCGGCCGGTCCGCCCAGCGTCAGGTGCACGTGAGTGTCGATCAGGCCAGGGAGCAACGTGGCGTCGCCCAGATCGACGACCTCCGCCCCCGGGGGAACCCGGACACTCGCCGCATCCCCAACCGCGGTGATCCGATCGCCTTGAACCACGATGACGGCCTGCGGCACGATCACGCCGCGCCGCACGTCCAGGAGGCGACCCGCCCGAATCGCGAACACGGTGGCGTCGACCCCTCGGCGGTCGTCGGCCACCGAGGCGAGCGGTGGGACGGCGAGCGCCGCCAGCCACAGCACTCCGGTACGAC
The DNA here is from genome assembly GCA_036555485.1 of Gemmatimonadales bacterium. GTDB lineage: Bacteria > Gemmatimonadota > Gemmatimonadetes > Gemmatimonadales > GWC2-71-9 > DASTHG01. The sequence continues at coordinate 15,585 of DATBLG010000089.1, read as the reverse complement.
GGATCAGGCGAATCGCGTTTCCTGGAACGAGTCTCCGGATTCTACGACAGGATCGATACCCCGCTGGCTCGTCGCTGTCAGCATTCGGCAAGGAGGCTGCTGTGGCGCCAACGCCACACAAAGAGTATCGTGAGATAGGCATTCCGCCATGGCCGTCCCGCATAGTCCACGGCTACTAGCTCTGAAAACTTCGGTACTGGTTACGTGGTGATGGCCGGCCCGGGATGAGGCACGACAATTGCCAACCAGACACCCGTCACCCATGACCAGTGCATCGACGTTGCCAGCCACCGCGCCGCCCGGGGCCGTATCCGGCGTGGCCGGACTCGAGCTCTTCGGCCCTGTGGACGAGACGGCGGCCCGCGTACTGACGACCGATGCCCTGGCGTTGGTGGCCCGTCTCGCGCGCGCCTTCGAGGATCGGCGCCGCGAGCTGCTGGCCGCTCGGACCGCACGCCAGCATCGCATCATGGACGGCGAATACCCCGATTTCCTGCCCGCGACCCGCGATACGCGGGAAGCGGACTGGACCGTTGCTCCGATTCCCAAGGATCTACTGGATCGCCGCGTCGAGATCACCGGCCCGGTCGATCGCAAGATGATCATCAACGCCCTGAACTCCGGGGCGCGCGTGTTCATGGCTGACTTCGAAGACTCGCACGCCCCGACCTGGCGCAACACCCTCGACGGCCAGGTCAACCTGATGGACGCGGTGCGCGGGACGGTCAGTTACGAGAGTCCGGAGGGCAAGCACTATGCGCTGGCCGACTCCGTCGCGACCCTGATGGTCCGGCCGCGCGGCTGGCACCTCGACGAGAAGCACGTGCGAGTGGACGGCCGGCCGGTGTCGGCGTCGCTGTTCGATTTCGCCTTATTTTTCTTCCATAACGTCGAGGCGTTGCTCCGCAAGGGCACGGGACCCTACTACTACCTGCCCAAGCTGGAGAGCCACCTCGAGGCCCGACTCTGGAACGACGTGTTCGTCCTCGCCCAGGAGCACGTCGGGGTCCCGCGCGGGACGATCCGGGCAACGGTCCTCATCGAGACGATCCTCGCCGCCTTCGAAATGCACGAGATCCTGTGGGAGCTGCGCGAGCACTCCGCGGGACTCAACTGCGGGCGCTGGGACTACATCTTCAGTTTCATCAAGAAGTTCCGGCACGATCGCCGGTTCGTGCTTCCTGACCGCGCGACCGTGACGATGGACCGGCCCTTCCTCAAGGCATACGTCGATCTGCTGATCCACACCTGCCACCGCCGCCACATCCACGCGATGGGCGGCATGGCGGCGCAGATCCCGATCAAGAACGATCCGGCGGCCAACTCTGCCGCCCTCGCAAAGGTTACGCAGGACAAGCTACGGGAGGTCAATGCCGGGCACGACGGCACCTGGGTTGCGCATCCAGGGCTGGTGCCGGTGGCCAGAGGGGTCTTCGACGCCCGGATGGCGGCCTCCCACCAACTCCAGGTGACGCGCGACGACGTGCGCGTCACGGCCGCCGATCTGCTGGCCGTCCCGGAAGGGGACGTCACCATTCAGGGACTGCGCACCAACCTCGACGTCGGCATCCAGTATCTCGAGGCCTGGCTGCACGGCTTGGGCTGTGTCCCGATTTACAACCTGATGGAGGACGCGGCGACGGCGGAGATTTCCCGCACGCAGGTGTGGCAGTGGGTGACCCATGGCGCCAAGCTGGCGGACGGCCGCCGGGTCACGGCGGACCTGGTGCGGCACACGATGGTGGATGAGCTGGGCAAGCTGCGCGAGCAGCTCGGGCCGGCTCGATTTGACTCCGGGAAGTTCGATCTCGCGTCGAAACTCTTCGACCAGATGATGACGGGGACGGACTTCCCGGAGTTCTTGACGACCGTGGCGTACGACTACATCGACTAACGGCCCTGGGAGGGGATGCATGAAGAAGGAATTCGTATCGGAGCTGGAGCGGCGGTGGAGCACCAGCCCGCGATGGGCCGGGATCACGCGGCCGTACACCGCCGAGGACGTGTGGCGGCTCAAAGGCTCGCTCGACATTGTCTACACGCTGGCCGAGGTGGGGGCGGCGAAACTGTGGCGCCTGATGCACGAGGAGCCATACGTGCCGGCCCTGTCCGCGGTCACCGGCAACCAGGCCGTGCAGGAAGTCCAGGCCGGCCTCAAGGCGATCTACGTGAGCGGCTGGCAGGTCGCCGCCGACGCCAACACGGCGGGACAGATGTACCCCGATCAGAGCCTCTATCCCGCCGACAGCGTGCCCGCCCTGGTGCGCCGGCTGCAACGCGCCCTGCGCCGTGCCGACGAAATCCACCACGCCCGCGGGGACGAATCGATCGACTGGTACGCGCCGTTTGTCGCCGATGCCGAAGCCGGGTTCGGCGGCACCCTCAACGCGTTCGAGCTGATGAAGGCGATGATCGCCGAGGGGGTTGCGGCCGTGCACTACGAAGACCAGCTCTCCTCGGTCAAGAAGTGCGGCCACTTGGGCGGCAAGGTGCTCGTGCCCACGAGCGAGTTCATTGCCAAGCTCGTCGCGGCCCGTTTGGCGGCGGACGTGTGCGGCGTGGACACGCTGCTCATCGCCCGCACCGACGCCAACAGTGCCTCGCTGCTCACGAGCGACGTAGACGAGTACGACCGGACGTTCTGCACCGGTGAACGCACCCACGAAGGCTTCTTTGGCGTGCGCGACGGCGTGGAGGCCGCGATTCACCGCGCGCTTGCCTACGGGCCTTATGCCGACCTGCTCTGGTTCGAGACGTCGAAGCCCGACGTGGCCGAGGCGAAGCAGTTTGCCGAGGCGATTCACGCGAAATACCCCGGCAAGCTGCTGGCCTACAATTGTTCGCCCTCGTTCAACTGGCGCAAACACCTCTCAGAGGCCCAGTGCGCGTCCTTCCAGCGGGACCTTGGGGCCATGGGATACAAGTTCCAATTCGTGACGCTGTCCGGGTTCCACGCCCTGAACATGGCCACCTATGACCTGGCTCGTGCCTACCGCGAGCGGGGGATGGCCGCCTACGCCGACCTCCAAACCCAGGAGTTCGCCGCCCAGGGACAGGGATATGAGGCGGTGAAGCATCAGGAGTTCGTCGGAGTGGGGTATTTCGACGACGTTACGCAGGTGATCGCGGGTGGTCAGTCGTCCACGACGGCGTTGTCTAACTCCACTGAGCAGGCCCAGTTCCACGAACCGGCGGCAGTTCCGGAGCGTGTGGCCCAGTAGTTGCTATAGTCGGCGGCAGCGGACATAGGGGAGGGATGTAGCCGGCAAAGGCGGCGTCTTCGGATGTCGCGCCGGCGGCCGAGGGCAGTGCACAGCCACTCGGCACCCTCCCCCCGATTTCAGTAGCGCCGGGACATATGAGGCGGCGGGAAGGGCGAAACAGTTGGACCGGGAAGCGCCCTCCCCGCATGCCTCTCCCGGCATGGGTTAAGCGACATAGGGGCAGCGCGATCGCGCCACGCCTCACTCCACGCGCAGCGCCGAGGACCGTAAATCCTCGGCGCTTCGCGCGTTAACACCCCACTGTGCCGTACGCCACACAGCGCCCGGGGGCCTGCGCCACAGACTGGCATCAGGCTTGCGTGGGATATTATGGGCCGGCAGGGTTTTAGGGCTACTGGGGACCGGGAGAAACCCAAGTGAGCGCACGGAATAGCGGACGCAACATCGAGGGTGTGCTTCGCACCGCGGAGCTGCTGCTGGAAGCCCGGCAGCATGAGCGGGCTGGCAGAATCCAAGAAGCTATGGATTTGTGCATGGCTGCCGTCGCGGAAGCGGCGTGGTGCGGCGCATGGGCCGCGCAAGCCGTCGGCCTGCGGCGCCTGGGCATGCTGCACCACCATCGCAACGAGCTCGCCGCTGCCCGGGACACCTGTCGTTCGAGCGTCGAAGTGGCGCTGCGCGCCGGCGAGCCTGCGATCGCCGTTGAAGCACTGCTCTCGCTCGGGAACTTCGAGCTCGCCAGCGGCAACATCGCCGCCGCCCGCGACACCTATCATGAAGCCCTGGCGGCACTGCGCGACGAGCATCCCGAGCTTCGCGCCCGCATCGAGCGCGACCTGGCGCTCCTCGCCGCCGAGCAGTCGAAGCCCCAACCGTCCGAGAAGACCGCGCACGTCGCCGCCTAGGCGAGCGATGGGCGATCCTGGATCCACCCTACCGCCCCGCGTGGCCGCCGGCGAAGTCTGCGCATGGTGTTTGGCGGAGTTTCAGGGGGCGCACGGCCAGGCGGTGTATTGCGCGAAGTGCTACGAGAACGCCTTTGCGACGCGTAAGAGCTTCGGGTTTCTCCCGAAAGCGACGTTGCCGCTGAAGGGAACCTAAACGGCGCCGTCGGCTTTCAGCTGACGGCGTTCGGCGAATGCACTAGCCGACAGCCGATGGCCGAACGCCGTTTGCGTAGTTACAGCCGTTCCGGTGGCACGACCGGCCCCGCCGGCATCGCCTCCTGCTCCGGCTCCGGAGTAAAGTCCTCCCCCGGATTGATGAACTGGTCCCGCTCGAAGCGGTACTGCTTGTCGTACAGCTGGCGGTACCGCCCGTTGGCGGCCAGCAGAGTCCCGTGGCTGCCCCGCTCGACGATCTCCCCATGCTCCAGCACGAGAATCTGATCGGCGCTTTGAATGGTCGAGAGCCGGTGCGCAATCACGAACGTCGTCCGGCCGCGGCGCAGGCTGCGCAGTCCGTCCTGGATCAGTGCTTCACTCTCCGAGTCAAGGCTCGAGGTGGCCTCGTCGAGGATCAGGATGCGTGGGTCGGCGAGAATCGCCCGGGCGATTGCCACGCGCTGGCGCTGGCCGCCTGACAGCTTCACCCCGCGCTCGCCCACGATCGTGTCGTACCCCTGCTCGAACTCCCGGATGAACTCGTCGCAATGGGCGATGGTCGCCACGGCCTGGATCTCAGCCGGCGTCGCGTGCGGCCGGGCAAACCGGATATTCTCCGCGATGGTCCCGTCGAACAGAAAATTGTCCTGCAACACCACGCCGAGCTGAGTGCGGTAGTCGCGCAGGGGGATCGTCGCCAGGTCACGCCCGTCGATCAGGACGCGGCCCGCCTGCGGGCGGTGAAACGCCATCACCAACCCAATCAGTGTGCTTTTCCCCGATCCCGAGGAGCCGACGAGCGCGGTCGTCGAGCCGGCCGGGGCACGGAACGACACGCGCTTCAGGACGTCGACGCCGGGCTTGTAGGCGAAGGTGACGTTCTCGAATTCGACCTCGCCGCGCACCTCGTCGAGCGGCGGGCGGGTCTCGTCCCCCGCGTCCTCGGTGAGTTGGGCGCGCACCTCGCGGATGCGGTCCATCCCGGCGAATGCTTCGGTGATCTGCGTCCCGATGGACGCGATCTGAACCACCGGGGCGGCCATCAGACCGGTGAAGAAGATGTACATCACCAGGTCGCCGAGCGTCATCGACCCCGCGATGATCGCGCGTCCCCCTACCAGAATCATGACCACCCCGATCATGCCGATGACCAGGACGGAAAACGCGCCCACCGCGGAAATTCCGGTCATCGTCGCGGCAATGTTGCGGAACATCTTGTTCACCCCGCGGGTGAACACCAGACGCTCGGCGCGCTCCGCATGGTACGCCTTGACGATGCGGATCCCCCCCAACGACTCCGCCAGCCGGCCGGTCACCTCGGCGTTGATCTTTGAGCGCTCGCGGAACAACGGGCGCAGCTTGGTGAAAGCGTAGGCCATCCCGCCGCCGAACAGGGCGAGCACGAGGATCGACACCGCCGTGAGGCGCCAGTTGAGGTAGAACAGCACGCCCAGCGCGATGACGGCCGTGATCAGGCCACCCACCAGCTGCACCAGCCCGGTCCCCACCAGGTTGCGGATGCCCTCGGCGTCGCTCATCACCCGCGAGATCAGGACGCCGGTCTTGGTGGAATCGAAATAGCTGGTCGGGAGGCGCAGCACGTACTCCTGCACGCTGCGCCGCATGTCGGTGATGGCCCGCTGGGCCGCCACACCCAGCACCTGCGACAACGCGAACGACGTCGCCGACTGCAGCAGCGTGGCGGCGCCGACCGCCACGGCGATCCAGCCGAGCAGCTCCACCCGCCGTTCCCCGATCACGTGGTCGATCAGGAACTTGGACGACGCGGGCAGGACGAGCCCTGTCAGTCGGTTGACTACAAGCAGGCCCAGGCCCAGCGCCAGCCGCCGGCGATGGGCCCAAATCAGGGCCCGCGCTTCGCGCCAGGCCTCGGAGCTGATGCCTCGCCTTTTCGCTTCTGCCATGCCGGATGTTAGCTTGGGGACGGACCAGCCGTCCACCCATCGAAGAACGCGAGGAACTCGTGAAACGTTCCACCCTGCTCACCCTGGCGGTCATCGCCGCCGTGGCGGCGCTCTTTTATTACATGACCACGGCCAAGGCCTCCACCACGTGTGACGTCTGCATGACCTTCAAGGGAAGGACGAATTGCGCGAGCGCCGTCGGGGTCACCGAGGAGGTTGCGCGGGAGGGCGCCCAGACCACCGCCTGCGGCCCGATCGCGGCCGGGATGGACGAGAGCATCGCGTGCGGCCGCACGCCGCCGGCCTCGGTGCAATGCCACACGCGCTAGTGCCGTTCCAGCGCAGTCCAATGCCCGTGACGTTGTGATGTCCGCCTTCCAGCTGCCCAGCACCACCCTGCCCGCCCAGCTCACGCTCACGCACGGGCGACCGCGCGCCGGGACCATCTACGTCGGGGCCCGCGTGCCGCATCATGACGGCGCGGAGACGCCGCTCGAAATGCTGAACCGCCGGGACGCCTTTTTTCCGTTCCGTGCCGCCGACGACGAAGCAGTCTTGCTCGTCGCCAAACGGCAGACGATCGCGTTGGCCGTAGACCGCGCCCCGATCACCGACCCGGACCGGCTGTCGGCCGCCAAACAGCTACGGCTCGAGCTGGTCCTCGACAACGGCGTCACCCTGAAGGGTTCTGCGACCGTGGAACTCCCCGAAGACCAGTCCCGGCCGCTTGACTACCTCAATGCGGCCCCGGAGCCGTTTTTTGCCATCACGACCGATGAGAGCACCCACTACGTGAACCGCGCGCATGTGTTGTTCGCGCGCCCTCGGGACTGACCGGTGGCGCGCCTCGATCCGTTCGTCGACGTCTTGCTCCGCGAGCAGGGTGATCAGCTGTACCTGCTCCCGGACGAGCCCGTCACCATGGTGAAAGACGGGAAACCGCGAAAGGTGAGCAAACAGCCCCTCACCGACGCGCACATCTACGCGCTGCTCGCCGAAGTCGCGCCGTCGGACTCGGCCGACAAGATCGACCGGCACGCCGATACCGAGTTCGACTACGTAGCGGACCGGGGACTGGTGCGCGTCCACATTGTGCCGGAGACCGGGCGACTCACCGCCGTGATCTCGCCGGCGACGCGCCCTGCGCGAGCAGCGCCCGAGCCGGAGCACACGCCCACCGGACCGCGCCGGGTGGTCGCGCCGACGCCCAAGCCGACCAAGTCAGTGGGGCCCCCACCGCGCCCCCCACGACCGTCCGCGATCGCGGCCGCGCCGCTGATCGAAAGCCCGGTCGCGACGCCCGAGCCCGCTCCGCCCACCGCCTTGCCGGGGGAGTTCGCCGACGACCAGTACCGGGCCGCCGAGACGCGGCTCGGCGTGCTGCTCAAGACGCTCGTCAAATCGGGGTCGTCCGACCTGCATTTGCGGGTCGGTGAGCCGCCCATTTTCCGCACCGATGGCGAAATCCAACGGCAGGCCGGCGCGCCGATGACCGCCGATCAGCTCGCCCTGCTGCTGCTCGCCATCATGCCGGAGCGCAACCGCGGCGAATGGAACGAGGCGGGCGACGCGGATTTCGCCTACGAGATCGCCGGGGTAGCACGCTTCCGCGTGAACGCCGGGCGGGACCGCAAGGGCCCGGTGGCGGTGTTCCGGGTGATCCCCGCGAAAGTGGTGACCGTCGAAGAGATGGGCCTGTCGAAGGAAATTCAGCAGCTCTGTTTTCTCAAGAAGGGGCTGGTCCTGGTCACGGGCCCCACCGGCTCGGGAAAATCCACCAGCCTGTGCGCGCTCATCGACCTCATCAACCGCGAGCGAACCGATCACATCATCACGATCGAGGACCCGATCGAGTTCGTGCACGACAACAAGCGCTGCCTGATTACTCAGCGCCAGGTGCACCTGCATACCGACAGCTTCAAAACCGCCCTCCGAGCGGCACTGCGCGAAGACCCGGACATCGTGCTGGTCGGAGAGTTGCGCGACCTCGAAACGATCGCCATTGCGATCGAGACGGCGGAGACCGGGCATCTCGTGTTCGGCACCCTGCACACGACCACCGCCGCCTCCACGGTGGACCGGATCATCGACCAGTTTCCCGCCGACCGGCAGCCGCAGATCCGGGTGATGCTCTCCGAATCGCTCCGCGGGGTCATTTCCCAAACCCTGTGCAAGAAGATCGGGGGCGGGCGCGTCGCCGCGCGGGAAGTCCTGCTGTCCACACCGGCGATCTCGAACCTGATCCGCGAAGCGAAGACCTTTCAGATCCCCTCGATCATCCAGACCAGCCGGAAGCTGGGGATGATCACCCTCAACGACGCCTTGCTCGAGCTGGTCGAAAAGAAGTTGATCGAGCCCGACGAGGCCTGCGTACGAGCGGTCGAAAAGTCGGGAATGCTCCAGACACTCAAGGCGAAGGGGTACAACCCGACCGGCATGGGGTGATCCCGCCGCCAGTCTCCGCTGACGCGATTGGGACGTTTGACAAGCGCCGACCGCGCTCTACCTTCCGCCACGTCAACCAGTTAGGCCGTCGCAACGACAGCGTAGTCTCGATTCCGGAGGTGGTGCGACATGCCACGGACGGTGGTGGGTGGCCTCATCCAGATGTCCAACCCGGTCAACGACCCGGCGGCGTCCGTCACCGCGATCCGCGACGCGATGCTCGAGAAACACCTCCCGTTCATCGAGGCAGCCGGAAAGCAGGGTGTCCAGATCCTCTGCCTGCAGGAGGTGTTCAACGGGCCCTATTTCTGCCCCTCCCAGGACGCGAAGTGGTGCGACATCGCCGAGGCGATCCCCGGACCGACGATCGAGCTGATGCAAGGCCTGGCCAAAAAACACGACATGGTCATCATCGTGCCGATCTACGAGCGGGAAATGGCCGGGGTCTATTACAACAGCGCCGCGGTAATCGACGCCGACGGCAGCTACCTCGGTAAATACCGCAAGAACCACATACCTCATACGTCTGGATTCTGGGAGAAGTTCTTTTTCAAGCCGGGGAACCTCGGGTATCCCGTCTTCAAAACGCGTTACGCCACCATCGGCGTGTACATCTGCTACGACCGCCACTTTCCCGAAGGCGCCCGGCTGCTGGGGCTGCATGGCGCCGAGATCGTCTTCAATCCCTCGGCGACGGTGAAGGGCCTGTCGCAATACCTCTGGAAGCTCGAGCAGCCCGCCCACGCCGTCGCCAACGGCTATTTCATGGGGTGCATCAATCGGGTCGGCACCGAAGCCCCCTGGAACATCGGCCAGTTCTACGGCACGAGCTATTTCGTGGATCCGCGCGGCAACTTCCTGGCGACCGGCAGTGAGAGCAAAGACGAGCTGGTGACGGCCGAGATGAACCTCGACCTCATCGAGGAGGTGCGGCGGACCTGGCAGTTCTACCGCGACCGGCGCCCCGACACATACGACGACATGGTGAGGCAGTTGCCGTGAGCCCCGCATGCTCCGCACGGCTGCGCCGCCCCCGGGCCATGCCGCGGGGCAAACCGCAGCACCCCCAGGAATCGGTGGACGGATGCCCCTCCTGATCAAGTCCGGCCGCATCATCACCGCCACCGACGACTACCAGGCGGACGTCTATTGCGAGGGTGAGACGATCACCCGCATCGCGCCGGCAATCGATCCGAAGACGCTGCCGCCCGCGACGGAAGTCGTGGACGCCGCCGGGAAGTACGTCTTCCCGGGGTTCATCGACCCGCACGTGCACATCTACTTGCCATTCATGGGGACGTACGCGGCCGACGACTACGGGTCGGCCAGCCAGGCGGCACTGGCGGGCGGAACGACGACACTGATCGAAATGATCTGTCCCGGACCGACCGATGAGCCGTTCGACGCTTTCGAGCTGTGGCGCTCCAAGGCGCACGGTCTCGCCGCGGTGGACTACACGTTCCATATGTCCGTGGTCCGCTTCGAGGCGGACGTGCGGGAGCAGTTCCGCAAGATCGTGGCGAGCGGCGTGGCTTCCTTCAAGGTGTTCCTTGCGTACAAAGGCGCCCTCAACCTCTCGGACGAGCACCTGTTCGCGGCGATGAAGCTGGCGAAAGAGCTGGGCGTGATCGTGACGGCGCACTGCGAGAACGCCGACGCGATCGACGCCCTGCAGAAGGCACTGCTCGCAGCCGGGAAAACCGGCCCCGAGTGGCACGGACCGTCCCGTCCCCCCACCGTGGAAGCGGACGGCGTGCATCACTTGTGCACGTTCGCGGAGCTGCTCGGCACCCATGTCTACACGGTCCACACCTCGTGCGACGCCGCCGTGCGGGAAGCGCTGGCGGCCCGCTATCGAGGGGTGAACGTCTGGATCGAATCGGTCATCCCGCACTTCCTGCTGGACGAGACCTATGCCGAGCGGGAAGGCTTCGAAGGGGCGAAATACGTGATGTCACCGCCGCTGCGAGCCAAAGCGAACCAGGAGGTGCTGTGGAACGGCGTGAAGTCCCGCGCCATCAGCACCATCGCCACCGACCACGCGCCGTTCAGTTTTCGCGGTCAGAAAGACATGGGCAAAGACGGGTTCACGAGGATTCCGAACGGGATCCCAAGCGTCCAGGAGCGCGTGGACCTGGTGCACACGTATGGCGTGGCGATGGAGCGGATATCGCTGCAGACCATGGTCGATGCGTGCAGCACCCAGGCCGCGCGACTGTTCGGGTTGTACCCACGCAAAGGGACCATCCAGGTGGGCAGCGACGCGGATCTCGTGGTGTACGATCCCGCCTACCGTGGCACATTCGGCAAGCCCGGCAGCTATTCCAAGGTCGACTACAACGCCTACGAAGGCTGGGAACGGCTCGGCCGCCCGAGCGTCGTCACCGTGCGCGGGGCGATCCAGGCGAAAGACGGAGAATTCGTCGGGACGCTCGGCAAAGGCCTATTCCTCGAGCGAGAGGCGACGCATTGAGCGCCGCGGATCCGCGCCTCGCCAACGCCGACCTGTTGCCTGTTCCCGCCGAACGGCGGACGTGGAACTGGTGGCACATCGCCGCGCTGTGGATCGGAATGGCGATCTGTATTCCCACCTATACGCTCGCCTCGAGTCTCGTGGACCGCGGGTGGACGTGGCAGGCGGCGGTCGGTGCGGTGGTGCTGGGCAACGTGGTCGTCCTGCTCCCGATCGCGCTCAATTCGCACGCCGGCACGCGCTACGGCATCCCGTTCCCCGTCATGGCCCGGGCGTCGTTCGGCGTGTTCGGCGCCAACGTCCCTGCCCTGCTCCGCGCCCTCGTCGCCTGCGGCTGGTTCGGTATTCAGACATGGATCGGCGGGTGGGCGATCTTCAAGCTGCTCGAGGTGATGTGGCCGGGCATCGCCACCCTGCCGCGGGTCCTGCCCGAGTTCGTGGGGCTCGGCACCGGCGAGTTCGTCTGTTTCATGCTGTTTTGGGCGATGAACGTGTGGATCGTGCTGCGCGGGATGGACTCGATCAAGTTTCTGGAAACCTGGGGTTCGCCGTTCCTGCTGCTCGTGGGGGTGGCGCTCTTCGTGTGGGCGCTGGGCCGGGTGGGCGGCATCGGGCCCATGGTGGCGAACCCCGTCGGCCAGCAGAGCGGCGGCTTCTCGGGAGTCTTCGGCGCGGGGCTGACCTCCGCGGTGGCGTTTTGGGGAACCATGGCGTTGTCCATCCCCGACTTTTCTCGGTTCGCGCGCAGCCAGAAGGACCAGGTGGTGGGTCAGGCAGTGGGGCTGCCTGTGACGATGGCGCTGTTCGCCTTCATCGGCGCCACCGTGACTAGCGCCACCGCCGTGATTTTCGGGAGCCGCATCGCGGATCCGGTGGCGCTCCTGGCGCGCATCGGCGGCCCATTGATGATCATCCTGTCGATGGCCGGCCTGACTGTGGCGACGCTGACCACGAACATCGCCGCCAACATCGTCGCTCCGGCGAACGGATTCTCGAACATGGCGCCGAGTCGCATCTCGTTCAAGACGGGCGCCATCATCACCGCGGTGATCGGCATCCTGATGTTCCCCTGGCGACTCTACAACGACGCCGCGGCTTACATCTTCACCTGGCTGATCGGGTATGGCGCGCTGCTGGGACCGGTCGCCGGCATCATGATCGCGGACTATTTCCTGGTGCGGCGCGGGCACCTGGTGGTCGACGATCTGTACGCCCGAGGCGGCGCGTACGAATACCGTGGCGGCGTGAATTGGATCGCGATGACGGCGCTGGCGATCGGCGTGCTGCCCAATCTGCCCGGGTTCATCGCCGCGCTGAATGGCACAACGGCCACGCCGCTGTTCGCCACGCTCTACAATTGGGCCTGGTTCGTGGGGTTTGGGATCGCGGGGGGTGTCTATCTCGTAGGAATGAAGGTCGTCAGTCGTCAGTCTTCAGCCGTCAGCCGACATGCCTCCTGAAGCCGCGGCTACTCTCTCCGACGACCAGCTCGAGCGGAACTTCGCCGATATCGCGCCACCGCTGACGGCCGACCACGCGCTGCTCGAAGCGCACAAGTGCCTATTCTGTTATGACGCGCCGTGCACGATCGCCTGCCCGACCCACATCGATGTGCCCGCGTTCATCAAGAAGATCGCTACCGGCAACTTGCGCGGTTCGGCGCGGGTCATCCTCGACGCGAATCCGTTCGGGCACTCCTGTGCCCGCGCCTGTCCGGTGGAGGTGTTGTGCGAAGGCGCCTGCGTCCTGAACGCGCGGGACGAGCAGCCGATCAAGATCGCGCTGTTGCAGCGCCACGCCACCGACTACGTGCTCGAGCGCAAGATCCGGCTGTTTCAAGCGGGCCCGTCGAACGGCAAGCAAGTGGCGATCGTCGGTGCGGGCCCCGCGGGACTCTCCTGCGCCCGCGACCTGCGGCGCTGGGGCTACGCGGTGACGGTGTTCGAGGCAAAGCCACAGCCCGGCGGGCTCAATACCTACGGCATCGCCGAATACAAGATGACTCCCACCGTGGCGCTCGCCGAAGTCCAGGACATCCTCGATCTGGGCGTCGAGCTCAGGACCGGCGTGACCATCGGCCGCGACCTGCCGTTCGAGCGGCTCCTGGCGGACTACGACGCGGTGTTCGTCGGCATCGGGCTCGGCCTCACGAAGTCCCTCGGCATCCCGGGCGAGGATCTGCCTGGCGTGGTGGACGCCCTCACCTTCATCGAGCACTTGAAGACGCATCCGTACCGCGCGACCCGTGTGGGGCGGCGGGTCGCGGTCATCGGCGCCGGCAACACCGCGATCGACGCCGTGACCCAGGCCAAGCGGCTTGGCGCCGAGCGCTCGACGATCGTCTATCGTCGGAGCGAAGCCGACATGCCGTGTTTCCTGTACGAGTACGAGCTGGCCAAAGTGGACGGGTGCCAGTTCCGCTTTGACAGCAAGCCCACGCGCATCCTGGGCAGCAGCCGAGTCGAGGGCCTGGAGGTCGAAACACCGCATGGCCTCGAGGTCATCGACTGCGACATGGTGATCACGGCGCTCGGCCAGACGGCGCGCGACGAGTTTCGCGTACCCACCGATCATCCGAAGGTGCTCGTAGGGGGAGACTACGCAAGCGGCGGCGCCGAGATCGTCAACGCGGCCGCCGAAGGCAAGCAGGCCGCCGCGACGATTCACGAACGGTTGTCGAGGAGTTGAAGAACGGAGCGTGGCAGATGGCTGATCTCAGAACAAACTTCGCGGGCATTCAGTGCCCCAATCCCTTCTGGCTCGCTTCCGGGCCGCCGACCAATACCTACGGGCAGGTCGCGCGGGCATTCGACCTCGGCTGGGGCGGCGCCGTGTGGAAGACCATCGGCGAGCCGATCATCAACGTGTTCTCCCGCTATGGATCCGTGGACCTCGGATCGACGCGGATGATGGGGTTCAACAACATCGAGCTGATCAGCGACCGGCCGATCGAAGACAATCTCAAGGAGATCGCCGAGGTCAAGCGCAATTACCCCGGCCATGCCGTCATCGCGTCGTTGATGGTGGAATCGAAGCGCGCGGCGTGGCACGAGATGGTCAAGCGTACTCAGGACACCGGAGCGGACGGCATCGAGCTGAATTTTGGTTGTCCGCACGGCATGAGCGAGCGCGGCATGGGGAGCGCGGTCGGCCAGGTGCCCGACTACACCTGCCAGATCGTCGAATGGGTGAAGGAGGTGGCGACGATCCCGGTGATCGTGAAGCTCACGCCCAACGTAACGGACGTCACCTACATCGCCCGCGCCGCGGTCAAGGGTGGCGCGGACGCGCTGTCGTTGATCAACACCATCAACTCGATCGTCGGCGTCGATCTCGACACATTCTCGCCGCTCCCATCGGTGGCCGGGAAGTCGAGTCACGGCGGGTACTGCGGGCCCGCCGTGAAGCCGATCGCCTTGCATCTGGTCTCGGCCGTCGCGGGAGACCCGAATGTCCGGATCCCGATATCCGGAATCGGCGGCGTCGCGACCTGGAAGGACGGCGCCGAATTCATCACGCTGGGCGCCGGCACGGTGCAGGTGTGCACGGCGGTGATGCACTACGGTTTCCGCATCATCGAGGATCTGGTGGACGGCCTCGCGACCTGGATGGACGAGCGAGGGCACCGTACGCTCGACGAGGTGCGTGGCCGGGCCGTGCCGAAGGTGGTGAAGTGGGAAGACCTCGATCTCAACTACCACCTCGTCGCGGCGATCGATCAGGACAAGTGCATCCGCTGCGAGCTGTGCTGGACGGCGTGCGAGGACGGCGCGCACCAGGCGATCCAGCGCCACCCGCGGGGCAATGGGGGGCCGGCGGTCGAGATCATCGAGGCGGCGTGCGTGGGCTGCAACCTGTGCGCGGAGGTCTGTCCCGTGCAGGGCTGCATCACCATGCAACAAATCCCGAACGACTTCCCGGCGGTGAACTGGAAGGCGTACTCGGCCGGCACGGGCAAACTGGCGCCGCGCTCGGAGCACTTCCACACCGCGACGTGGGCAAACAAGGACTGAGCGATGCCAATGATCCGACTGTTCGGCCTGGTGGTGTTCACCGTGGTGGAAGTCGTGGGGCTCGTGGCGTGGCTCGCGCTGGTCCGTGCCGGCCGGCAAGTCCTGGGCGTCCTCGTCCTGCCCGTGACGTTTTTTGTCGAGCATCTCATCGCCTTCAACGTGAAACGGGATGTGGGACTGCTGCGGCTGGATGTGCCGGCGGGACGGATCGCCGTGAACGCCGTCATCGAGACAGTCGTGTGGGTGGCCTGGCTCGCTCTCTGGACCCTGGGCGGTGGCTGGCGGGTGGTCGCCACCGTGGTGCTGTTCGTTACCCTGGTCATCGAGCACAGCATCACCGACAACATCTTCCGCGGCCGGGCGCTGTTCGAGAACCTGTTGAATCGCAACACGTTGGGGTTT
>DATBLG010000078.1:0-2533 GCA_036555485.1 Gemmatimonadales bacterium | reverse complement strand
CGGACCTGTGGCCGCGCCTCGACGTGCTGGTCGTACCGTCCCGCCCCACTACCCGCTGGAATGAGCCGAACGGGACGACGTTGCTCGAAGCAATGGCGAACGAGGTGGCGGTCATCGGGTCGGACACGGGCGTGATCCCGGAGTTGATCGGCGATGCCGGGATCGTAACGCCGTCTGGCGAGGCCGAGGCCCTGGCAGGAGCGTTGGCGCGGGCGCTCGACCCGAGCGAGCGAACCGGGCTCGCGCGGGCCGCTCGCGCCCGGGCGCTCAAGCTGTTCAGCGATGACGCGATCGCGGAGCGGACGCTCCGGTTCTGGCAGGAAATGCTCGAGAAACCCGGGGGCACCCCGGGCTCCAAACGCTAGGCCACATGCCCCGAGTCCTGCTCGCCCCCGACCTTCCCCTCGATCGCCTCGCGGCGATGGACAAGTACGCGCATCGGCTGCACGACTGGCTCGAGAGCGGCGACCCCGGATTCGAGGTGCGCCTGGCCGCGCACATCGGCGACCTCACGCGTGATACCGGCGGCGACGGTCGCGGCTCAGGGAGCTACAAGCGCTGGTGGAACCAGGAGATCGATCCCTCTCGGCTGGTACTGCCGGCGCCACTCTCCGGCCCGCATCGCTACACGGCACGCTACGTGTTTTATCCGCGCCGCCTCAAGCGGGAGGCCAAGCGCGCCGACCTGGTGCACATCCTCGATCACGCCTACGCGCACATGCTCAACAGCGCGCGGCGCCGACCCGTCGTCGTCACGGTGCACGATCTGATGCCCGTGATCGTGCTGCGCTCGCCGCGCGGCGGGATCGCGGAGTCGTTTCGCAACCGGTTGCTGCGAAGCACGCTCAAAGCGTTGCGCCTCGCTGACGCGTTTCTCGTCGGGACCGAGTGGCTGAAGCGCGAGCTCGCCACCTGGCTCGGCGACGACCGCAAGATCCGCGTCGTTCCCTTTGGAGTGGACCGGGCGTTCTTTCGCGAGGCGCCCGCGGGACGCGAGCGCGGGCGGCGCGACTGGCGCATCCCCGAAGAAGCGTTCGTAGTGCTCCACGTGGGGAGTACGGTGGACCGGAAAAACGTCCCGCTCGTGATCCAGACCGTGGCCCGGCTGCGCATGGAAGTGGGTGTGGACGTGCACCTGCTCCAGGTGGGAGGCCGGCTGACGGGCGATCAGGAGCAGCTCGTCGAGCGACTCGGCTTGCAGCGGTTCGTGCGCAGCATCCCCGCCGCCGACGAGACGACGTTGCGTCGGGCGTACCGCGCCGCCGACGTCCTCCTGTTCCCGTCTCTGTATGAGGGATTCGGGTTTCCCGTGCTCGAGGCGTTCGCCTCCGGCCTGCCGGTCGTCACATCGGGCGCCGGAGGGCTGCGCGAGGTCAGCGGCGACGCCGCCGTGATCGTGGAAGGTCGCGACCCCGCTGCCTACGTCCAGGCGTTGATCGACCTGTCGGAGGATCAGGATCGTCGCGAGGCGTTGATCGCCTTGGGCATGCACCGGGCTGACAGTTTCACCTGGCGGCGCACGGCGGAACAGACAGCGGAGGTATACCGACAGTTCCTGCGGTGATTTAACATCTTGACGCACCTGTAGTTAGCACGCATCTTACCGGCCCGAACATCACGAGCCCAAGGTGTCGGTCACCGTTAGGACGTCAGCCCGCTGGGGGGGTCTCCCCCTGGTCCTCGCCGCGCTCGGCGCGGCGGCACCGCGCTCAGCCCGGGCCCAGAATCCGACATCCTTGCCGCCACCGTCCCAGGCGCAGCAGGCGCTCGAGCAGGCGCTGCAGCAAAACCCAGGGCTCGGTGCGCAGATCCGCAATCGCATTCTCGGGTCGGGAATGACGCCGGAGCAGATCCGGGCCCGACTGCAGGCGGCGGGGTACCCGCCGACGCTGCTGGACTCTTATCTCAAGCCGGAAACACCCGGGGCAACGCTCCCGACCGCCTCGCTCGACCAGCTCGCGGCGATCCAGGCGGTCGGGCTGCCCCCGATTTCAGTGAGTTTGTCGAATCTCCCACTGGACACCGGGCTCGTCCGCGCGCTCACCACACCGTTGAGGCCCGAGTCGACCAGCCTCGTATTCGGCGTCGACGCGTTCCGTCGGACCACCACACAGTTTCTGCCGCTCCTCGCCGGGCCGGTTCCGCCCGACTACCGGCTTGGTCCCGGCGATCAACTGGTTCTGATCCTCACGGGGGACGTCGAGCTCAGCTACACGCTGCCCGTCACGCGGGAGGGCTTCGTGCTAATCCCGCAGGTTGGCCAGGTGTTCGTCTCAAATTTGACGGTCGAGCAGCTGCGGGACGTGCTGTACACCAGACTGGGTCGCGTGTATTCGGGCGTGCGCCGCGCGAACGCCTCGACGCGCTTCGACGTCTCCGTCGCCAACGTGCGCGCCAACCAGGTCTACGTCACCGGCGAAGTGAACCAGCCGGGCGCCTACCAGATCAGCTCGCTCGGGACCGTGCTCACCGGTCTGTACGCCGCGGGCGGCGTCACCGATCGAGCGGACATGCGGCAGGTCTCGGTGCGCCG